>CAISIV010000225.1 GCA_903885555.1 uncultured Hyphomicrobiales bacterium
GCCTACCTCGTCAACGAGATCCAGGACGTCTACCGGTTGCAGGGCGTTATCATCAACGACACGCACAGCGAGGTGATCGTTCGCCAGATGCTGCAGAAGGTTGAGATTGACGACGCCGGCGAGACCGACCTGCTGCAAAGCGAGCAGATCGATCGTTCGGAAATGGACGAGATCAACGTCCGCATGGTCGCCGAAGGCAAGAAGCCGGCGAGCGGTCATCCGGTTCTGCTCGGCATCACCAAGGCGAGCCTGCAGACCCGGTCGTTCATCTCGGCGGCGTCGTTCCAGGAAACCACGCGCGTCCTCACCGAAGCCGCGGTCAACGGCAAGGCGGATACGCTCGACGGTCTCAAGGAAAACGTCATCGTCGGCCGCCTGATCCCGGCTGGTACCGGCGCCATGATGAACCAACTGCGTGAAGTGGCGGTCAAACGCGACGCCCTCATCCTCGAGGAGCGCGAGAAGGACGCTGCCAAGGCTGCCGCGAAGGCGGAAGCCGCGGCTGCTCCGGCACTGCCGCCGGCCGAGTAAGGCTCGGTCAGCGCATCAAAATCAAAGGCCGCCCTTCGGGGCGGCCTTTTTCTTTGGCTGGCGCATAAGCTGGCATCGTCACACCGGCGTAGCGAATCGCGTGCCTAGTGCGCCGTCGGCGATATTGGGGCGTCGTGCATGCAGTGGTGGCAATCGGCTGTCCTCTATCAGGTCTATCCGCGCTCGTTTCAGGATTCGAACGGCGACGGGGTTGGCGATCTGCAAGGCATCATCGCGCGGCTGCCGTATCTCGCCGACCTCGGTGTTGACGCCGTATGGTTGTCGCCGGTGTTTCCGTCGCCGATGGCCGACTTCGGCTACGACATTTCGAACTACACCGACATCGATCCGCTGTTCGGTACGCTGGCCGATTTCGATCCGCTTGTTTCGGTGGCGCACACGCTCGGTTTGAAGGTGTTGCTCGACTTCGTGCCGAACCATACGTCGAACAAACATCCGTGGTTCGTCGAAAGCCGTGCGTCGCGGCAAACGGCCAAGCGGGACTGGTATATCTGGCGCAACGGCGCGGCGAATGGCGGGCCGCCCAACAACTGGTTGTCGGAGTTCGGCGGTTCGGCGTGGCAATACGACGAAGCCACCGATCAATATTACTATCACGCGTTTCTGGCTTCGCAGCCCGACCTCAACTGGCGCAACGCTGACGTGCGGGCCGCGATGCACGAGACGATGCGGTTCTGGCTGCGCCGCGGCGTCGATGGTTTTCGCGTTGATGTGATCTGGCACCTCATCAAGGACGAAGCGTTCCGCGACAACCCGCCCAATCCGGATTTTGTCGACGGCCAGCCGCCGTATCAGCGCCTGCTGCCGCTGTATTCGACCGACCGGCCTGAGGTGCATGACATCATCGCGGGCTTGCGCGCCGTGATCGACGAATTCCCCGAGCGGCTGCTGATCGGCGAGGTCTATCTGCCGGTCGAACGGCTGGCCGCGTACTACGGACGCGATCTTTGCGGCGCGCACCTGCCGTTCAATTTCAGCCTGCTGCAAACGCCGTGGCGTGCAGATGCGATCGCCGCGCTGATCGAGCGCTATGAAGGCTCGCTGCCACCTGGTGCCTGGCCGAACTGGGTGCTGGGCAATCACGACCGGCCCAGGCTGGCGAGCCGTATTGGTGTGGAGCAGGTCAAGGTCGCGGCGATGCTGCTGCTGACCTTGCGCGGCACCCCGACGCTCTATTACGGCGACGAGATCGGTATGCGTCAGGTCCCGATCGCACCGGGGCAGGTGCGCGATCCCTGGGAGAAGAACGTGCCGGGCTTCGGCGTTGGTCGCGACGGCTGCCGCACGCCGATGCAGTGGGATGATTCTGCCAATGCCGGCTTTTCCGCCGCCGCGCCTTGGCTGCCGGTGGCGGAGGATTCTGCCGTCTGCAACGTGGCAGGTGAGCGGGGTGATCTGTCATCGTTGCTCGGCCTGTATCGCCGGCTGCTTGCCCTGCGACGCAGTCATAGGGCTTTGACCGAGGGGGCTTATAGGCCACTGGCTGACACAGGCGATATTCTGGCCTACGAGCGGGTGGCGGAGGGTGGCCGGGTCCTCGTCGTGCTCAATCTGGGTTCTCAACCAGCGGTCTTTCCGCTCCCGGCCGGCTCGACCTCGGGAATCACCCTGGTTTCCAGCGATTCGAACCGGGACGGGCAAACGGTAGCTGGGTCGGTCAACTTGCACGGCCACGACGGCGCTGTTATCGCCCTACGTCCGTAAAAGCCTTGTATCAAGGCGTTAAGCGCGTGCGCTGTTGGCGCGCAAAACCCCCGGTTTTCCAGCCTTTTTCGCCTTGACTTGGGGGGGAGTCGCCGATACATACGCGGCACTTAAAGGCAGGCGGTGAGCGTCGCTTGTTCGGAACGGCCGCCCAGCTAACTACCTGAGATTGTTTGATATTTCTCAAGGTTGGCTGGCGCAATCGCCTCGACGGATGATGCTCAAACGCTGCTTCTGACAGCCAATGTCAGGTTTTAGGAGAGCGGCTGCGGTGCAAACCGCGACCGTCCGAAATGGAAAAGCGCCCCCGCGCTCTATGCGGATGGCGCGATTTCGTTTTGCGCGTCTAGACGGCGCGCAAGTTGTGCGCCCGTCGGGTGCACAACAATGCCGGGCGCAAGCCCGCACGATGTCGGGCGCAAGCCCATGATGAGACCGGGCCTCGAGCCCAAACGAATGCCGGGCGATCAAGCCCAACAAAGGTACGAAGGCGAACGATGCCGACGATTAACCAGCTGATTGCCAATCCGCGCGAGCCGCTCAAGACCCGCAACAAGGTCCCGGCGTTGCAGGCAAGCCCGCAGAAGCGCGGCGTTTGCACGCGCGTCTACACGACGACGCCGAAGAAGCCGAACTCCGCGCTCCGCAAGGTCGCCAAGGTTCGTCTTACCAACGGCTTCGAAGTGATCGGTTACATCCCCGGCGAAGGCCACAACCTTCAGGAACACTCCGTGGTCATGATCCGCGGCGGCCGCGTCAAGGATTTGCCGGGCGTCCGCTATCACATCCTGCGCGGCGTCCTCGATACGCAGGGCGTCAAGAATCGTAAGCAGCGCCGTTCGAAGTACGGCGCGAAGCGTCCGAAATAAGGGTAGTCGATATGTCCCGTCGTCACGCTGCAGAAAAACGCGAAATCATTCCGGACCCGAAGTTCGGAAACATTGTCGTGTCCAAGTTCATGAATGCCGTCATGTACGACGGCAAGAAGTCGGTCGCCGAAGGCATCGTCTACGGTGCTCTCGAGATGATCGAGACCAAGACCAAGCTCGCGCCGCTCACCGTGTTCCAGCAGGCGCTGGATAACGTGATGCCCTCGATCGAAGTGCGCTCCCGCCGCGTCGGCGGCGCCACCTACCAGGTGCCCGTTGAAGTCCGCACCTCGCGCCGTCAGGCGCTTGGCATTCGCTGGATCATCATCGCGGCGCGCGATCGCAACGAAAAGACCATGACCGAAC
>CAISIV010000226.1 GCA_903885555.1 uncultured Hyphomicrobiales bacterium
CGTGCGACGTGAGTTGCAACGCCCGCATCGGGTTGACCTGCGCACCGACCGTCTCCGGAATCTTGTTCAGATCGAGAATGTCGTGGTTCAAACGGGCGCCGAGAAGCTGCTCGATCTCGCGCCACAGCGTCACAAATTGCGCCGCGCTGACGCGCTTGGAAAAATCACGCGCCAGTAACGGCGCGCCGGCATTGATGAGAAACTCACCGAGCCATTCGACACGGCGCAGCGCGCCGGCCGACAGCATCAGCGGCAGAATGAACAGAATTTGTCCGCTGTGGCGCCCGATCACGATGGCAGGCTGCCTGCCCTCGCCCGCGCCGATATGGCGCTGCCAGGTTGATAGCCAGTCAAAGCTTTGAAACGCCGTACAGTCGGCCTGCGCCTCGAAGGCGCGCCAGTCAGTTTCCACTTCGGCAAGATCACCGTGCAACGAAAGTTGGATATCGGCGCGCAATCCGGCAACGGGCGACGCCGCCACGGCTTCGCGATCGGGCGCGCGCGCCTCGATATGGCGATCGAAAGCCGCCTGCATCGTCTGTGTCATGATCGCCTGTCGGTTCACGCTTCTTCGATGCGGTAACATACGCGGCAGCACCGCATGGACCATGAACAGCAACACGAAACGGCAAAAAACTAATGTGTTCGGTAGATAAAGTTTTAACTCCAGCGCACACGCCCGTTCTTTCGTGAAAGCAACGAACCGTTAAAGTTAAAAGTTAGTTGCCGCCCTGTTTCGCCAATTGGCGTAACACCTTGTGAAAGAATTGCGCTTAAATGTCGCACATGCGTCAAACGGACATCCTCATCGCCGGGGCCGGACTAGCCGGTTCGACTGCCGCCGCCATGCTGGCGCGGGCGGGTTACGATGTGACGCTGGTCGACCCCCACCCGATCTATCCGCCGGATTTCCGCTGCGAAAAGCTCGATCAGAGCCAGATCGAAATCCTCAAGAAGACGGGGCTGGCCGACGCGGTCCTCGCTGTCGCCACGCCCAACCGCAGCCTCTGGGTCGCGCGCTTCGGTCATCTGGTCGAAAAGCTCAAGGGCGCGCAGTGCGGCCTTTTATACGACACGCTGGTCAACACCGTTCGCGCGCAAGTGCCGCCCGCGGCCTTCATCGCCGCCAAGGTCGCATCGATCAAGACCGGACCCGAGCGCCAGAATGTATTGCTGTCGACCGGCGAAGAAATTTCCGCGCGCCTCTTGATCATGGCCAATGGCCTTAACATCGGCCTGCGTCATCAGCTCGGCATCGATCGCAAAATCCTGAGCGAAGCGCATTCCATTTCCATCGGCTTCGATCTGAAGCCGGCCGGCGCTGCGCCGTTCGAATTCTCGGCTTTGACCTACTATCCCGAGCGCTCGGATTCGAAGATGGCGTATCTGACGCTGTTCCCCATCGGCCAGTCGACGCGCGCCAATCTGTTCGTCTATCGCGATATGCGCGATCCCTGGCTGTCGCAATTCCGTGATGCGCCGAAGCAGACCATGCTGGCGATGATCCCGAAGCTCGAGACGCTGACAGGACCGTTCGACATCGACGGCTTTGTCAAAATTCGTCCGGTCGACCTCTATGTCAGCGAAGGTTATCGCCAGGCCGGTGTGGTGCTGGTCGGCGATGCATTCGCGACGTCATGCCCCGCGGCCGGCACTGGCGCCGGCAAGGCTCTGATGGACGTCGAGCGCCTCTGCAACGTCCACATCCCGCAGTGGCTCGCCACGCCGGGCATGGGGGCGGAGAAAATCGCCGCGTTCTACGACGACCCGGTCAAGAACGCCTACGATGCCTGGTGCAACAAGAAGGCATTCGGGCTGAAATCCTTCTCCATCGACCGGGGCCTGGTCCGCACCGCCGAACGCTGGGCCAAATTCCTGCTGCAGTGGCTCAAGGGCGCCGTGCGGCAGCCGCAGGAGCGCTCAACGGTCGAAGCGCCCGGCCTGGTGCCCGCGCAAATGCCCGATGGCGAACAGGCCTATCAGCCCGCCCGCGCCCGCGACATGGTCTAGCCACCGGGGCTTCGGCGTTTTGCCCGCGATTCCAGTGTTTTACACAACCCGATCGACGATCGAGAAGACCCGAATAAACGGGTGACTTGGCCCCGCTTTATGGCTAGGTATCGGCCCGTCGGGGCGTGGCGCAGCCCGGTTAGCGCGCTTGTCTGGGAGACAAGAGGTCGTGGGTTCAAATCCCGCCGCCCCGACCAAGAAAACTCCTGCTACCAGCGTATTTCTGTCATTTTCCAAAAATACGCTGCAAGCGCGAAACCGGAACAGATCGGCATCGTTGCGCTGTAATCGGCGCACAGAGTCCCGAAAAAGCCCCGAACAGTGTTCTTGAGGCGTTCTGCCGCACGCCCTGCCGTGTCGGCGCGACATCACACCAACCTAGCGCGATAGCAAAAGGCCCCGCCGGGCAGATCACCGGCGAAGCCTCTGCGCGTGCCGCTCACCGCACGACCGATGTCTTCGTTTTCCCCCGAATGCGCCACGAGGGTCGCGGGGCCAACGGCGCTGATCGCACCACCGGAGGACCTCTGTTCGCCGAACACTGAAGTTCGGAGAGAGATCGATCTGCCGGACGGCATATATACGGTGGCGGCTGATCGTTGAACTGCACCAACCACGGGCGCGACAAAAGGTGCGACCGCAGTCCGAAAGGCTGAAGCGGTGTTGCGATTGGGGAGCTTTCCCAGTTCAAGTTGCAGCTGACGTTGTCGAGGAAGCCGGGCCGTGGCCCGCAATGACAACGGCCTTTAAGCGCCGAAGCCTGTCCGAAAGGCACAGATCGAGACGCAAGGGCACGGGACCGCTCCCCGCACATTGTGGGGCAGTGGTCCTATGCCTTCGCAACCGAGCCGAACCGAAGGCACAGACTAAGTAAGTAAGAAAGAAGAGCGCGATCACGATATGAGTCAGTTTTTAAGCTGGAGCGTGGAAATCGGAAAGGCTTGACGTGATGAGCGAATATGTGAGCGACGATCTAGCCGTGGCCAAAGCACCTGAAAATTCCGCAAAGAAACCCCAAGCCACAGAGGATCAAGCATTCGCTGACAAGCTGGCAAAACGACCACCGCCTAATGAGATCGAGCGCGCTGAGATCAAAAGAGCGAGAAAGCGAACCAAGGCCCGCGCGCCACGTATTGCTATGCATGTCGAAAAGCGCGGAACTAAAGCGCGCCGTGTCTATCCGAGCCATTGTGACGAAGACGGGCATCGCTACCGGCTCGCTGACGTCTTCGGAACCCGGTCGATGCAGTTCGTCAGTGCGATGTTGAAGGGTGTCGGAACGGCCACCGAGGACCATTCGGCAAGCAACGATTATGGTCCGGGCAGTCCCGATCAACTCGCATTCAATGCGGCATTGGCAGTTATTGATGGGGTGCGGC
>CAISIV010000227.1 GCA_903885555.1 uncultured Hyphomicrobiales bacterium
ACCTCCTGAAACCCGCCGCCCGCCAGATCTTCGGTACGGGATATTGCCATCGGATTCCGCAACAGGCTTTTTGGGGTCAGAACCACCAGGGGTTTTCGGACCCTTCGGTTCATCTGCCGCCGAAGCAAGTGAAAATACTGGGCCGGCGTCGTCGAAGGGCGAAGGTCTTGGCAATAAATTTCTCGCCACGATCCGCGAGGTCGACGCGGTGGTGCACGTCGTGCGCTGCTTCGAAGACGGCGACATCACCCATGTCGAAGGCAAGATCGATCCGCTCGCCGACATCGAGATCATCGAGACCGAACTGATGCTCGCGGACCTCGACAGTCTGGAAAAGCGCGTCGATGCGCTGGAGAAGAAGGCCAAAGGCAGCGGCGAAGACGCCAAGCTCGCCAAGGAAATGCTCGATTTGATCAATCGCGCGCTGGTGCTGCTGCGCGACGGCAAGCCGGCGCGGCTGGTCGAGCGCAAGCCCGACGAGGAAAAGCTGTTCCATTCTCTCGGTCTGCTGACATCGGCGCCGGTGCTGTATGCCTGCAACGTCGAGGAAGGCTCGGCCGCCACCGGCAACGATTTCTCCCGCAAGGTTGAGGAACTGGCCAAGAAGGAAGGCGCGGTCGCGGTTGTGATTTCGGCCAAGATCGAGTCGGAAATCGCGGCGCTGCCGAACGAAGAACGGGCCGATTATCTCGAAGCGGTAGGCCTCAAGGAAACAGGGCTCGACCGCCTGGTCCGCGCCGGCTACGGCCTGTTGCATTTGGTGACCTATTTCACTGTGGGCCCGAAGGAAACGCGAGCCTGGACCATCACGCTGGGCACCAAGGCGCCTGCGGCGGCGGGCGTCATCCATACCGATTTCGAGCAGGGCTTTATCCGCGCCGAAACCATCGGTTATGACGACTACATACGTACGGGTGGCGAAGTCGGCGCCAAAGAAGCCGGCAAGATGCGGCTCGAAGGCAAGGAATATGTCGTCGCCGATGGCGACGTTATGCATTTCCGCTTTGCCAATTGAGCGTTTGAACCTGAAGCCGGTTCCGCGCGACTATGCATAGAGCGCTTGCTGCCGCGAGCGCCGTGCAGGAGCCGCCATGTCGATTGTCCGCATTATCCGGTTTGCCGCCGGCCTGGTTGTCGCCGGTCTGATCGCCGCCGCGCCGGCTCATGCCGAAATCGAGAAATTCATGGAGCATTGCGACGGCAAGCTCTGCGCCTTCTTCCGCGCGCCGATCATCATTCCTGACGGTTGGGCCGAACACGCCGAGGCTACCAAGGAACTGCGGGTGCAGATGTTGCTGCCGAAGGGCCAGGAGTTCGACGCCGCGCCTGCCAAGATCTATGTGCTGGTGCGCTATCTCAAGGACAAGGACCCGCTCGCGGTGGTGACCAAGACTGCCTATAGCGATTGGCAAACGCGCGACAAACGCGCCAAGGTTGCCAAGCTCGGCGAGGTGGCGCGCGCCAACGGCAAGCCGGCCTTTATCCGTCACCAGTTCGAAGCGCCGAAGCTCAAGGAGCAGGGCTTTGAGACCACATCGCTTGCGCTCGACACAGATAAAGACGGCAACACCTACGTTGTGGTGGTCTGTCTGTCCTCCGATACGCGCGAGGCGTACAAATCCGCCGAAGCCGCCTATCTGTCGATCCTGAAAGCGTACTAATCTCCGCCGTATGCCGAAGCTGCACTGGGAAGATTTCGAGCCGGGCGCGGTCGCCCTCTATGGACCGCGGCTGGTGACGCGTGAGGAAATCGTCGCTTTCGCCGCCGAGTTCGATCCGCAGCCGATGCATCTCGATGAGGCGGCGGCGAGCGCCACCATTCTCGGCGGCCTTGGCGCCTCCGGCTGGCAATCGTGCTGCCTGTTGATGCGCATGATCTGCGACGGCTTTATTCTCAATTCCACCTCGATGGGCTCGCCCGGCGTCGAGGAAGTGCGATGGCTGCGGCCGCTGCGCCCCGGCACCACTATTCGCCTGCGGTCGACCGTGACCGACAAGCGCGAGTCGAAAAGCAAGGCCGACATGGGCCTGGTGAAGTTCCTTTTCGAGATTATCGATGACACCGATACGCCGCTGACGACGCTGACGACGACGCTGATGTTCGGCCGCCGCGAGTCACGGCCATGAAGTTTTTCGAGGATCTCAAGGTCGGCGACATTCTTCCGATCGGCCGCCATACGTTCAATGCCGAAGAGATCAAAGCCTTCGCGCAGCGCTTCGATCCGCAGCTGTTTCACATGGATGAAGCGGCGGCGGAGAAATCGCATTTCGGCGCGCTCTGCGCCTCAGGCTGGCACACCGCCGCCGCCTGGATGCGACTGATGGTCGATCAACGGCGCGGCCAGATGGAAGCGGCGGTCGCACGGGGCGAGAAAGTGCCATCGATGGGCCCGGCGCTCGGTCTGCGCGACCTCAAATGGCTCAAGCCGGTCTATGTCGGCGACACCATCGACTATAAAAGCGAAATCATCGAGCTGCGGGTTTCCAACAGCCGGCCGGGCATGGGGCTGATGACTATTCTATCGAGTGGCGCTAATCAGAAGGGCGAGACCGTGATCTCGTTTGTCAGCACCACCTTCGTGGAACGCCGCGAGAAGCTATGACCGCCACCGCCGAAACTGAAACGTCCGCCAAGAGCGACGAACGCCGTGCTGCCGGCGTCGCCTTCGGCGCCCATGCGTTGCACGACGGCTACACCGATCTCGTCTACGTCATGCTGCCGATCTGGCAGAGCGAATTCGGTCTTGGCTTTGCCGCGCTCGGGCTGATGAAGACGGTGTTCTCCGGCACGCTGGCCGCCTTCCAGATTCCGTCAAGCTTCCTGGCCGAGCGCTACGGCGCGCCGATTGTTTTGGCGATAGGCACTGCGATGGCGGGCCTCGGTTATTGCCTCGCGGGCTTGAGCAACGGCGTCATGTTGCTGGTGGCGGCGCTGTTCGTGTCCGGACTCGGCGCCAGCACGCAGCATCCGCTGGCGTCGACGCTGATCGCGCATGCTTTCTCCGGCGCGCGGTCGCGAGCTGCGCTCGGCACGTATAATTTCTCCGGCGACATCGGCAAAATGACAATGCCGGCGGCGGGTTCGCTGCTGTTTCTCATTTTGCCGTGGCGCGAGGCGGTGGCCTTGCTCGGCGGCATCGGCGTGCTGGCCGGCATAGCGATCTTCATCGTCATGCCGCGCTATCGCGACGAAGTCGCGACTCCTGCCAAGGAGGAAGGCGCCGGACACGGTGGCGGCCGCGTTCGCAGCTACAGCTTCCCGCTGCTGCTTTCGGTCGGTGTTATCGACAGCGCGACGCGCATGGCGTTTCTTATCTTCCTGCCGTTCGTGCTGACGGCCAAGGGTGCGGGTCTGCCGACGGTGGGTCTGGCGCTGACGCTGGTGTTTGCCGGCGGTGCTGCGGGCAAACTTGTCTGCGCCTGGATCGGCGCGCGCATCGGAACAGTTGCGACGGTCTGGCTGACTGAATCAGTAACGGCGGCCGGGATCGTTGCGTTACTACCTCTGTCGCTCGAGGGCGCCATGGTATTGCTGCCGATTGTCGGCATCGCGCTCAACGGAACGTCCTCTGTGCTCTACGGCTCGGTGCCCGACCTCGTCGACCCGGCCAAGCGCCAGCGCGCCTTCAGCATTTTTTACACCGGCACGATCGGGGCAGGCGCAGTGTCGCCCGCGATCTATGGTCTGCTCGGCGATGCGGTTGGCGTGACGGTGGCTTTGGTGGTGGTGGCCGCCGTCGTGCTGGTGACCCTGCCGATCACGCTGGTGCTGCGGCCGGTTCTGCCATCGGCTAGCACTTTATCTTGAGTGCATGATCTCTTCCGAAAACCGGTGCCCACTTTTCGGGATCATGCACTAGGGCGTCTTGATCTTGACTTGCGTGACGACGGCGGACGGCAGCACATCGAGATAGGGCCCAAGCAGGAAAGCTTCGCCCGAACCTTTGCCGTACATGCGGTCGTGGGCATCCATCATCGCCCGCACCGGACGTCCGCAGGCGGAAATCGAATCCACGATGAGGTCGTTGACCTCGTTGGGCCGCAGCGTCGCGCTGAAGCGGGGGTCGCCGATGACCTTCTGGATGATGCAGTCGGTGGCGATGCGCACCAGCGGCAACAGCGCGGCGTCCTTGCGGCCAGCCGACATATGCAGCCAGGCAGAAGGACTGGGGGTGGGGGGCGTTTCGGTATCAAGCGAGACATTCAACACAAGCGACAAGCCAACCATCGCTTCGAGAATCATTAAAGGTGCCTCGCGAATCAGGGTCACCTCTTTGGTATCAAGCGGCGAGTCGCGCCGCACGTGAAACTTCGAGAGCGTCGGCGGCTGCGGACCGACGCGCATCTGAGTCACACAACGTGAACGGTAGTTGAGACGCGTCGTCAACACGCTAAGCGATTCAAATGATTCAACTTTATGCATTCAATCGATGTCGTGGCGGATGGAACTTGCTGGGCGGCGGCAGGAACGCTTCATCCGGGCGCGCGTTTCCTCCGATGCGTTCAGTAATCAGGAGGAGGAACTCATGACACAATTTCGCCAGGCTGCGATTTACGCGGCAGCCACAGCGGCACTGATGGCCGTTGTTTCGGCCGCTACCGCCCAGACTACCGTCATCACCCGTGAACCGGTGCAGACCCAGACCGTAGTGACGACGACACAGCCGCTGCAACTGACGCCGGTGCAGCGCCAGACCGTGTATCGCACCATCGTGCGGGAGCGTGTGGCGCCGGCACAGCCGACCGTGAGCTATCGTGTCGGTATGCGGGTGCCTGAAACCACCCAGCTCTACGCCGTGCCGGAAACGGTCGGCGTCGAAGTGCCCGCCATCCGCAGTTACAAATACATGATGGTGAACGACCGCGTGGTGCTGGTTGACCCGGCGACCAGTGAAGTCGTCGGCGAACTGGCCGACTAGTCCCGATCTATCAAGGCCAAGCGGCCCGGTGTTGGTTAGCACCGGGCCGCTTTGCTATTTGAGCGGCGGCTTCGTGTTTACCCTGCCCGGGCGGGGCAGACATGCGGCGGCTCCGGACGCTGGATTTCTTGCGCTTTAAAGGCCATATTAGGCGTCCAGGAGCTTTGAGTTATGTCGATGATCAACTACCGTGCCCCTTCGGAATTATTTCCTAGCCGCAGCCGCAAATCGCGCCGTCCGATCGGTTACAAACGCTTTCCGACCGCGGCGGAAGCGATCCGTTTTGCTATTGAAGAATTGCCGCCTGAACTGCTGCTTGGCGCCTATCTGGAGGTCGAAGAGAAGCGCTTCGACGGCAATGGCATTCGCCAGCTTTACGAGAGCGCCGACTATCCGTTGCCGCGCAAGGCCGTGAAGCCGGCCAAAGTCGCCGCCAACTAATTAACCGCAACCTTTGATCGAAGTGCGCGTCTCGGCTCTCCTGCCGTTGTGGCGGGAACACATTGGGCTTTGGCGCGTTCATTTGCTCACTGACCGACACAGTTTTGACGAATTGGAGCGGCTATGGCCGATACGCGATCCCTTGGTTTTATCGGCCTGATGCTGGGCGCCGCCACGATGATGGTCATGATGGTCGGCGCTTTCGTCGTCACGGACCACGTGACCGGCCGGATGCATTTTGACGAAGGCCTGAGCGTCATCAGCGCGCCGGCGGCGGCCCGCTAATCACCACAAAAGCGTTGCCCAAAAAAACCCCGCCGCAGCGGGGTTGAAGTCTTGTGGGAGGAGTTATCCGAAAGCGGGGCAACTGGCCTCTTTCGAATACCTGCAATCTAGGGTGCGTTGGCTGCGTCGCGGTGGTTGCGGGTTACGTCTTTACAGCCATCCACACGTCTATGTGACAGCGTAAAAGCGGCCTTGCCTCTCATCCGTTAGTCGTGCGTCCGCGGATGCAACTTTGCCGCCATTGGGCCGTTGTTCCCTCCACAGCCCCTGGAGGCGTTCATGAAAAAATTGCACCGTCATTTGATGCTGGCGACCGCTTTGGCCACCGGCCTTGCCATCACCGCGCCGCTCGCGGCCGGTTTGGCGCAAGCGCAAGAGAAATCCACCGTCACCACCAATCCCGGCTTTAAGCCCGGCGGCCAGATCAATCCCGGTGAGACCATCGCTGCGCCGTCGAGCTCGATCGACATACGTAAGATCCCAAGTCACGCGGACGCGGTTACCGCACTGATGGCGGAGGACAATCCGGTGAGCGCGCTGGGTCCTGATACGCCCAATTCCGCACCAGCCGCCCCGCAAGCTCCCAAAACCGAGAACAAGACGACCAGTCCGGAGAATGCAAAGGGCGATGTGACAACGGCAACGCAAGGCCAGGCTGCCATCGGCGGTCCGATGTCGCCCGGCGCGTCATCCGGCGGCGGTTCGAACGGACCGGCTGCGAGCGGTGCGCCACCGCAGGCGGCTGCGACTGAGACCACTGGCGTCGGCAACCGCGCCGCCGATCCACATCGTCCCGGACCCATTGGCTCCACGGGCCAAACGCTGCCGGCGAAATTCTCGCAACGGAATGACGTGCTCGATCGCCTGCCGATCATGGCGTGGCCGCAGCGTTTGACTGCCGAAGAGCGCCAGCAGGTTTTCAAGGCGGTGATGGCTGACAAGGCGCCCGCGGTGGGCGACGCCGATGCGCTGCAGCCGGCCAGCCAGCTATCGACCGATCAGGCCATGAACGGCATGCATGCATTGCCGGACAGCGTGAGCGGCATCAGCACCCTGAAGAAGCTCTCGTTTGTGAAAGCCAAGAACAAGGTGCTGCTGGTTGAGCCATCGACCCGCATCGTGGTCGACGAAATCGCTTCGTAGAAGAATTTTCATTGCAGAATGAAGCGCCATCGCCGGGTGACCGGCGATGGCATTTGCGCGTTCAGCCCGTGGTGCGGCTGTTGGTCGGCTTGGTCGGCGTATTCGGTACGCTTTTCCATTGCTCGAGGCTGTCGGCGATGACTTTCATTGCCGTCATCGACGCATGGCTGAGGCTGGCATAGCCGGCGATTTCACGGCCGACGCGTTCGCCCTCGCTGCGCAGCATGTCGCGGATGCTTTGCAGCTCGGCAATGACGCGCTCGATTTCCTCCAGCGAGGCGCCCGACACCCGCCGGATCAGCGAATTCAGATTTTCGGTGACCGGATCGACCGCCGCCGCGTCACCGTTCTCGCTGCGCGGACGGCGCAGGAACGACACGTCGCGCCGGACGAATTCGCGGATTTCGCCTTCGAACGCATTGGCCGCCGCCTGATCGATATCGCTCAGCTTCTCTGGCGTGCGCCGGTCCGGCGGCGCGAATTTTTCCGGACCGCTTTTCTCGGTGCCCAGCTTGTCCGCACCAAGCCGTTCTCTGATCGCCGTCATGCGTGAACTCCTACTCATGCGCAAAAGGCGTTGCGCTGACGCTCCCCGACCCGGAGCGATTGCCGCATGCGGGTAAGGCAATACTGGGGCAGGGGGGTGGCGGTGTGGAGGAGGGCGAAAAGGCCGGTATCGCTAAGAAGCCGCTACCAATTCAGTTTGAATCGCGCCGTTATGCTCTTGCTGGCGGTGGTCTGGCCGAAATCGGTGACCGCGGTGGTCACATTCAGCGGACCATATATTTTTTGCTCGGCGGTGAGCTGATTGTGCGTCACCGGATCGACGCTGCTGGTCGCCACCTTGGCGCCGAAGCTGGTGCCGGTCGGCAGATAATCGAACTTGGCGGCCTTCTCGCTGCCCCAGACTTGCGGAACCGGCATGCCGGTCTGCACGGGCACGGCCATCATCGGGAAATTCGACGGCGCCGCCGTCGACGCGCTGAACGTCTCGGTGACTGAATAGGTGTTCTGCAGCGTCACCGAAAAATTGCTGCCGACGGGCTTGGTGTATTTGAACGTGGTGCCGACGCGGCCCTGATCGTTGCTGGGATCGACGCGCGCATCGACCGTGGCGAGATTGGGCACGAGGCCGACGGAGGCCCAGGCGGCGCCGGAGCCGCGCTGGTCGCGCGAGCCGGACATCCAGGGATCCGGGGTGTAGGTGATCGACGGCGCGGTGCGCAGGCCGAGATCGGCGCCGACCTTGGCGTCCCAATCGATCGGCAGCGGTTGCTTGAGCACGATGTTCGACGAGCCGTCGGGCTTGTCGGTACGGCTCATGTCGAAATTCTTGGTCGATTTCAGCGAGGGCGTCCGCAGCGTCTTGGCCGGCGCGTCGTACGGATTGGCCGGGGCGCCGCTCAGTATGTCACGCAGCGCCTGCTGTTCTTCCGGCGTGAGTTCGGCATCGGCGCTTTCACCCAGCGGATCGGCCGAGGGCGAGGCGACGGCGTAATCCGCGCCGGGGGTTATGGCGAGCGGCTGCTGCGCCAGCGCGACGCCGGGCACGAAGCCCAGAGCGAGCGCGCTGAGTGCAAGAATCTGCAATCCATGGATCTGGATCGGACCGCACCGCATCGTTTGAGAAACTCCCCCGTGATTTCAGTGCCGGACAACGCGCCGATAACAGCGCCCATCCGGTTAAGCATCGGTTGCAGCTTTGACAGGGAACTGGGGCAAAGGTGTGGACACACGCCTGCGACCTTCGGTCAGGGCGCGGCGGTCACATTGCCTATTAGCGCGCCACCAGCAGCGCGATCAAAATGGCGCCCGGCACGATGATCCCGATAAAGACCACGGAACTGAGCAAAAAACGTTTCACCACGGCACGACCCTCCAACAGCCACCTGTGTTGGTCGGCCGGCCCGGGGGAATGGTTCAAGGCTGTGGCAAAAAAACGGCGGCGGGCTACGAGGTCATGCAACCGGAACCCGGGCCGTGCGTTTGCCTGACACAAACCCAAAAGGGAGAACGCCGATGCCGGGGCTGCTGCCGATCCTGCTGGTTGGTTCGCACCTGATGCTGGTGGCCGACCGCGTGCCCGCATTCGATACCCAGCCGAGCTGCCGCGCCTCGACCACCGCGTCGGCGATGGCCAACCGTGACGAGACGGCCTGCAAGAAAGACGAGGAGAATGCCCGCACCAAACTCGAACAGGACTGGGCGAAATACACCCCGGCGCAGCAAACGCACTGCGTTCAGCTATCGACGCTCGGCGGGCCGGCGAGCTATGTCGAGCTGATGACCTGTCTGGAGTTGAGCAAGGCGGCGAGCCAACTGCCCCGCGACATGCTCGACGCCAAAACGGTGGGTGTCCGGTAGCTTACTTTTTGGCGCCGGACGATGCCGTGCTGGTGCCGGACATCTGCGACGCCTTGTAGGCGGACATCTGCTTCGGCTTGTCCTTGTCGGCCTTCGGTTTCTTCTTTTCCTTGACCGCGCGGGTCTGACCCTTAGCCATGACGTTGCTCCTGATGGATTCGACGACGCGGAGATGGTGATACGGCGCAGGCCGCGCCGCAAGTCCCCTGTTTACGGGCCTAACCGATCCCTGTGGAACTTTAGGTTCCGGCCGCCGTTGACGGGCGCGAGGCATCCGGCTCGTGGCCGTGGATCAACCGCGGCGGCCGGAAAACGGGAGCTGGGACATGAAATATATGGCAATGGCGGCCGCGGGCGTTTGCCTGCTGGCGATGAGCGCGGGCACAATTTCGGTGCAGGCCGCGGGCGCGACCGAGGCGAAGGCGCCGATCGTGCTGGCGCAGGCCGAGATGAAGAAAGAAACCACCACCCAGAAGGTGAAGCGCAAGGTCAAGCGCGCCTGGCGCAACATCACGGGCACGCAATTCGACGTCGCCTGTCCGGCCATCCTGCCGTTGTCGCACTCGACCTGCACCGAAACCGGCAGCCGCAACGCGGCCCGCGCCAAATGCCAGGCGGCGAACCCGCTGTGCAGCGTGAGCGCCGTTAAGTAGCGCGGCGGCAAATTCTGCGTCATGCCCGGCCTTGTGCCGGGCATCCACGTCTTTGATTCAAGAAACAAGGCGTGGATGGCCGGGACAAGCCCGGCCATGACACGAACTAAGAGCGGCGCTGAGGCGCTTACGTCTTCGGCGCCGCCGCCACCGACTTCATCTTGTCGGCGATGCACTTGTCGACAGCGTCGGCGCGCTTGTCGAGATTGTTCTTCAACGGACCCTTTTCCGTCGACATCCAGCATTCCGACGCGGCGCGCGAATGCGTCATCGGCGCTTCGGCCGGCTTTTCCGGCTCGGCTGGCTTCGACGGCGAGGACAATGAGGCCAGCGGGCCGGGCGAGTTGCCGTCGGTTTCGCAAGCCGCCAGCAGGCCGCCAGCCGCGGCCAGCACCACCAGCGTGAAAATTTTACGTGAAATTTTTGTCATCGAAGTCATTCCCCGGCGCGAATGCCCCCATCTGTATCGGGAGTTCTCGCGCCGCGCCAATGAACTTTGTGCGAGGGCCGGCAGGCCATAGCCATTCCAGCCTAGTGCAGAACCACGCGCGCCGCGGCCCGCCCGCGCGGGCGTTTTTCCGCGCCGCGCATTTTCACCGCGGCGGCCTTGAGCGCATCGACGAGGTCGTCTTCGGCGACGGTCTGGCTCACGGCGATGACCGAGAGGTCGTCGCTGCGATAAGGCGTCACGTCATAGACGCGGCAATGCGGGCAGTGCGCGTCGATCGCCTCGGTGGCTTCGGCGATCCAGTGGCCCTCGCAGGCGCTGCAGACATAGTGATTGCGGAACCAGGCCATCGGATCCTCCGGCAAAACGAATCAGATGCGTTATCGGACGATTTTTTTGCGGCGGGGGGAAGGCGCGCGTGTTGATGGGGCTCTACTTCACCCTCCCCTGGAGGGGGAGGG
>CAISIV010000228.1 GCA_903885555.1 uncultured Hyphomicrobiales bacterium
ACCAGAAAATCTCGCCGGGCTTGATGCCGTAAAGATTTTCCATCGACCATGTCAAAGCGACCATGTGGCCGCCATTGTCGCGCACCACGCCCTTGGGAATGCCGGTCGTACCGGACGTGTAGAGAATGTAGAGCGGGTCGGTCGCCTTGACCGGCACGCATTCGGACGTCTTGGCGTAATTGACGGCGTGCTCCCAGACCCGGCGCCAGTCATGGTCGCGCAGTTCGGTCATCTCCGCCTTGCATTGCGGGCGCTGCAGAATGAGGCAAGTGGCGACCTTGTGTTTTGCCAGCTTGATCGCTTCGTCGAGCAGCGGCTTGTAAGGAATGACGCGCGTGCCCTCGATGCCGCAGCTCGCCGACAGAATGATTTTCGGCTTGGCGTCGTCGATGCGGGTGGCAAGCTCCTTGGCCGCGAAGCCGCCGAACACCACCGAGTGAATCGCGCCGATGCGCGCGCAGGCCAACATGGCGAACACCGCCTCTGGCACCATCGGCATATAGAGAATGACGCGGTCGCCTTTGCCGACGCCGAAATCGCGCAGCATGGCGCCGAGCAATTGCACTTCCGACAGCACGCGGCCGTAGGTGAAGGTCTGCTTGGTATTGGTGACGGGCGAATCGTAGATCAGCGCCGGCTGGTTGTTGCGGCCGTTTTCAACGTGGCGGTCGAGCGCGTTGTAACAGGTGTTGCAGACGGCGTCGGGAAACCAGCGGCCATAGATGCCGGCCTTCGGGTCGAAGATTTTGGTGGGCTGCTCGATCCAGTCGATCGCCTGCGCCGCCTCGCCCCAGAATCCTTCCGGGTCGCGCTGCCAGCGCGCGTAAACTTCGTGATAACGGCTGGACCGCGCGTCCATAACTCCTCCCCTTTTATTCTTGGCCGGGAGTGTGGAACGCCCGGCCATCGCAAACAAGTCATGCAGAAACGACACTGGCGCGAAGCAGGCGGCTCGGCTTTGATCCCGCGCAAATCGGCTCCCGCCCCGCCACACCAGGCACCTTTGTGACCCTCATCGACGATCCACTGTTCTACGCACTGGCGATTCCCGCCGTGATCGCGCTCGGCCTGTCCAAGGGCGGCTTCCAGGGCGCCGGGCAGATGGCAACGCCCGTACTGGCGCTGATCATGCCGCCGCTCGAGGCCGCGGCGATCTTCCTGCCGATCATGATCATCCAGGACCTCAACGCGCTGTGGGTGTACCGCAAGACCTGGAACGGCCGCATCCTCGCCATCATGCTGCCCGGAGCGGTGGTCGGCGTCGTCGCCGCGGGCTTCGTCGGCGCCTCTATTTCCGACGCCGCGATACGCGCCTTCGTCGGCGGCATCTCCATCGTCTTCGTGCTCTACAGCTGGATCGGCGCGGCCAAACTGGCCGCCGAGGCGAAACCCGCGGGCATCCCGGCCGGACTATTCTGGGGCGCGTTCTCCGGCTTCACTTCGACGATGTGCCAGGCCGGGGGACCGCCGTACCAGATTTATGTCTTCTCGCAGCATCTGCCGAAAATGATGTTCGTCGGCACCACCGCGTTCTTCCTTGGCGCGGTCAACGCGATGAAGATCGGCCCCTACCTCGCGCTCGGCCAATTCTCGATGAAGGGCCTCGGCACGTCGCTGGTACTGCTGCCGCTGGCGCTCGCCGCCAACCAGCTCGGCTTCTGGCTGGTGCGCATCACGCCGCAGGAAGTGTTCTACAAGGTCCTGATGGTGCTGATGTTCATCATCGCCTGCGCGCTGCTCTATTCCGGCGCCAGCGAACTGCTGCGCGGCTGACTTGACACGAGCGCGTCCGGCCCAAAGATAGGCCGATGATTTCTCTCAAAACGTCGGCGTCCACGGTTGTGCCGTGCAAGGTTTGCGGCGGTGAAGCGCCGGTCTACGGCGCTGTCGACTTTAACCGCAATTGCGACATCCCCGGCGGCGTCACGCTGCCGCCGCTTGGCCTGCCGGTGGTCCATCGCCGCTGCACGGCCTGCGGCTTTCTGTTCACCGACGCCTTCGATGACTGGAGCCAAGCCGACTTCAAGGCGCACATCTACAATGCCGACTACATCAAGGTCGATCCGGACTATGCGCAAGCGCGGCCGCGCGCCAATGCCGACGCCGTGCTGCAGCTGTTCGGCGCGCACAAGGCGACGCTGCGCGTGCTCGACTTCGGCGGCGGCAACGATGTGTTGGCTGGCGTATTGCGCGCGGCCGGCGTTCGCGAGGCGGTGACGTACGATCCCTTCGTGGGGGAATTCGCCCAGCCGCCGGAAGGCACCTTCGATCTCGTCACCTGTTTCGAGACGCTCGAACATATGCCGGACCCGATTGCCGCCACCGGGGCGATCGCGTCTTACGCCGCCGATCCGGGCCTCATCCTGTTCTCGACGCTGCTGCAGCCGCCGGATTTCGACAGGCTCGGGCTGAAATGGTGGTACGTCGGCCCGCGCAATGGCCACGTCTCGATGTTCAGCCGTCAGGCGCTGGCTCTGGCCTGGCGCCGCCACGGCTTCAACCTCGCCTCGCTGACCGCTAACCTGCACATTGCCTTCAAAAATATGCCGGCATTTGCCAAACGGCAGGGCAAGTGATTTTTTAGTCTGTGAATTTTGGCGCCCGACCGGGACCGCATCATGACAACGCCTTACGATACCGATCTCGACCGCAATCCGGCGAATTTCCAGCCGCTGACGCCGCTCGGCTTTCTCGAGCGCGCGGCGAGCGTATTCCCCGACCACACCGCCATCATCCACGGTCCGCTGCGGCGCACTTACGCCGAATTCTATGCGCGGACGCGGCGGCTGGCTTCGGCGCTGGCGGCGCGCGGCATCAAGCGCGGCGATACCGTCTCGGTGATGCTCGCCAATACGCCGGCCTGCATCGAGTGCCATTACGGCGTGCCGATGACTCAAGGGGTTTTGAACACGCTCAATACGCGGCTCGATGCCGCGATCATCGCCTTCTCGCTCGACCATGCCGAAGCCAAAGTCGTTATTATCGACCGCGAATTCTCCAAGGTGATGAAAGAGGCACTCAGCCTCTGCACGGTGAAACCGCTCGTGATCGACTACGACGATCCGGAATATTCCGGTGCCGGCGAGCGGCTCGGCGAGATCGAGTACGAGGCCTTCGTTGCCGCGGGCGATCCCGATTACGTCTGGACCATGCCGGACGATGAGTGGGACGCCATCGCGCTCAATTATACAAGCGGCACCACCGGCGATCCGAAGGGCGTGGTCTATCACCACCGCGGCGCACATCTGCTGGCGATGGGCAATGTCATCACCTGCCGCATGCCGCAGCATCCGGTGTATCTGTGGACGCTGCCGATGTTCCACTGCAACGGCTGGTGTTTCCCGTGGACGGTGTCGATCGTTGCCGGCACGCATGTGTGTTTGCGCGCGGTACGCGCCGCCGCGATGTTCGACGCCATCGCGACGCACAAGGTGACGCATCTGTGCGGCGCACCGATCGTGATGGCGGTTCTGCTCAACGCCACCGAAGCCGAGAAAAAGCCGTTGCCGCACGTCGTGCATTTCGCCACGGCTGCTGCGCCGCCGCCGGAAGCGGTGCTCGCCGCGATGAAAAGCGCGGGCTTCAACGTCACGCACGTCTATGGCCTGACCGAAGTCTATGGCCCGGCCGTCGTCAACGAATGGCATACCGCGTGGGACGCCCTGCCCGGCGCCGAACAGGCGCAGAAGAAAGCCCGCCAGGGCGTGCGCTACCCGGTGCTCGAAGGCCTCGACGTGCGCGATCCCGACACCATGATCCCGGTCGCCCGCGATGGCGAAAGCATGGGCGAAGTGATGATGCGCGGTAACGTCGTCATGAAGGGCTACCTCAAGAACAAGGCTTCGACACTGAAGGCCTTCGCCGGCGGCTGGTTTCACACCGGCGATCTCGGCGTCATGTATACGGACGGTTACGTGCAGCTCAAGGACCGCTCCAAGGACATCATCATTTCCGGCGGCGAGAATATTTCGTCGATCGAGGTCGAGGATGCTCTGTACAAGCATCCCGCCGTTGCTGCCGTCGCGGTGGTGGCCAAGCCCGACGAGAAATGGGGCGAGACGCCGTGCGCTTTCATCGAGCTGAAGCCCGGCGCACAGGCCACTGCCGACGACCTGCTGCAATGGTGCCGCAAGAATCTCGCCAGCTACAAGGTGCCGCGCACTTTCGTCTTCGCGGAAATTCCGAAGACGAGCACGGGCAAGATTCAGAAGTTCAAGCTGCGGGAGATGGCGAAGTCGGCCTGAGCCTTACCGCTCTTTGCCCATCAGGCTGTTCGGCTCGAACATGCGGTCGGCGTTGTAGCGCTGGTTGAACGACGACTGTCCGCCAAACTGAATCGAGCTGTTGCCGCCGCTGAATCCGCGCCGCGCCGGCGAACTGCCGTTGCTGTTCGTATTCGTCGAAAACCGCGAGTCGGCGCCGCTGAAGTTCGACGTATTGCCGCCGCCGGCATTCTGATTCTCGAAGGTGAAGGCCTGCGCGGCCGGCACTATCAGAATACCAGCGCCGATCAGAGCCGCCCAAAGCGCAACGTGCAGCAGGCGCATTTTCAGGTTGGGCAAAAGCATCATCGCAACCTCAGGCCGTTCACGAATTCGATAGCAAGAAACTTTAGCATGGAGCGCGGCGAGAATAAGGCTCCCCAGGGGGCAATTGCAACTCGCCCAGCGGTCGGTGGCGTGCTTTTTGCTTAGTTTTCGGCATCGGAAGGATGACCAAATGCGGATTCCAAAGACGCCGCTGCCGCGCCCCCGGCGCAACGCCCAGCCCGCTGACGAAAGCTTCTTCTTCAAATCGATGCTGGTGGCATCGGCTTTGTTCTTCTCGGCGATCGTGATGGTCGAAATGGAATTCTACGTGTCGGCGCCCGCCCAGTCCCTGAGCGAAGTCGAGGTCACGTTGAAGCTTGCCGCGAACTGACGCTTCAGGAGCCGCTCAGTACGATGGCCGCCGAGCAATTGCGCGTTTCCTTGCCGGTCACGGTCGTCCAGTTTTGCGTGCCGGTAATGGTGCCGGTCTTGTCGACGATCGTGCCTTTGTAGCTGCCTTCGAAACTCGAGCCGCCGCCGTGCCACGTCGAGTTGAAAGCAATGGTGCCGTCGTCGGCCAGCGTACCGGTCGCGATCTCGGTGGCGACCACGAGCGTGCCGGGAAGATTGAACACTGGTCGCGCCGCGACCACGGTCTTGCCGCTGATCGCAATGTCCAGCGGCGCGCGCAACATAAATTGTGAATTCTTGAGCTTCTCGCAGACGATGGTGCCGCGAAAGGCGACATCGCGGCCTTCGGCCATCGCCGCGTTCGAGCCAATCGCGAGTGTGACAATCACCAAGCCGATTGCTTCCAGCGTTCGCCGCAGCATGTCCGCCTCCATGGTGAAGAGAGGCGAAGCATAATCCTGGCTCGCGCCGTCTTCAACGCGCAACAAACGAACACCGCGCAAGGACGGCGTAAATTCGTCATTAAAAAGCGGCCGCGTGTGCGCCTATTCCAGCTTCAAGCCGAGCTTGCGCACCAGCGCGCCCCACTTGGTTTCTTCCTTGTCGATGTCGTCGGCATAGGCTTGCGGCGTGCCGGGCAAGGCATCGGCGCCTTCGTTGGCGAGACGCTTCTGTACGTCAGGATCGGCCAGCGCGGCGTTCAGCTCCTTGTTGAGCCGGTCGACAATCGCTTTCGGCGTACCGGCCGGCGCGGCAAGACCGTAACGCAGCGCGACGTCGAAGCCGGGCAGACCGGATTCCGCCAGCGTCGGAATGTCCGGCGTCAGCGGCGAGCGCTTCGCGCTCGAGATCGCCAGCGCGCGCAGCTTGCCGGACTGCACATTGCCGAGCGACACCGGGATCGGCACGAACATCAGCGGGATGTGGCCGCCGATCAGATCGCCGAGCGCCGGGCCGTTCCCCTTGTACGGAATGTGCTGCATGGTCACGCCCATCGCGTTGGCGAGCAGTTCGCCGGCCAGATGATTGACGGTGCCGACGCCGGGCGAACCGTATTGCATCGGCGAGGCTTGTGCCTTGGCATAGGCCTTGAGTTCATCGATCGATTTCACCGGCAGCGACGTCGCCACCACCACGAGATTGGGCGCGGCGCCGATCATGCCGATCGGCGCGAAGTCCTTGCGCGGGTCGTAACCGACATTGGCGTAAGCGGCCGGCGCGATGGAGAAGGTGCCGGTATAGCTGAGCAGGATGGTGTAGCCGTCAGGCGCGGCCTTGGCGGCGAGCCGCGTACCGATGGTGCCGCCGGCGCCGCCGCGATTATCGACGACGATCGGCTGGCCGAGCGCGATCGCCATTTTGTCGGCGACGTTGCGCGCCATCACGGTGGTGCTGCCGCCGGGCGGGAACGGCACGATCAGCGTGATCGGACGGGTTGGATAGTCGTCAGCGTATGCGGCTTGCGGCGCCGCCGCCAAAGCCGCGGCCATGCTCAATGCCGCGACGATGCTCAGCAAATATTTCATGGATGAACTCCCCTCGCCTGCCCGTCGCATTCTGACCGGCAGACAGCGGAGGCCATCGGCCTACGGCAGTTCCACCGGCGTGCGGGTCTTGGCGGCCGCATCGTATATCGTAACCTGGACGACCGGAAACTTGGTCTTGAGGTCCAGCGCGACTTTCATCGCATCGGCCAGCACCGGGTATTGCGACTTGATCTTGCCATCGACCGTCAGCGCAAAGCCTTCGACCGGAAAGGCATCGCCGCGTAGATTGCGGGGCCGTTTATCGTCGGGTTCGCGGTCGGCCATGGTCTTGGTTCCTGACTGTGTTTTCATGACCCATAGCTAGGCCATATGCGCGCATAAGGGCAGTGCCCGCCGGGATTTCTTTTGCGGCGGAAAGACGCGTTATTCGACCTTCAGGCCGAGTTTGCGCACCAGAGCGCCCCATTTCTTTTCTTCTTTGTCGATATCGGCGGCGTATTCGGCGGGCGTCGAGGTCAAGGGATCGCCGCCCTCGGCGTAAATGCGCTTTTTCATGTCGTCGGTGGCGACCAGACGGCGCAGTTCGAAATTGAGCTGGTCGACGATTTCCTTCGGCGTGCCGGCCGGCGCCAGCAGGCCGTAATGCAGCACGGCGTCAAAGCCGGGCATGCCGGATTCATCGAACGTCGGCACATCGGGCAACAGGCTGGTGCGCTGGAGGCTGGTGACGGCGATGGCGCGCAGATTGCCGCTGGAGATACTGCCGAGCGCCGGCGGCAGGACGCCGAACGCCACGGGCACGTGACCGCCGAGCAGATCGGTAATCGCCGGCCCGGTGCCTTTATAGGGAATGATCGCGACATCGACGCCGGCGAGCGCCTTGAACAACTCCGCGCACATATAGCCGCCGGTGCCGACCGCGGAGGTGCCCAGATTAAGCCTGCCGGGCTGCGCCTTGGCGAGCGCGATGAATTCGCCGATGGATTTGGCAGGGAATGACGGATGCGCCAGCAGCGCCACCGGCATCGAGGCGACCAGTCCGATGGGCTCGAAGTCTTCGCGCGGGTCGTAGCCGATATTCTTGAAGATACTGGGATTGATCGACATGGCGCCCGTGTGGCCGAGCAACAGCGTGTAGCCGTCGGGTTTGGCGTTGGCGACGGCGCGGGCGCCGAGCGTGCCGCCAGCGCCGCCGCGGTTATCGACGATCACCTGTTGCTTGAAGGCCTCCGACAATTTCTGCGCCACGACGCGCGCCATGGCATCGACGCCGCCGGCCGGCGGATAAGGCACAATGAGGGTGACGGGCCGGTTCGGATAGTCCGCGGTGGCAAAGCCTGGTAAAACCGCCGCAAGCAAAGTCGCGGCTAGAACCAGTGCGGCAGTGGCGGCGCGGTGGACGGCCTGCAAGGCAAATCGGGCTCCAGCGGCCAAACGCATTCCAAGTGTCTCCTCAAACCAGACCGGGCCGTAAACCGGCCGCTACGGATTTGAGAGCATTATGAATCAAGTCTGCGCGAGGCGTAAACGCAAAACCGCCGGCTTACAGATAAAACCGGATTGATCCGGGTTTTTCTGCGGGCCGGCGACTAAGCCGAAAATTCAATCTAACGAACTAAAACTGCGTCAGTGCACGCTGGCGCTTTCGTTGTGCCTGAGACGCTCGATCTCGTCCTTCAGCTGTAATTTCTTCCGCTTGAGTTCGACGAGCGTGAGATCGTCGGTGGCGGGATGAACCAGGCAGTCGTTAATCTGCTCTTCGAGCGCCTGGTGCTTTTTCTGGAGTTCCGCAAGGTGAGATTGCAGCGACATTCAGCATGTCTCCATCAATCGTTGGCCCTGATGAGATAAGTCTGGCGCAGACTCACCGCAAGGGCAATTCAAATCTTGGCTCAGCGGCCGCAATCGAGACGACAAGCCTTTGATCGTGGAAGATTTTTCTGGGCCTTGAATGGCGCTGTGGAAAACGCGATAATTATTCGCGCAGCCACCTAATATGATACCGGCGGCGGCAAACCAGCGGTGGCAATGAACGACAACGACGAAGGCGCTTTGCGCGAGCAGCTGGCGCGCCTGCAGCAGGAACACCGCGACCTCGACGCCGCGATTGCGGCCTTGGCCCTGTCGCCCGGTTCCGACCTGATCCAGGTGCAGCGGCTGAAAAAGCGCAAGCTGGTCTTGCGCGACAAGATCCGTCAGGTCGAGGACGCCCTGACGCCGGATATTATCGCGTAGCGGCCGGCTTTACGCCTTCTGCAGCAGCGGCCGCAGTTCGCGGATATTTTTCACCTTCTCGATCGCAAGGACCTTTTCGACCAGCCGGTCGCACCCTTTGGCGCCGAGCACCGGCGCCATCAGATCGCGCGCCTTGGCGACCACCTCGTCCTTGTTCATCGGGTCTTCCGGCGTACCGCGTACGGTGTCGATGCGTTCTTTCAGGACGGTACCGTCGTTCAGCGTGATTTCGACGAGGGCGACCCGCTTGGGCAGGATGCGCTCCAACTCTCCGTCGGCGGTCAACACCACTTTAGCCCGTTCCTTCATGATCCTTGGCTCGGTCATCCGCGCCTTGTCGTGCGCGGCGCGGAACGACACCGCTTTGTCGAGCAGCAGCACGGCGATCAGATACTGCAGGCAGAGATCGGGGCTCTCGGTATTATTGACCTTGGGGAAGCCACTCTGCGAGACGCGCACCGCCACCTGCTTGACCTGATCGGCCTCGAACGGATGCTTCTTGCGCATGTTGACGATCCCGTCGAGCGGCGACTGCGTGGGACCGCCGCTGGTCCATTTCTTGATGATCGTCAGCGCCACTTCGTAGCGCTCGCCGAGCTGGTCGATCAAACCGGTCGGCTTGGCCTTGGGCGCATAGGACTGGAAGAAGTTGTCGCCACCGGAAAACACGTCGGCGACGCCGGTCCAGCCCGACTTGACCATCAGCGCCGTGGCAACGCCATTGCGCGCGCCCACCGAAAACACGAAGGACTTTTCGGTGTGCTCGATGTCGCGCGTCCAGGCGCCGAAACCAGACCCCGCCTGCTGCGCCGCGTAGTCGAGCAGCCAGCGCATTTTCTGCGCGTCGAAGCCTGCGATGCTGCCGGCCGTGGCGGAAGCGCCGAAGGTGCCGACGATATTGTGCAGGTCGGGAATCGTCGTCACGCCGTACACGGTCTTGAAGGCCCGCATGCCGACGTCGTAGCCGAGCGTCACGGCGCGCATGAAACGCGCACCGTCAACGCCGAAAGTCTCGCCCATCGCCAGCGCGGCCGGCACGATGGCGCAGCCCGGATGCGCGCCGCCGGCGCTGTAATTGTCGTCGCTCTCGTCGGCCTGCGCCAGCATGCCGTTGACGATTGCGGCTTCGATCGGACCGGCCAGAATTTTCGAGGCGGCAATGGTGGCGATCTTCTCGCCGCCATAAGCCCGCGCGAAATTCAGAGCGTGGCGCCCGGGCGGCAGTTCAGAGCCTGAGACCATCGCAGCAAACGTATCGAGAATATGAAACTTAGCCTGCTCCGCGATGGCGTCCGGCAGCGCCCGCGTTCCGGCTTCGCTCATATACGCACTGAGCCTGGCCATCACCGGGCCGACCTCTTCGGCCGCGGCCACGCGCGGCAATCCCGCCGCAGCCGCGAGGCTTGCGGAGCCCAGCAACATGCCGCGCCGTGTCAAACGATCATCATGGCCGCGCACCGGCCGTGCCTTGCCCAGAACTTGCATCGTTTCCCCGCATTGTTTTTCTTGTCGCCGATGGCCGACGCAAGACAAAGCATAGCGGCTGGGCAAGACCGTGTCTGCGGGACTCCCGCTCAGTTGCCCTTCTGGGCGTTGCGCACGAACTCCGCGAGTTCGGCGTTGAAGCGCGGCGTTGCTTCGAAGAACGGCGAATGGCCGACGCCCTGATAGACCGACAGCTTGGCGCCGGGGATCATTTTCGCGGTGTATTCGGCGGCGATCAGATTCGAGTTCTTGTCTTCGGCGCCGTGCGTGACCAGCACCGGTACTTTAAGGCCGCGCAGCATGTCGTCGACCTGCAGCGGCCGGTTGCCGAGCGCGAGGCGTACCTTGGGCGGCACCATCATGTTGAAGGCGAGCATGTCGTCGTATTCGTCCTGGGTCGGCTGGATCGAGAAGCAGCCGCGCAGGAAGGCCCGCGTCGCCGCGATATTGGCGGCGAGATCGTCGGACATCATCGCCGGCTGATTTTTCAGATTGGGGCCGACGAAAGTGGGATCGGCCTTCTGTCCCGCGTCGACGTAATTGAGCCCGGCGACCTTGGCGGTGCCGTAAGTCGTCAGATAGTCGGCCATGATGCGGCCGCCATAGGACCAGCCGACCACTACCGGACGCTTCAAGCCCGTCGCATCCATCACCGCCTGCAATTCGTCGGCCCAGAATTTGCCGGTCTTGTACTTTTCCGGCTCGAACGGTTTGTCGGAATTGCCGTGACCGCGCAGATCGTAGGTCACCATCTTGAATTCTTTGGCGAGGTCGCTGTTGGCGACCTGCTTGATCCACGACAGATGGCTTTGCGAGAAACCATGGATGAAAACGATTTCAGGGCCGTTCGGATTGCCCCACTCCTGCGCCGCGATGGTGAGACCGTCCGGCGTCTTTACCGAATAGGATTTGAATTTCGGCGCTTGTGTCTGTGCTTGCGCTTGTGCGTTTGTTTGCGCACACGGCGCGGCCGCAAGGAATGCAGCGACGGAAAGTGCGGCGACGCTGCGCCGAAGCATAACGTTGGTCATGGCGTTCTCCCGGCGGGCATGATGTTCGCAGTCGCGCATCGTGGCGCTCGCAGCCGGATCGCCTTGCCCGCAGGGTCCAGCTGGCGCGCGCCCATCACGCTATACCCACCGGGATTGGCCGGGAAGGCGTGGGCTATCCTCGATGCTTCGCACAAATGCTGACAAGTTGGGCCGGTGCCCGCAGCCGTGCGGTTACTCCGGTCCGAGCGGCGGTCCGAGCAGACGGTCGAATTCATGCTTGCTGACCGCGTAACATTCGCACGTCCGCTTTTCCAAACCTTTGCGGTTGAGAATAGTGACCAGCCCGCGATGATACTTGATCAAATTCAGGCGCTTCAATTTATTGGCGGCCACCGTGACGCTGCTGCGCCGCACACCCAGCATCATCGCGAGGAATTCCTGGGTCAGCATGAACTGCGGCGACTGAACGCGATCGTGCGTCATCAGGAGCCACCGGCAGCTGCGCTGATCCAGCGAATGGAAATGATTGCAGGCCGCCGACTGCGCGACCTGATTGAAGAACGCATGGACATAGTGGCCCATGACCCTGCGTAGCGCGCTGCGGCGTTCGAGGGCATCGCGCATCACCTTGGCCGGCAGGCGCAATCCTTCGCCGGGCACCTGGATATAGACGCTGGTCGGGGCAATCTCGTCGCCGAGAATGATCGGCAAGCCGATCATGCCTTCGTTGCCAATGGTGCCCACTTCCGAGGCGTTGCCGTCGGCCATCGTATTCACCAGCGAAGCAACGCCGGTCACGGGAAAATAGACAAATTCAATCGGCTTATAGGCTTCGTAAAGTGGAAGCCGGTAAGTGAACTTGATTTTTTTGAGATGTGGCCGCAGGAATTCAAAATCGCCGGGAGGCAATAGTTCGAGCAGCCTGTTGCGCAGGG
Organism: uncultured Hyphomicrobiales bacterium; assembly: GCA_903885555.1. Taxonomy (GTDB): domain Bacteria; phylum Pseudomonadota; class Alphaproteobacteria; order Rhizobiales; family Xanthobacteraceae; genus Pseudolabrys. The sequence continues at coordinate 12,075 of CAISIV010000228.1, forward strand.
ACTGTACCGGCCGCGTCTTTACCGACTGGTCCATGATTCCTTATACACCAATCGCTGCGCGAAAGGGTTACAAGCCGCGCCGCTCGCGTTTGCGCGCATACATCGCCTTGTCCGCGGCATCGACGATCTGGCCGGGCGTTTTTTCGCCATCCAGCGTCACCGTGCCGGCGCTGCCGCCGACAGCGATGCCGCCCTCGCCGCCGCTGGCCGCGGCGATCGCCTCTTCAAGCTCAAGGGCCTTGGCGACCGCGCGCGTCTCGTCGATGTTCCACAGCAGCACGGCGAACTCGTCGCCGCCGAGCCGGGCGACGATATCCGAGGCGCGCACGCGGGAAACGAGCTGGCGCGCCACCGCCTTGAGCAGCGCGTCGCCGGTGGCATGGCCGTGGCTGTCGTTGACCGCCTTGAAGCCGTCGAGATCGATCAGCACCAGCGTCGCCGGGGCGCCGTAGCGTTTGACATAAGCCAGCGAGCGCAGCAGTTCGCGATCGAAGCCACGCCGGTTGAGGATATCGGTCAGCGGATCGACGTCGGCGCGCGCCTCCAGTTCGGCGATCTGCCATTTCGCCTCCAGTAATTCCGCCTTCAGCCGCTCGATTTCGGCCAGCAGGCCCGAGGGATCGACGGCGGGATTGTCAGGGAGGTCAGCCAATGGGTGTCTCTCGGAACCGGGGCCGCTAGAATCGGCACAATACCCGTTTCGCCTTGCCAGAGGGGGGTCGGAACCTATAATCCGCCGCTTCCTTCGCTCGGGATTCGAGCGATTTGAGGGGCAACATGGCTGCAAAACCGGTCGCGATTATCATGGGCAGTCAATCCGACTGGGCCACCATGCGGCACGCTGCGGAAACGCTCGACGCGCTCAAGATCGGTTACGACAAGCTGATCGTATCGGCGCACCGTACGCCGCGCCGCCTGTATGAATTTGCCACCAACGCGGCCGACAACGGCTTCAAGATCATTATCGCCGGCGCCGGCGGCGCGGCTCATTTGCCCGGCATGACGGCGTCGATGACGCTGCTGCCCGTGTTCGGCGTGCCGATGAACACCCACGCGCTCGAAGGCAAGGATTCGGTGTTGTCGATCCTGCAGATGCCGGCCGGCATTCCGGTCGGCACGCTGGCCATCGGCAAGCCCGGCGCTATCAATGCCGCGCTGCTGTCGGCGGCCGTGCTCGCCCTCTCGGACGCCAAAACCGCCAAGAGCCTGGCCGACTGGCGCGCCAAGCAGACCAAAGCCATCGCCAAGCGGCCGAAAGGCTGATCCTTGCTTAAGCCAGGCGCGACGATCGGAATTCTCGGTGGCGGCCAGCTCGGCCGCATGCTGGCGCTGGCGGCGCAGCAACTCGGGCTGAAGGTCCATATCTATTCGCCCGACAAAGAGTCCTGCGCCTTCGACGTGGTGCGCACGTTCACCTGCGCGGCATACGACGATGAAGCCGCGCTGGCGCGTTTTGCCGGCAGCGTCGATGTTATTACTTATGAATTCGAGAATGTGCCGGCCAAGACCGCGGCCTTTCTCGCCAAGCGCAAGCCGGTACTGCCCGATCCGCATGTGCTTGGACTCACGCAGGACCGGCTGGTCGAAAAGAATTTCATCAGCGAGCTTAAGATCGCGGTCGCGCCTTACGCGCCGGTGCATTCGGCGTCGCAACTCGCCGCCGGTATCGAGAAGGTCGGGCTGCCTGCCGTGTTGAAGACAACCACGATGGGTTACGACGGCAAAGGTCAGGCCAAGAT
>CAISIV010000229.1 GCA_903885555.1 uncultured Hyphomicrobiales bacterium
CACTTTGGGCCTGCGCGATCACACCGGGCGCCAGTTCGCCGACATGATCGTCGATCAGTTCGAGGAAATGCTGGAAGCGAGCGACAAGCAGCCTCTGGTGTTCGCGCTGTCGCTGCATGGCTTCATCGTCGGTCAGCCGTTCCGTTTGCGGCCGTTGCGCCAGGCCATCAAGCACTGCGCCCAGCACAAGCGCGCCAAGGATGTCTGGTTCACCCGCGCCGGCGATGTCGCAAAGTATTGCTACGAGATGAAGCCCGGCATCATCCCCGGCAGCGCCTCGGCAGCGGCGGCTTAAGTCTCAAGAGTAAGGAGCAAGACAATGAACAAACCCATTGGCGCCGCCGAGGCCGCCGGCAAGACTCATCTGTTGCAGTCGAAACCCGATACCGTGCACTGGGGTTTCTTCGACGGCAGCCTGCCGCCGGTCCTCACCATCGACTCGGGTGACCGCGTCACCATTGAATGCGTTACCGCCAACCCGGAATGGTTGCCGCCGGCCGATTCCCCGTTCAAGCCGCTCGACGACATCAAGCTGATCCACAAGGAAGCCAAGCGCGGCAGCGGCAACCACATCCTCACCGGACCCATTTATGTGAACGAAGCCAAGATCGGCGACGTGCTCGAGGTGAAGATTCTCGACATCGAGATGCGCCAGGACTGGGGCTTCAACCTGTTCCGGTCCTATGGCGGCACGCTGCCGGAGGAGTTCAACTACCAGCGCCTCATCCATGTCGGTCTCGATCGCGAGAAAATGCTCGCGACCATGCCGTCCGGCCTCAAGGTGCCGCTGTCGCCGTTCTTCGGCCAGCTCGCGGTGGCGCCGCCCAAAGCCTATGGCAAGCAGAACAGCAAGGAGCCACGCGAGTTTGGTGGCAACCTCGACTGCAAGGACCTTGTCGCAGGCACGACCATCTATCTTCCGGTCTGGAACGATGGCGCATTGTTCTCGACTGGCGACGGCCATGCCGCGCAGGGCCACGGCGAAGTCGACGGCACAGCGATCGAGACTTCTCTCAAAGGTACATTTGAGTTCAAGGTCCGCAAAGATCTCGGCTGGAAAATGCCACGCGGCGAGACGCCGACGCATCTCATCGCCTTTGGTCTCGATTCCGATCTCGATGATGCCGCCAAGCAGGCACTGAAGCAGATGATCGAATGGATCGTCGCTATCACCGGCATTCCCAAGGACGAGGCCTACGCCCTCTGCAGCTTTGCCTGCGACCTGCACGTCACGCAGACCGTCAACAATCAGAAAGGCGTGCACGCCATGATCGCCAAATCCATCCTGAAGAAGCCCGCCTGATGAAGAATTTCGTCGATATGCATGAGGTCTCGCTGCGCTATGGCGAGGACGGCGACGGCACACTGGCGTTGCAGAACGCAACGATGAAGGTCGACAGCGGCGAGTTCGTCGCCGTGGTCGGCCCGTCAGGCTGCGGCAAGTCGACTTTGATGAAGGTCATCACCGGCCTGTGGCCCCCGACCGCCGGCGGCGTCATCGTCAACGGCAAGGAAGTGGACAAGCCGCTGTCGATCACCGGCATGGCGTTTCAAAATCCGACTTTGCTGCCGTGGCGCACGGCGCTCGACAACGTCATGCTGCCGCTGGAAATCGCGGAGCCGCATGCATCGCAGATGAGACGCCAGCGCAAGATGTATGAAGCCAAGGCGCGCGATCTGCTGGCGCTGGTCGGCCTCAAAGGCTTCGAAGACAAATTCCCCTGGGAATTGTCCGGCGGCATGCAGCAGCGCACGTCGATCTGCCGGGCGCTCATCCACGATCCATCGTTGCTGATGCTGGATGAGCCGTTCGGCGCGCTCGACATGTTCACGCGCGAGGAACTGTGGCTGGCGATGCAGGAGCTCTGGATGGCGCGCCGGCCGACGGTTGTCCTGGTCACCCACGATCTGCGCGAAGCGGTGTTTCTCGCCGACCGTATTCTCGTGATGAGCAACCGGCCCGGGCGCATCATCGCCGAGCGGACCGTCGAATTGCCACGCCCGCGCAAGCTGTCGATGACATATGAGCCTTATTCGGTGGGTATGGTGCAGGAGCTGCGCGATCACATCAGCGCCGCCAGGGTGGCCGCATGAGCGAAATCACCCTCCCGACCGCGCCGAAGGTTCGTCGGCGCAAGTTCACGCGCAACAAGGCATTCCGCCGCGTGCTGCCCTGGCTCGTGGTGGCAGGAATTTTTCTCGTCTGGCAGGTGCTGGTCGTCGCGCTGCGCATCGAACCTTTCGTACTGCCCTCCCCGACGTCGATCTTCGCCGCCGGCTGGCAGTGGCACACGATCATCCTGCAGAATGCGTGGCAAACACTGTTCACCACGACGATCGGCTTCTTTTTTGCAATCATCATCGGCGTGCTCGCCGGTGTTGCTATCGGTTCGTCGTCGTTGATCTATGATGGCTTCTATCCGGCGCTGGTCGGCTTCAACACCATTCCGAAGGTCGCGGTGGTGCCGATCCTGATCATCTGGTTCGGCGTCGGTTCGGTGCCGGCGATCATCACGGCGTTCCTGCTGGCGTTTTTCCCGATCCTGGTCAACGTCGCGACCGGTATCGCAACCGTCGAGCCAGAACTGCAGGACGTGCTGCGCGCGCTGGGCGCCAGCAAATGGCAAACCATCCGCAAGGTCGGCCTGCCGCGTGCGATGCCCTACTTCTTCGCCTCGCTGAAAGTGGCGATCACCGTCGCCTTCGTCGGCTCGATCATCGCGGAAACCGTCGGTTCCAACGCCGGTATCGGCAACTTCATGCTGGTGGCGTCGTCGCGTTTCGAGGTGCCGCTCGCCTTTGCTGGACTACTGGTCACGGGCGCCATGGGCATCGCGATGTACGCCATTGCCGGCGCAATCGAGGCCCGCATGACCGGCTGGGCCACGCGCACGGGCGGCGGCGGCACCTGACGCGAGCAAATAACCGCGACCTCTGACCTTCCTTCTCGTAGGAGACTTCCCTTGTCCGACAACGCCGCCGCCGATTCCGCCGACGACACCATCGAGCAGATCACCGCCGACCGCTCCGCGCATTACGAGCCTTTCGGCTGGCATCATTGGCCCGAGCACCCCTGGCTGTCCTATCAGTTCCGCCGCAGCCTCGGCGAAACGCAGGAAGGCGGCGGCGCGGTCAGCGAGATGTTCCTCGCGGCAAGCCGCATGATACCCGGCGATTATGAAAGCTGGCACGTCGAATGGATGCGCACCGGCGACCGCAACTGGGCGCGCGGCATCGAAGCGGAAAAGGCGGGCCACATCCGCACCGCGATGAACTGCTTCCTGCGCGCCGCCGAATACTATCGCCAGGCCGAATTTCATCTCGAGCCAAAGGACCCGCGCCGGCTGCCGACGTTCGAGAAGATGGAAGCCTGCTCGAAGAAATTCATCGCGCGCCTCAATCCGCCCGGCATCGCCGTCGATATTCCTTACGAGCCCGGCAAACCGATCTGCGGTTACTTCATCCGCGCGCCGTTTCCCGGCGACAAGTTGCCGGTGATGATCTGCATGGGCGGCCTCGACTCCATCAAGGACGAGATGTGGTTCATGCAGGCGCATGGCTGCCTGCAGCGCGGCATTTCGGTTCTGATGATCGATGGCCCCGGCCAGGGCGGCACGCTGCGCCGCCACGGCCTGGTCAGCCGGCCCGACACCGAAGTGCCGATCGGGAAATGCATCGACTGGCTTTTGACGCGTGACGACGTCGACCCGAAGCGCATCGCTGTCTGCGGCTCCAGCATGGGGGGCTACTACGCGGCGCGCGCGGCCTGCTACGAGCCGCGGCTGGCGGCGGCGATCTCGCACGGCGCCATCTGGTCGCTCAGCGACATGTGGGGCAACAAGGGCGACGAATTCGGCCTGTCGATGCACATCCGCTGGGTGCTCGGCGCCAAGACCATGAAGGAGGCGCACACAATCATGGTGCCCTTCACGCTCGAAGGGCATCTCAAGAACATGAAGTGCCCCTATTTGATCCTGCACGGCGGCCACGACGTGCTGACCGTATCGGCGGCGAAGAAGACCTATGACAGCGCCAAGGCCGGCGGCGTCGACGTCACCATCCGCATTCTCGATCCGGACGAAACCGGCGCAGAGCATTGCCAGCACGACAATCCGACCATCGGTCAGGAGGTGCTTTGCGACTGGCTTGCCGATAAGTTCGGCATCGACCAGGACGCGCTGCTGAAACGTACGTGGAATCCGCTCGTCTAAGCGACTCAACCAGAGAGCCACCAATGGCCGACCAACTCGTCTTCCCCGCCATCGAACCGACCGTGCTGCCGGTCGTGGACGGCGGTCTGTATCCGGTGCGGCGCATCTATTGCGTCGGTCGCAACTACGCCTCGCACATCCGCGAGATGAAAGAGGCGGACGAACGCGACCCGCCGTTCTTTTTCCAGAAACCGCGCGACGCCATCGTCAATGATGGCGCGACAGTACCCTATCCGCCCGATACCGACGATTTCCAGTACGAGATCGAACTGGTGGCCGCCATCGGCAAGGATGGCCGCGATATCGACGTGGCGAGTGCGCTCGATCACGTCTGGGGTTATGCGGTCGGTATCGAATTGACCCGCCGCGACCGCCAGCGCGACGCACGCGATCTGCAATTGCCGTGGGAAGCCGGCAAGAGCTTCGATCACTCGGCGCCGTGCGGGCCGATCTATCCGGTCTCCAGCGTCGGCCATCCGGCGGCGGGGGCGATCACGCTCGCGGTCAACGGCAAAGAGCATCAGCGCGGCGATCTCAAGGAGATGATCTGGAATGTGCCGGAGATCGTGGCGCAACTGTCGCGTCAGATGACGCTCAAGGTCGGCGACTTGATCATGACTGGAACGCCGGCCGGCGTCGGGCCTGTGGTGCCCGGCGATGTGATGGTCGGAGCCGTCGAAGGCCTCGGCTCCATTACGATTACCGTCGGCGACAAGGCGCGCTGAGGTGACCACAAAGCCCGTCGTCACACTCAACGTCTTTCCCGGCGGCTTCAACTGGCCGATTTACGTCGGACGAGACAAGGGCTTTTTCGAAAGCCAAAGCATCTCGGTCGAAATTCAAGGCACGCCGGACTCGGTCACGCAGATGACCGATTTCTCGCAGGGCAAATTCGACATCGCCATGACGGCTGTCGACAACATCGTCGCCTATGTCGAGGGTCAGGGTCAGGCCCCGATCGGGCCACAGCCGGAATTCTTCGCCTTCATGGGTGTCGATACCGGCTTTCTCAGCCTGGTCGCCTCGCCCGAGATCAAGACCATTGGCGACCTGCGCGGCAAGATCGTTTCGGTCGATGCAATGACAACGGGCTATGCCTTCGTCCTCTACGAAATCTTGCGTCGCCATAGCCTCGAGAGGGACAAAGACTACGAACTCGTCAGCGCAGGCGGCATGGCGCAACGCTGGAGCGGCCTGCGCGAAGGCCGCCATCAGGCGACGCTGTTGTCGGCGCCGTACAATCTCATCGCCCGCAATGCAGGCTTTTCGCAACTGGTTCGCGCCACCGATGTCATCGGCCCCTACCAGGGCAACGTCGCCGCAACACGCCGCTCGTGGGCCGCGGCCAACGCCGGCAAAATCGTCGGCTACATTCGTGCATTTCGAGAGTCGGTCACGTGGCTTTACGAAGCTGCGAACCGCACCGAAGCCATCGATATTCTCAGCCGTAATCTTCCTCAGATGCAGCAGGAAATCGCGGCAGCAAGTTATGGCGAACTGCTCGACCCCGTTCACGGTTTCTTCAAAGCCTGCGAACTGGATCGGGCCGGACTTAAATGCGTTCTCGAACTCCGCAACCGATATGCGCCGTCGGCGAAACCTTTGGATACGCCGGATCGGTATTTCGATCCGCACTATTTCAATCAGACATAGCGCGGGCGGCGGCGCTAAAGCCGCGCGACCACGTCAGAATATTGCGGATGCGTGTCGAGAATGCCGACCTTCCTCGCAAACTCGTTCATGCCATCAACAAAGACAGGCGAGATTTCCGTCGAGTAATACGGCAGATCGCGCTCGATCAGCTTGGCGATGAGCGCCGCCTCCCCCGGCGGGAAAACCTTGCGGCCAACCTTCTCGGCCAATGACACATCGGCCTTCAACGCGGCGTGCGTGGCTTCCATGGCCTTGACCATCTTGGCCGCGTGATTGGGATGCTCGGCGAGGAAGCGATCGGTCACGGCAAGCGAAGCCATGGTGTAGTTGAAGCATTCCTTCGGCCCGTCGCCGCGCCGTATATCGAGCACCACCTTGCCGGCGCCGCTGCGCACCGCGACCTCGGTGCCCATGCCGTTGGCCCAGAAGCCGTCGATCAACCTTTCTTCCAGCGCCTTTGCCGCCATCAAGCCGAAATTGACGCTGCTGCTGCCGGTGTTTGGCACCGGCGCGATCGTGACATTGTCACGCGCCGCATCGATGCCGGCGGCGACGAGAAGCTGCTTCAATCCCAAATCGACCCACGGGGCGGCGCCGATCTTGCGGCCTTTGACCACGTTGATGTCGCCGCGCGGGCAATCGATGTCCGAGCGCATGACCAGGAACCAGTACATGCCTTGCGCCTGGGCGCACAGCAGCTTGGCGCCCTGCCATCGCGGGAACGCGGCCAAGGTTGAATGCGCCGAACCGGCCACGCAGTCGACGTCACCGTCTCGTAACGCGCCATAGGCCTTGTTGACCGGAAAAACGAGCTCGATGGAAGCATCGATGCCCTGCTCGGCGAACTTGCCGAGCTCAACCGCGGCGACCGCCGGGAAATATGAGTTCGAAATCAGATCGGGAACGGCGATTTTCATGGTGGCCTGAGGGTTATGCGGCGGAGTCTTTGCGGCGAACACTTTCCAGCAGCGAGGTTCGCATCAGGAAGGCACGGTGCGCAACAGGGTCCGCGGCGTTGCGGCGCAGCTGCTCGAAATTGGCCTCGCGCTTGGCAGGGTCTTTCTCTTCGAGGCGCTTCTTGTTGGCGATGGTCTGCTGCTGGACGTATTCGATATTCATCGGCCGCCGCACGGCGTCGTACTGTGCCAGATCAGCCTCCGGCCGTTCGCCCAATGTCACCGCGGACAGGAGTGACGCCAGTTGCGTCGCGTCGTGCACACCGCAGTTCAAGCCGAGACCGCCGATCGGATTGTTCACGTGCGCCGAGTCGCCGGCCAGAAACACGCGTCCCTTGCGGAAACTCGCGGCCACACGCTGGTGAACATTGTAGATATTGCGGTGAAAGATGTCGTAGGTCCCCGATTTCGGGAAAAACTTCTGCAGACGGGCTTCGGTGGCGGCCGGATTGAGAACTTCATCATCCGTCTGACCAGGAAGGGCCGGAAATACAGCGCGCCAGCGCCCCTTGTGATCGTCGCCGGCCACCTTGAAGAGATTGGCCCATTCGTCGGGATCGGAGAAGTAAGCGCGATAGGCGACGCCATGCTCACCGGCAAAATCGAACGGCGTCGTCAGCACGAGGAACCTCTCGGGAAAAGTATAGCCCTCGAAGTCGATACCGAGCGCCTTGCGCACCGTCGAGCGGCCGCCGTCGGCGCCGACAAGATAGCTGCCGCTTACCGTCTTGCTTCCGGACGCCGTCTCGACAGTGATGTTGACGCGGTCGTCATGCGGCGCGATGGCGTTGACGGATGCGTTGAACGTCACTTCGACATGCGGGAATGCCTTCAGCCGCTCAAGTCCCATCTTGGCGATCTTGTGCTGCTCGCATTGCACGACAAAGGGATACGGCGTGTCATCCTTGAGGATGGCGTGGTCGAACTCCGCCACGACGCGGCGGGTCGGCCGGTCCCAGAACTGAAACGTTCGCGCCACCAGGCCTTGGGCGACGGCATCGTCCAGTAAGCCAACAGCCGACAACATCTCCAGCGTCGCGGGGTGCAAAGTCGAGGCCCGCGGCGCTTCGTTGACGGCCTCGGCAGCTTCGAACAGCCGCACCGGAATGCCACGTTGGGCAAGCGCCAAGGCGGTGACGATGCCGACGGGACCACCGCCGGCAATCAGGATGGGACGGCTGTCCATGGCCATTTTCCTACTGCTGCTTCGCGCCGGCGACGTCGACGGCTTCCGCCCAGATCGGAATATCCTTTTCGAGCATCGCCCTGTATTCGGCCGGCGTGTCGCCGAGCGGATCGGCGCCGTAGTTGATGAGCTGCTCGCGGAATTTCGGCTCCTTGACCGCCTTCGCAATCTCGGCGGCGACCTTGTCGATGATCGGCTTGGGCGTGCCCGCCGGCGCCATCAGGCCGTTCCAGGTCAGCACCTTGTATTTCGGATAGCCGGACTCCGCGACAGTCGGAACCTCCTTGGCGAGATCGGAGCGCTGTTCGCTCGACACGGCCAGCATCCGCACCGTGCCGCCCTTGGTTTGCGGCAAAGCATCCGACAGGTTGGAGAACATCGCCTGTACGTGTCCCGCGACGACGTCGGCCAGCGCCGGCGCGTTGCCCTTGTAGGGAACATGAACCATCTCGATACCGGCCTGCTTGAGGAACAGCGCCATCGACAGATGGTTCAGGCTGCCCACGCCCGCCGAACCGTAGGACATCTCGCCCTTGTGCGCGCGGACATAGTCGACGAATTCCTTCTGCGACTTGATCGGCAGATCCTTGTTGACGACCAGCGCAAACGGATTGGTGCCGATGTTGCTGATCGGTGCGAAATCCTTCAGCGAGTCGTAACGCACCTTCTGGATCGCCGGCACGACGGCCATCACCGGCAGCGCGGCGAGGAACAGCGTGTAACCGTCAGGGGTAGATTTCGCGACATAATCGGCGGCAATGGCTCCGCCCGCACCCGGCTTGTTCTCGACGATGAAGGTCTTGCCGAAAGCTTCGCCGAGATGCTGTGCGGCCATACGCGCAAAACCGTCGGTGTTTCCGCCGGCGGCAAAAGGCACGATGATTGTCACCGGCCTCTCCGGCCAGGACTGCGCCAACACGGGCGTAACAATACAGGCGAGCGCAAGTCCGGCCGCAGCGGACAGAAAGTTTCGACGCATAAACATCATCAACTCCATCATCGTTGCAGCAGCGCGCGGGTCCGGCTCCACCGGGCTGCCGTTTACTTCTTGCTCTCGTCGTAGGTGTGGATCTCGTAGAGAACGCAGCCAGTGTCCGACTTGAACGGCCCGTGATAGGCGCCCGGCGGCCGGCAGGCATAAGTCGGCGCCGTAAATTTCTCGCCGCCCTGCCCTTGCGCGTCATTACCGACGATGAGATCGCCCGACATCAGGTAGACCTCTTCCCAATGATCGTGAACGAACGGCGCGGTGGTGTAGGTGCCAGGATCGAACTTCAGCAGCCGTGTGCGGCCACCCATCTTGCGGGTCTCGTCGAGATCGCTGGCGAGAATTTTCTGTTTGATGCCGGCCGGATAGCCGGGCGGCGTCACCCACCCTGTACTCATATCGACGGCATGGAATTCCAGATGCGGCTTGTTCATCGGCATGAAGGCGTCCCTCGTGTCATCATAAATTGCGGGCGACGTTGGTACGGAATGACTCGATGTGCCGGCGCATCGCCTGCTCGGCGGCATCGATATCTCGATCGCGGATGGCTTGCAGGATCGCCTGATGCTCCTGCTGAACAGCGCCATGGTGACCGATGTCGGTGAGCGAGATGAACCAGAACCGCAACGAGCGTTCGTGTAATTTGTTCAATATGTCTGCGAACACATCGTTACGGGCGGCCCGCACCAGAACTTGATGGAATTCGCGATCCAGCGACATCATCTGTTCGACGTTGCGCACAGCCGTCCATTGTTCGGCACGCGCGAGAATATCCGCCAGCCCGGCAATATCGTTTTCATCGGCGCGTTCGGCTGTCAGACGAACGCCCTGCGGCTCGACGATGAAGCGCGCCTCGATGATCTGCATCACTTCGTCGAGGCTGACCGGCTTGACGATGACGCCCTTGCGCGGAATGACCTGGACCATGCCTTCCAGCATCAGCCGATCGATGGCCTGATGCACCGGCGTCCGGCCAAGCCCGAGAACGGTCGAGACGCGGGCCTCGTTGACGTATTCGCCCGGCTTGAAAGCGCAGGTAATGATGCGATATTTGATCGCGTCGTAGGCAATGTCGCGCAAGGATTGCGGCGTCGTGTGCCGCTGAGCCGCCGGTGAGGTTTGCCGCGGACGCGGTGCCAGCGCGCGTCTCGGTTTCGCTTTTGGTGAAAACTCCGAGCTCATCCCAATACCGGAAGTGACGTGACCTTATATTCGTGCGCGATCTTGCGGCCGAGCACCGGATCCTCGATTTCGAAGGCAAACTGCCGGGTTGGCCGCACGCCGCCATGGGCGGCCAGCGTGCCGCAGAACATCAATGTCTGTTCGGCGAGAGTACCGTTCGCGGTATAGCGAGCCACCAGATCCATGGGGTCGAGCATCGCCGCCACGGACCCTTCCTGGTATGCCGTGCGCTTGCCGCCTTCGACGACAAAGGACCGCAGGATCAGTTTGTCCCAGTGCGGAGCGACCTCGTCATAGGGCCAGAATTGCGCTGCGATCGGCTTCTCGCACATCTGTTTGGAGACGGTGACGCCGAATTTCTCGACTTCGCGATCGGTATGGTCCGAGCCCAGCCCGACCCAATAGCGCCCTTCATGACGGAGGATCAGGTATTCGACCTCTCCGCCCGCCGTCGCCCCGGCATCCTCGATCGTATCGGTCGTCGTCAGCCTGGAGGCCGCCACGCGATAGAAGATCGGCGCCGACGCGGGCCGCGCAATCCCGATCGCTTCCAGTTCGGCCATGTGTTTCTCGACAGCCGCGGGATCGCGGCCGGTCCAGCCGGCGACGACCAAGTGAGCGATGGTCACCGGCTGAGGCTTTGTGCCCGGGCCGTTCTGCAACACCAGTTCGAACTGACGAGACGACGACATGGGCGCTCCGGACGAAGCCTGGATAAGAAAACCGGATCAACAACTGTGATATTTCACTGTATTTTCAATAGAGTCAAGCAGTGAAAATAAGTTGGTTTTGTTGGCTAAAATAGGATTCTCATCGCTGGCGATTGGCTCAATGCGGTCGCCGGCTTCCCTGCTCGCACAAGGAGCTGCCAAGCAAAATTGACGGATGCTCTCAGGCACGTGGCATCCGTATAAGCTTCACGGTACTACACCGCCGCTGCGTTGACATGCAGCAATGTGAAATCTAATTTCACCCTCTTAAGTCGGCTCAATCTGCCGCCTATCAAGAAGAAGAACATGGGGAGGCCTGATGAGCCCGCGCTTCGCTGAAGAAAGCAAAAATTTCAAACTGCTCGGCCACGATTCATCGGCGGCCTTCGGGGGCGGCAGTCTGGTCGAGGTCCACAAGGGCTACGCCTATGTCGGCTCGGTCGGCGGCTCCAGTTTCAACGCGCCGGAAGGCTTCACCGTCCACGACGTGTCCGATCCGCGCAAGCCGCACAAGGTCGCCGAGTTTCGCGCGCCGGCCGGCGTGCACTGCCACAAGCTCCGCCGTGTCGGCGACGACCTGCTCTATGTGAACTCGGAGAAACTCGCCGGCGACAAGGGCAAGGATGGCCGCGGCGGCCTCTACATCTTCGACATCAAGAACCCGCGCGAGCCGAAACAAGTCGGCTTCTACGACATGCCGGGCAGCGGCCCGCACCGTTTCGGCATCGACCACAAGCGTAATCTCGCTTTGCTGCCGTGCGATGCGCCGGGCTGGAACAAGCGCGTGATCTGGACGCTCGATCTGAAAGATCCGCTCAAGCCCGAAATCGTCAGCATCTGGGGTCTGCCCTGGCAGAAGACCGAGGACGTCGCACTCGGCAACGATCCGATGCCGGCCGACGACACGTGCACGCTGCACGGCCCGCCGATGATCCGCGGCAACCGCATGTATGCGGCGTTCTGGGGCGGCGGCATCGCCGTGATCGACTGCACCGACCTCACCAAGATGGATCTGGTCGGCCATATTAACTGGTCGCCGCCGTTCCCGGGCGGCACCCACACCTGCTGGCCGATCGGCGACAAGCCCTACCTCGTGGTCACCGACGAAGCGCGCGCCAAGAAGAATTACTGGGACGCGCAGTTCATGTGGATCGTCGACATCCGCGAAGAGACCAATCCGATCCCGATTTCGAATTTCTTCCCGGACCGCGACCGCTATTTCAATCGCGGCGGCCGCTTCGGCGCCCACAATATTCTTGAGAACATCACGACCGAAGGTCCGTGGGCCAACATCGTGTTCCTCACGTACTTCAATGCCGGCTTGCGGGCGGTCGATGTCAGCGACGTGCTGCGGCCCAAGGAAGTCGGCTACTTCGTGCCGGAGACACCGGAAACGCAGGCCGCGATCCAATCCACCGATATCGGCACCGACGAACACGGCCGCCTCTACCTGATCGACCGCTGGGGCGCCGGCATGCATATCGTCGAGTACACCGGCTAATGTGCGAGGAATGCGAAAACGACCAGTCCCTGGCGCAGAGCTACGCGCAGAAGCGCGCTCGCATGCGCCAGTACTGGGCGCCGAAGCGCAAGACCTTCGGCTTTACCGCAGCCGATACGACAACTAACGAAACACAGCCTCGATCCGGGACGCCGAAGACGGCCTAACGGCCAGCCGGCGCGGCCACGGGCTTTCACTTTCCTTCAGGAGGACGACTTGGATCTCGGGCTTAAAGACAAAGTAGCCATCATTACCGGTGGCAGCCGCGGCATCGGCAAGGCCTGCGCCAAGGAGCTGCTGGCCGAAGGCGCCATCGCCGTTCTTGCCAGCAAAACGCCCGAAGCCAATGCCGCAGCCGTACGCGAATTCGAAAAAACCTATCCCGGCCGCGTCATCGGCATCCCGACAGATGTAAATGACGATATTGCCGTCCGCGCGATGACGGACCAGGTCGCGGCCAAGTTCGGCCGCATCGACATCCTCATCAATGCTGCGGCCACCGTCATCCCGCAGGACTTCTTCAAGATGGACGATGCGGCTGTAGCAGGCCTGCTGGACCAGAAGTTCAATCCGGCCGCGCGCTGCATTCGCGCCGTGGTGCCGCACATGCGCAAGCGCAAGTGGGGCCGCATCATCAACATCTCTGGGCTGGCCGGCCGCCAGCCGCATTTCACGGTCGTTCCGGCGGCGCTCAACAATGCCGCCATGCTCAATCTGACCAAGGCGCTCGCTGCGGAACTGGCCAAGGACAACATCCTGGTGAATGTCTGCGTGCCCTACATCATCAATACCGAGCGCCAGGACGAGACCATGAAGGAATGGGCGCAGATGACCGGCCAGACCGAGGCCGAGGTTCGCGATCAGCGTGTATCTAAGGTGCCGGTACGCCGCATGGGCACGCCTGAAGAAGTCGGCTCCGTGGTCGCATTTATGGCTTCTGAGCGCGCCAGCTACGTCGTCGGCGCAGCCTGGTACGTCGACGGCGGCGGCTCAATGTCTCTTTAACAAGAAGAAACGTCGGATTTTTGGAAATAGGTTGGAGGAACCATCATGACGATTGCACGCCGTAATTTTCTAAAGCTCGCCGCCAGCGCTGCCGCACTCCCGGTGCTTCCGCGCGCCGCAGCCGCTGAAACTTTTCCGTCGCGGCCAATCCACATCGTCGCCGGTTTCGCAGCCGGCTCGGCCTCCGACATCAATGCCCGCCTGCTCGGGCAATGGCTGTCGGAGCGGCTCGGCCAGCCGGTCATCGTCGACAACCGCTCGGGCGCCGGCGGCAATCTCGCCAGCGAATTCGTCGTACGGGCGCCGGCAGATGGCTATACCCTGCTCTACGCGTCGACGGCGATCGCCATCAACGAGACGCTCTATGCCGGCAAGCTGAGTTTCAACGCGCAGAAAGACCTGACGCCGGTCGCAGGCGTGGTGCGCACGCCGGTGGTGATGGAGGTCAATAAGGATCTTCCGATAAAAACCGTCGCCGAATTCATTGCCTACGCAAAGGCCAATCCAGGCAAGGTCAATTTCGCGACCATCGGTGCCGGCAGTCTTCAGCATCTGTGCGGCGAATATTTCAAGATGCAGACTGGGGTCGATATGGTGCCGGTCCACTATCGCGGCGCCGCCCAGGCCATCCCCGATCTCATGGCCGGCCGCGTCCAGGTCATGTTTGACATTGTCGTTTCATCGCTTGGCTACATCAACGCTGGTCAGGTTCGCCCGCTCGCCGTCGCGACGCCGGCACCACACGAGTTGCTGCCGGGAATCCCGACGATTGGCGAAACCGTGCCCGGATTCGGAGCGGGCGGTTGGCAAGGCTTCTGCGCACCGAGCAAGACGCCTGCCGACATCGTCGAAAAGCTCAATAGCGAAATCAATGCTGTGTTGGCCGACCCCAAGTTGAAGGCGAGGCTTATCGAGCTGGGTGGCCAGCCGACCCCCGGCTCGCCGGCGGACTGGGGCAAATTCATCGCGGACGAAATCGACAAGTGGGGCAAGGTCGTCCGGCAGGCCGGCGTCAAGATCGATTGAATGCAGTCAATCGCTTAGTGCGAAATCATCCAGGGTCGGCTCGTCGGAAAACTCTTTGAGCCGTCCTTGCGCCGCAGGGTTTTGCGCGACAGGCCTTTCCCCGAGCAGCAGGAGCAGCCGGAGCCGTGGCCTTTGCTCGCCGATGAGACAGGCGCGTGGCGGCTGCGCTCATTCGTGGCATGCGCCACCCTCAACTCGCTCGACATGCCGGAAAAGTTCGGTGGCGTGAGATAGGCCCGCGGCGCCGCATCGCCACAGTGCGGGCACTCGTGGCCGAGATCACTCTCCGCCATCGGCCGCATTTCGGTGAAGGGTCCGCAATCGGCGCACATGTATTCGTAAGTGGGCATCGGCCGCCTCTTTTGTTCAGCGAAGAGACCGGATGCGGCATGGCTTTCGGCCACACCGCATCCGTACGCGCGCGGGGAACCTCTTACTTGTCGGGCGACAATGGCAGATCGACGCCCGGCTTGATGTGTTTGATCGGACCAGCCGCACTCGGCATGATGTCGAAGTCGAAGATCTCGGTCGGCAACCACAACGTGGCGCAGGCGTTCGGAATATCGACCACGCCCGAGATATGGCCCTGGACCGGAGCTGTGCCGAGGATCGAGTAGGCCTGCGCCGGCGTGTAGCCGAACTTGGTCATGTACTCGATGGCGTTCAGACAGGCCTGACGATAGGCAACGTGGACGTCGAGATAATGCTGCTTATGCCGGCTCCATCGCCTGGTCAAATTTCTTCTCGCGCCTGACGCATAGCCATCCGGGCCGCGTCGTGTGGGTGGTGTTCAACGTCACGATCGCGCTGCTGCTGATGGAACTCGGCATCTTCCGGGCGCTTGAGCGCATCCTCGGTTTCTATTCGATCGTGGCCGTAGCCTGGGTTGGCGCACTTGTCGCCGATCTCGTCATCAACAAACCGCTGGGCCTGAGCCCGCCGCTTATCGAATTCAAGCGCGCACATCTCTATGACATCAATCCGGTCGGCGTCGGCGCGATGGTGCTATCGACCATCACTGGCGTGCTCGCGCTGACCGGGATATTCGGCACCACGCCGCAAGCGCTGGCGGCATTTTTGGCGCTGGCAGTCGCTTTCGTCGCGGCGCCGGCCATCGCCTACGCCACCCGCGGCGCTTACTACATTGCGCGCGCGCCACGGCGCGATTGGGGCGGACAGACTACCATCCGGTGCGTGATCTGCGAACATCCATTCGAACCCGAGGACATGGCGCAGTGCCCCGCCTATTCCGGCCCGATCTGCTCCCTGTGTTGCTCGCTTGAAACCCGCTGCCGCGATCTCTGCAAACCGCACGCACGCGTCTCCAATCAGTTCGTCAAAAATCTGCGCCGCCTGCTGCCGGAATCCGCGGTCTCGACCATCAACACCAATCTCGGCCGCTATCTCGGCGTGCTGTTGCTATTCTCAAGTCTGATCGGGGCGGTTCTGGCGCTGGTCTATTTCCAGATCACGCTGGATACCTACATCAACGGCGACGGTCTCAAATCGGCGCTATGGACGGTCTATTTTGTCCTCACCATCATCGCCGGCATCGGCGCCTGGCTGCTGGTGCTGGCGCAGGAGAGCCGGCGAGTCGCCGAGGAGGAAACCTCTCGCCAGACCGACTTGCTGATGCAGGAAATCGAGGCCCACAAGCGCACCGACGAAAAACTGCAGCGCGCCAAGGAAGTCGCCGAAGCCGCCAGCGAGGCCAAAAGCCGCCATCTGGTAGGCTTGAGTCACGAACTGCGCACACCGCTGAACTCAATTCTCGGCTATGCGCAGGTTCTGGAACGTGATCCGACGATACCCGCCAAACGCGCGCCGGCAGTGAAGGTGATCCGTCACAGCGCGGAACATCTATCGGGGCTCATCGACGGTCTGCTCGACATATCCAAGATTGAAGCCGGACGGTTTCATCTTGAACGCAATGAAGTGCGCACCAAGGAATTTCTGAATCAAATCGTCGAGATGTTCCAGTTGCAAGCCGCAGCGCGCGGCATCACGTTCCATTTCTACGCGCCGGAACGGCTGCCCTTTGCCGTCAACACCGACGAGAACCGACTGCGGCAGATCCTGATCAATCTGCTATCCAACGCCATCAAATTCACGGACGAGGGCTCGGTGACCTTGCGCATGAACTACCGCAACCAGGTCGCCGAATTCATCGTGGAGGATACCGGCATCGGCATTCATACCGAGGATCTGGAACGCATCTTCCTGCCGTTCGAGCGCGCCCGTGCGTCACGAAACCGAAAGGCAACCGGCACAGGACTTGGCCTCACGATCACACGCCTCCTCACCAAGATCATGGGCGGCGACATCAGCGTCACCAGCGAGGTCGGCAAAGGCAGCGCCTTCTGCGTGAAGATCCTGCTGTCCGAAGTCTTCAATCCGCGCACGACCTCGGTCATGGAGGACCGTGTCCGAACCTATCGTGGCGCCCGGCAGACCATCATGGTCGTCGACGACGATGAAAATCACCGCGTCCTCGTTCGCGACCTGCTCGAACCGATCGACTTCAAAATCCTTACTGCAAGTTCCGGTGCCGAATGCCTGGAGCTTGCCGAACGCCACAAGCCAAATTTGATTCTGCTCGACGTCTCCATGCCGGACATGGACGGCTGGCAGGTGGCACAACAGCTTCGTCTGATGCCGGATCGCCCGGCCATCATCATGCTGTCGGCCTTTGCCCCCGATCCAAAGCACAAGGCGGAGCCCTACCCGCTCAACGACGATTATCTGATCAAGCCGTTCGATCTGCGCCAGCTACTCGGCAAGATCCACGCGCTGCTCGACATCGAATGGGTGCACGCCGACAAGCCGGAAGCGCCGCGCGCCATTACAGCCGAAATGTTGACGCCAACAATGATGCCCCCGCAAGGCGATATCGAAGAGCTGATCCGGCTCGGACAGATCGGTTACATGCGCGGCATCCAGAACAAACTGAGCGCCATCGAAAGTCGTTCTACCGCTCACCAGGATTTTGTCTCGTATATGAGGGTTTTGTCCGATGGCTTCGATCTCAAACGTTATGTGGCCGTCCTGGAGTCGTTCCGGAGCGACAATGGCTAGCCACGAGCGCCGCGATATCGTTCTCGTCGTCGACGATTCGCCCAACACGCTTCGCATGCTGACCGACGCCATCGAAGGCGCCGGCATGACTGTGCTGGTCGCGCTGGACGGCGAACAGGCGATGTCGCTGATTGAGCGGATTACGCCCGATGTGATCCTGATGGACGCCGTCATGCCGGGACTCGACGGCTTTGAAATCTGCCGGCTACTGAAGCGCAACAGCGCGCTCAGCCACGTACCGATCATCTTCATGACCGGCTTGAGCGAAACCGAAGACATCATCAAAGGCCTCGATGCCGGCGGCGTGGACTATGTCACCAAGCCGATCGCGCCCAATGAACTCCTGGCCCGCATCCGCGTTCACCTCGCGAACGCGCGGATTTCGCATAGCGCCCGCGCCGCGCTCGACGCCTCGGGCCGCTTTCTGCTCGCCGCCAATCGGGCCGGACAGGTGCTGTGGATGACGCCACAGGCGGCGAAGCTGCTGAGCACAGCAATTCCGAACGTCAATTCCGAGACTTATGTCCTGCCCACACATATCCGGGAGTGGCTGACACAATATACCGGGCGCGAGCCGGCGCTGGCATCGACCGGGATCGCGTTCAACCCGCCGGACTCCGAGATCAAGCTGGAGTTATCGGTCATCAGCCAGATCGGCGCCGACGAAATCCTGTTGCGTTTGATCGATGGCGATCCGAATGACGATCAGATGGCGCTGCGCAGCAAGCTCGGCCTCACCCAGCGCGAAGCCGAAGTGCTGCTGTGGATCGCGCGCGGTAAGTCGAACCGCGACGTCGCCGAAATCCTGACGCTCAGCCCGAGAACCGTGAACAAGCACTTGGAGACGATCTTCACCAAGCTCGGAGTCGAGAACCGCACGTCGGCCGCGGCCTTGGCGGCGCGCACGCTCGGCGCGCGATAGAAAGAATCAGAAAATCGGTTCGGCGCAATCCGGAACCGGCCCGGGCGCTTGTCGGGCCTGCGCCGTTGGTATGATGATATTATTGGATGGCAACGCACTTGGCGCGTCCGCTGCATTCGCGCTCACCGTGACCTGCACCTGAACACCTCTGAGAACCGATGGGTATTGCGCCGCATAGCGCAAATTGTCGTCGCCGGCATAAGCCGCATCGGGGCGATAGATCAGCCTGACACCGCGCACCAGGCGCCCGATGCATTGCGGTTGCGTTCCGACGAACATCGAACTGATTTTGATGTTCTCGATCCGTGCGCAAATCTGACCGTGACGCGGTGGCTCGGACAGATAAAGCGCGGGATGTGCGATGGCCTCGCAGTTCTTGTTCCAGCCCGCATGTTCGCGAATGAGGATTGGCTGTCCGGCCTGGCCGGCCATCGACAATTGCTCTTCTTGTTGTGCCTGTGCGGCGGGGGCAAGGACCGCCAAAACGGCGAGAGCGACAACGGCAAAAAGCGCGAAAGGCATCGCGCCGCAGCGATGGCAAAAAATCGTCAAACGCTGTCGATGGAGAGAGCGCCACATCGCTGCCGGCCGTCCCGCGATTTCGGCCTCATTACCATGATTCTACCGGGATAGCGGACCACCGGGCTGCCCAATGTGCGGGCACCCGGCCGAGGCCGTCCGTTACATCGAGCCTGCGATTCCGGCCTTTTCGACCTGCGCGCGCCATTTGACCATCTCGGCATCCAGGAATTTGCGGAGTTCCGGCACCGACGGCGTATCGACCGGGATCAAGCCCATGCCGACCAGCTTTTCCTGAAGCTCGGGCTGTTTGCCGACAGTCTTGAACGCGGCGTGGAGTTTCTCGATCACGTCAGGTGGCGTACCGGCCGGCGCCACCACCATGTGCCACGACACCGCTTCGAAACCGGGAACGCCCGCTTCGGTGAGCGCCGGAACATCCGGCATGATGCCGATACGCGTCAGCGACGAGGCGCCCAGCGCGCGGACCTTGCCATCCTTCAGGATCGGTGGCGCCAGTGACGGGTCAGCGAAGGTGAGTTGCACATGGCCGGCGATCACATCGGTCAACGCTGGCGGCGCGCCGCGATACGGCACATGCGTCATCTCGACCCCGAGCGCACTTTTCAAGAGCTCGGTCGCGAGATGCGGCACCGCACCAGTGCCGGTCGAGGCGTAGGATAATTTGTTGCCGGCTTTGGCGTAACTCACCAGCTCGGCAATGTTGTTGATCGGCAGTGCCGCATTCACCACCAGCACGAAAGGCACTTTGGTGTACAGCGCGACCGGGATGAAATCGCGTACCGGATCGTAGGGCAATGACTTGTACAGCACGGCATTGGTGGTGAGCGTGCCGCTGGGCGCGACGAGCAGCGTATAGCCATCGGGCGCCGCTTTGGCGACATACTGCGCTGCGGTCACAGTGCCGCCGCCGGTCTTGTTGTCGACGATCATCGGCTGGCCGCCGAGCAGTTCGGTCAGCTTCGGCGCCATGGTGCGGATAATGACGTCCATCGCGCCGCCCGCGCCGAGCGGCACCACCAAGGTGACCGGTTTGGCCGGAAAGGTCTCGGCCAAGGCCGCGGACCCCACGCACAGCGCCCAAGCAATAACCGTCAATTTGCGCAGCTTCATGAGCGTCCCCCCAAGTTTCTTGTTGGACCGATTATAGGCCCCAAGGCGCGGGCGTCGAGCGGGGGCGAGCCGCAATCGCTACTTAGTCGCAACAGCAAACAGCGCAGTCGAAATTACGCCGGGTTTGGGTTACACCCACCCTCCAATGCAAAGCGAAAAAGAAAGAGTTGCCCTCACCTCGATTGCCGCTTCGGCGGCAATGACGATCGCCAAGGCCGCGGTCGGCATTTCGACCGGCTCGCTCGCGATCCTGTCGGAAGCCGGCCATTCGCTGATCGATTTCGGCGCCACCGTGATGACCTATGCCGCAGTCCGCGTGTCGGGCAAACCCGCCGACGACGAGCATCACTACGGCCATGGCAAGATCGAAAGCGTCACGGCGCTGGCGGAAACCGCCCTGCTGTTCCTGTTGTCCGGCATCGTCATCTGGGAGGCAATCAAGCGCATCGTCGAGCACGAACCGCATGTCGTCGACGCAAATATCTGGGCGTTCGGCGTCATCGCCGCCTCGATCGTCATCGATTTCTTCCGCGCCCGCGCGCTGTCGCGCACCGCCAAGGCGACACAGAGCGAGGCGCTGGAAGCCGATGCCCTGCATTTCTCATCCGACCTGTGGGCTTCGGCCGCGGTATTCATCGGACTGGGTGGCGTGCGCTTTGGTATCTGGTGGGCGGACGCTGCGGCTGCATTGGTCGTTGCTGTTCTGGTCTGCTTCGCCGGCTGGCGCCTTGGCCGCCGTACCATCGATACGCTAACCGACACCGCACCTGCCGGCGCCGCCGAAAAGATCAAAGGCATTGCAGCAAGCGTGTCGGGCGTCGTCGCGATCGAACAGGTGCGGGTGCGCGCCGTCGGCAATCAGACCTTTATCGACCTGGTTGTTGCCGTCAGCCGCACGCTGCCGCTCGACCGCGTGAACGCCATTAGAGGCGACGTCGAATCCGCATTGCGACGGGAAATGTCGGGCACCGAGCTCACCGTCATCACCGATCCCGTCGCGCTCAGCAACGAGACAGTGCTGGACCGCGTCATGGTGATCGCACGCAACCGTGCACTCGCCGTGCACCACGTCACGGTTCACCAGATCCACGGCAAGCTCGCGGTCTCGCTCGATCTGGAAGTCGACGGAAAGCTGTCGCTGCGCGCGGCGCATGATCTGGCCGATGGGCTGGAGGACGCAATCGCCGGCGAACTCGGCCTCGACGTCGAAGTCGAGACCCATATCGAGCCGTTGCAGCCGCAGGAAGCCTCAGGCCGCGAGGCGCCGCCGGAACGGGTCAAGGCCGTCGAGATGGCGCTAACGGAACTGGCGCCGGAGACCAAGATCATCCGCGATATTCACGACGTCCGGGTGCGGGAAACCGACGAGGGCGAAATCGTCAATTTCCACTGCCGGGTCGATCCCGAACTCACCGTCCAGACCACCCATGAGAAAGTCGATGCCCTGGAGCGCGCCTTGCGCATCCGCTCCCCTTCGATCAAGCGCGTGATCGGGCATACCGAGCCCATGCGCTAAATCGGCCGACCTCCCTGTCTTTCAATTTTCACCGCCCCGTCCTAGATCAAAGCCATGCGCACAGACACACACCCGCCGATCCTCCTGAAAGATTACCGCCCGCCGGACTGGCTGGTGGACACCGTCATGCTCAAGGTCTCGCTGCACCCGAGCGCGACCAAGGTGCTGGCGACGCTGGCGCTGAAGCCGCGCGCACAGACGGCCGCGGCGCCGCTGGTGCTGGATGGCGATGGGCTTTCGCTGGTGTCGCTCAAGATCGACGGCGCTGCACTGCCGCCGGACAGCTACGTTGCGACGCCGGACAAACTCACCATCCCGCAGGTACCGAACCAGCCCTTCACGCTGGAAATCGAAACCCTGGTCGACCCGACCGCCAACTTGCAGCTTTCCGGCCTGTACCGCTCAAGCGGCACTTATTGCACGCAGTGCGAGGCCGAAGGCTTCCGCCGCATCACCTATTTTCCCGACCGTCCCGACGTGATGGCCATCTACACCACGCGCATCGAGGCCGACAAAGCCGAAGCGCCCGTGCTGCTGGCAAACGGCAATCTGATCGAGAGCGGCGATCTGCCGGACGGTCGCCACTTCGCGGTCTGGAACGATCCGCATCCCAAACCCGCCTACCTGTTCGCCATGGTCGGCGGCCATCTCGGCCACGTCGAAGATAAATTCGTCACCATGTCGGGCCGCAACGTCGTGCTTCGCATCTATGTCGAGCCCGGCAAGGAGAGCCGTTGCGGCTACGCGATGGAAGCACTCAAGCGCTCGATGCGATGGGACGAGACCGCGTTCGGCCGCGAATACGACCTCGACATCTTCATGATCGTCGCCGTGTCCGACTTCAATATGGGCGCGATGGAGAACAAGGGCCTCAACGTCTTCAACGACAAATACGTGCTGGCGACGCCCGATACCGCGACCGACACCGATTTCGCCCAGATCGAGGCGGTAATCGCGCACGAATATTTCCATAACTGGACCGGCAACCGCATCACCTGCCGCGACTGGTTTCAGCTCTGCCTGAAGGAAGGCCTCACGGTTTTCCGCGATCAGGAATTCTCGTCCGACATGCGTTCGCGCCCGGTGAAGCGGATCAGCGACGTGCGCAATCTGCGCGCCACGCAATTTGTCGAAGACGCAGGCCCCTTGGCGCATCCGGTTCGCCCTGAATTATACAAGGAAATCAATAACTTCTACACAACGACGATTTACGAGAAAGGCTCGGAAGTCGTGCGCATGGTCCACACGCTGATCGGACCGGACAAATTCCGTGCCGGCATGGATCTGTATTTCCAGCGGCACGATGGCCATGCCGCTACCATCGAACAATTCATCCAGTGCTTTGCGGACGTCAGCGGCCGCGACATGACGCAGTTGATGCTTTGGTACAGTCAGGCCGGTACGCCGGAAGTCAAAGTTACGACGCGCTACGACGCCGCGCGCAAAACCGTCACGCTCGAATGCCGGCAAAGCTTGGCGCCGACGCCGAACCAGCCGGTCAAAAAGCCAATGGTGATTCCACTTCGCACCGGGCTGGTCGGCAAAGACGGCCGCGATCTGCCGCTGATCCTCACCAACGGCAAGACCGTTGAGCGTGGCGTGCTGGAATTGACTGAGCCGTCGCATACCTTCGAATTCACCGGCATCGCCGAGCGTCCTGTCCTGTCCACCAATCGCGGCTTCTCCGCGCCGATCAAGCTCGACACCGATCTCGACACCGACGATCTCACCTTCCTCGCCGCCCATGACAGCGATGCCTTCAATCGCTGGCAGGCGCTTCAGACGGTGTCGACGCGGCTGCTGATCGACAACGTGGCCGCGTTGCGCGCCGGCAAACCGCTCCGCAGCGACGACAAGCTGATCGCGGCGATGGCCGCGGTTCTCAACGACACCAAGCTTGAGCCAGCCTTTGTCGCTTTAATGCTGGTGGCACCCAGCGAAGGCGACATCGCGCGCGAAATCGGCAAGGACATCGATCCCGACGCCATTTTCCGCGCCCGCAAGACCTTGCGCGCCGACATCGGCGACAAGCTCGGTCCGGTGCTCGCCGCGGCCTATGAGCGCCTTACCATCAAGGGCCCCTATTCGCCCGAGGCGAAGGACGCCGGACAACGCGCGCTGCGCAATGTCGCGCTCGACCTGCTTGCCGCCACAGCCAAGCCCGACGCCATCGCGCGCGCGGCAAAGCAATATGACTCCGCCGACAACATGACCGACCGGATGGCGGCGCTGACGACCCTGTCGCTACATGAGGGCCCGGCGCGCGAGCGCGCCACTGCCGATTTCTACAAGCGCTTCGCCGACAACGCGCTGGTGGTCGACAAGTGGTTCTCGTTGCAAGCCATGAGCCCGGAGCCGGACACCTTGGCCAAAGTGCGCGAACTATGCGTCCACCCCGCCTTCTCCTTCGCCAATCCCAACCGCGTGCGCTCGCTGGTCGGCGCCTTCGCGCAGTCGAACCCGACCCAGTTTAACCGGCCCGACGGCGCGGGCTTCGATTTCGTCACCGACGTGATCCTGAAGCTCGATCCGAAGAATCCACAGCTCGCGGCCCGCATGGCGACCGCGTTCCGTACCTGGCGCACGCTGGAAGCCGGCCGCCGCGCCAAAGCGGAAGCGGCGCTGACGCGAATCAAATCGACTGCCAGCCTGTCGCGCGATCTGTCCGACATCGTCGAGCGCGCGCTCGCATAGAGCGGCCTTGAGTCGGCGGTAGCGGCATAGTCGAGTCGCTTTTGCAGCCTTCGATTTCTCTTTGCAGCGCCTGCGTTTTGTGTGGGTAACGATTTTTCAATAATTGACTCATCGGACTCTCGACAAATCACCGCCCATCGATTCAAATCCTATGAGTGATTCGGCAAGTGATGCGGCACATCCTTCCGATTCTTGGGTAGGGGACTTATCGAACGGAGGCCTGAATGGCGCGCGCCAACGTGGCGAGTGCGTCTGCACACCCGGATTCTATCAAAGGCCTCGCGCAATCGATCGCCAAACCGGCGTATCGGCGGCTGTTGACGGCAGAGCCTTTGCTCCGGCGTGCAGTACCTGTTCTGATCATCGCATTCCTCGTCACCATTTGCGTGGGCGCCGGTGTGCAGGTGCTCGATCAGCGCCGCCAGACGCTCACCACGATGGCGATTTCGATCGACGCACTCGCCGATCTCGCCGCTGAGCGTCTCCAACAGATCAGACAGCCGGACGATGCCCTCGGGCGGCCACAAGAGATTCTCACGCAAGCGCTGCCCTCCTGGGCCACCGCCTCAGGGCGTCAGTTCCTGCTGACCAACGCCGATGGCATCATCTCCGCCGCAACACCCTCCACCGACGGCACCATCGGCCGCCGGCTGATCGAACTGCTCGGTCCCACACAGCCGCTCACCACCTTTGGCGCCAGCGCCGGCGTGCTCGACATCGCCCTGCCCGACGACAGCCGCGTGCTTGCAACGGTACGAATGCTCAAGGCACCGTTCGGTCAACTCGCCGTGGTGCAGTCGCGCGATACCGCATTGGCCTCCTGGCGCTCGATCACCACGCTGACCGTCACGCTGTCGGCCACGACCGGTTTCGTCGTGTTGATCCTGGGCTTTGCCTTCCACTGGCAGGCCACGAGAGCCCGCGAAGCCGACGTAATCTACGAAACCGTCCGCAGCCGTATCGATACGGCGCTCAACCGCGGCCGCTGCGGCCTGTGGGACTGGGACCTCTCCCGCGGCCGCATCTTCTGGTCGCAGTCGATGTTCGACATCCTCGGGCTGAAGGCGAAAGACAACCTGATGCCGTTCGGCGATGTCAGCGCGCTGGTGCATCCGGATGATGTCCAGCTTTACGAACTGGCGACGGAACTCGCGGAAGCCAAGATGACCTTCATCGATCAGGCGTTCCGCATGCGCCACGCCGACGGCCATTGGGTCTGGCTGCGCGCGCGCTGCGAACTGGTCCGCCAGCGCGGCGAGCCGGGCCTGCATCTGATCGGCATCGCCGTCGATATCACCGAACAGAAAAGCCTGGTCGAAAAGACCGTCGCCGCCGATATGCGCCTGCGCGACGCCATCGAGACCATCCCGGAAGCCTTCGTGTTGTGGGACGCCGACAACCGCCTCGTGCTGTGCAATTCCAATTTCCAGGAACTGCACGACCTGCCCGACGAGGCGATCCTGGTCGGTGCCTCTTACGAGTCGCTGGCTGCTGCCGGCAGCCAGCCTGTTGTTCGCAACAAGGTCGTCACCGGTGGTCCGACCGTGCCAGGCGCCCGCACCTTCGAGGCGCAGCTTGAAGACGGCCGCTGGCTGCACATCAGCGAACGGCGCACCAAAGACGGCGGCTACGTTTCAGTTGGAACGGATATCACTGCGCTCAAGACCCACGAAGAAAAACTGATCGACAGCGAACAGCGCCAGATCGCAACCATCGCCGATTTGCGCGCCTCGCAGCAGCGCCTCGCCGAACTCGCCGAGAAATACGCCGAGGAAAAGACCCGCGCCGAAGAAGCCAACGCCGCCAAATCGAAATTCCTTGCCAATATGAGCCACGAACTGCGCACGCCGCTCAACGCCATCATCGGTTTCTCGGAGATCATGGAATCCGGGATGTTCGGCCCGCTCGGCGCCGAGAAATACAGCGAGTATTGCAGCGACATCCACGACAGCGGACAGTATCTGCTCGACGTCATCAACGACATTCTCGACATGTCGAAGATCGAAGCTGGCCGCATCCGCCTCGACTTCGAGGACCTTGATCTCGACACGCTGCTGGCTGAATCCATGCGCGTGGTATCGGCCAAGGCCGAGGAAAAGCAGCTCGAGGTCAACTCCCGGATCACCCCCGAACTGCAATTGCGCGCCGATCGCCGCGCCATCAAGCAGATCGCGCTGAACCTCTTGTCGAATGCGGTGAAGTTCACGCCCGCTGGCGGCAAGATCACGGTGCGCGGCCGCACCTCGGATGAGTTTGTCGTGCTCGGCATCGCCGACAGCGGCATCGGCATATCGAGGGACTCACTGACACGGCTCGGCCGGCCGTTCGAGCAAGTCGAGAGCCAGCTCACCAAGAGCCATCAGGGCTCGGGCCTCGGCCTCGCCATCGCCAAGTCGCTGGTGGAATTGCACGGCGGCCGCATGCGCATCCGCTCGACGCTCGGCAAAGGCACTCTGGTGGTGGTTCGATTGCCGCTCAAGCCGCAATGTCAGTTGCCGAAGGAAGAAGCGGCCTGAGACTTTCGCGCTACGGCGCGCGTCCCAATAACCGCACGAAACTCGCCCGCACCTTGGCTTGCGTCTCGATCAGCGTCGCATCGAGCGTCGCGAAGTCCGGAACGTCGGCGGCGCGCGCCAGCAGCCGCAGCAGGCCGGCGCCCGCGGTCTTTGGATCGAACGGCCCTGGCAGGCATAGCCGCAGGATCTGCGTCAGATCGTGATAAAACTGTACGGCAGGGCGCAGAACTTCGGCATCTTCAACCGCCAGCACGCCCAGTTGCCATGCCTTGTCGAGCACGCGCGCCGTTGACGTGTCGAGGATCTCCGGCAGTTGGTGCGCATGCACGAGCTGCAGATACTGCGCGATGAATTCGAGGTCGACGAGACCGCCGACGGCGTATTTAAGATCCCAGCGATCGCGGTCGCCTTTTTCCGCAGCAATCGCCCCGCGCATTTCGACCACATCCCCCGCGATCGTCTCAGCTTCGCGCGGGCGGCGAAGAATATCGCGGATGACGTGCTCAACGCGGGCAGCGAACGCAGGCGACGCCGACACTACGCGCGCGCGTGTCAGCGCCATGTGCTCCCAGGTCCAGGCCTCGGTCTCCTGATAGCCGGTGAAACCGGCCACCTGCACCGCCAACGGCCCTGCCCGGCCCGATGGCCGCAGCCGCATATCGACATCGTAGAGCGCGCCGTAGTTGGTCTGCGCGGTCAGCGCGTTGATCAGGCGCTGGGTCAGCCGCGCGAAATACTGCCCGCCATAAAGCTTGCGCTTGCCGTCGGATTCCGGCTGCTTGTCGTCGAAGTCGTAGATCAGCATCAGATCAAGGTCCGACGTCGCGGTCATCTCGCGGCCGCCGAGCTTGCCCATCGCCAGCACGGCAGTCTGTTCGGCGCGCATGTGCCCATAGGTGCCGGCGAAATTCCCGGCGACGCCGCGATGCACGGCGCGGATCACGGCGTCGGCCAGCCGCGCGAAGGCCTCACCTGCCTGCCGCGCCGTCAGCGTGCCCGACAAGATTCGCACGCCGATCAGGAACATATATTCCAGCCCAAACATCCGGATACGCTCGAGCAGGTCTTCGTCATAGCGTGATTGCGCCAGCGCCGCGTCGAGCCGCCGGTTGAGCTCGGCCTCGTCAGGCAAGGCGCCGAAGAAACTCGGATCGACCAGCGCATCCATGACTTGCGGATTGCGCGCCAGCGTATCGGCAAGCCGCGGCGCGATGCCGAGCACCAGCGTCGTCAGCGCAATCAGATCGGGCTTCTGCCGCAACAGCGATAACAGCCGCGCCGGTGCATGTAGATTGCCGAGGAAATGGTCGAACTGAACCAGGGTCGCGCCCGGATTGTCGGTGCGGCCAATATGCTCGACGAGCAGAGGCACCAGAGCCAGTAAATGCTGCCGGGACACTTCGCCTTTCAGCGAGCGATGCCCACCGTTCAGCCAGTTGCGGATGATCGCGGACGCTTCCAGCGGCTTGCGAAAGCCAAGCTCGGCCAACCGGTCCAGCGTCTTGCGGTCGTCGGCATCCGCCCGGAATATCAGGGGCGGCCTGTCGTTGCCGGGCGCGGTCTCGAACAGGCGCGCATAGTGACGCTGCACCTTCTCAAGATGCCCCAGTAATTCCTTGGCGAAGGCGTCGCGGCTGGCATAGCCGAGAAAATGAGCGAAGCGTTCAAGCTGCTCCGGCTCGGCCGGCAGTACCTGGGTCTGCTCGTCATTGACCATCTGTAGCCGGTGTTCGACGGTCCGCAAATAACAGTACGCGGCCTTCATGTCGTCGCGCACGGTGGCGTCGATCCAGCCGTCGTGCTCCAGCTTGTCGAGCGTGGTCAGCGTATCGCGGTCACGCAGATGCGGATTGCGCCCGCCTGCAATCAATTGCTGGGTCTGGGCAAAGAATTCGACTTCGCGGATGCCGCCACGGCCGAGCTTGATGTTGTGACCTTCGACCGCAATCTCGCCGTGGCCGCGAAACGCATTGATCTGCCGCTTCATGGCGTGGACGTCGGCGACCGACGCGAAGTCAAGATAACGGCGCCAGACGAAGGGCGACAATTCGTTGAGGATCGCCTCGCCCGCCGCGATATCGCCGGCGCAGGCGCGCGCCTTGATCATGGCGGCGCGCTCCCAGTTCTGCCCGGCGCTCTCGTAGTAAGACATCGCCGCCGAGGTCGAGATCGCAATCGCGGTCGAGGCCGGATCGGGCCGCAGCCGCAGGTCGGTGCGGAAAACGTAGCCATCGCCGGTGCGGTGCTGCAGCAGTTTCACCAGCCGCTGCGTCATCTTGACGAATAGCGGCGCCGGTACCGCATCGTCCGGTACGGCGAACGCCTCGGGGTCGTAGAGCACGATGAGATCGATATCGCTTGAGTAGTTGAGCTCGAACGCGCCCATCTTCCCCATGGCCAGCACGATGTAGCCTGAGCCGATCTGCGGCCGCGCTTTGTCTTTCGGCTTGATGAGTCCCGCGCGCGCCGCCTCCGCCAGAATGAAGCGTACCGCGCTATCGACGGCGGTATCG
The DNA here is from genome assembly GCA_903885555.1 of uncultured Hyphomicrobiales bacterium. Lineage (GTDB taxonomy): Bacteria > Pseudomonadota > Alphaproteobacteria > Rhizobiales > Xanthobacteraceae > Pseudolabrys. The sequence continues at coordinate 29,308 of CAISIV010000229.1, forward strand.
GCGAGCTCGGTCAACGCACGCGCCGCTCGCATGACCGGCCAGGCACCGCCGATATCGGCCAATGCAATGAGCAGCGCCGCTTCCGCCTTCATGCGGCGCAGCAGCCGCATGGCCTCATCTTCGTCACGCGTCGTCGCAATGGCGTGGCCGTTTTCCGCCATCAGTGAAGCGAAATGAGCATCCGGATCGGCATCCAGCAAGCGCAACAGGCGTTGCGGCTCGGCGCTCGCCAGTTCCCATAGATAGGGCGAACTTTCCGAGAGACTTTCCAGCAGCGTCGCGAGGATCGGATGCGAAGCAAGCAACGCCTTGAGGCGTTTCGATTGCGCGGCCGGCGCTCCAGCCAGCCACTCCGCCACACGGGCGCTGGCTGCTTTCGGATCGATGAGTTTTGGTGCGGTGACAATCCGTTCTGCCAGCGGCGCGCCGTCTTTTGCGCGTGCGCTCTGCACGCCAGTTTTCTGTCGGCCCGCCGGCTTGGCGGCAGGTTTTTTGGTGGTCTTTTTGCCCGGCGGCCTCATCAAGTACTTTGTAACGGGCCTCCGCGCGGCAAGGCAATGATGCTCTTGAGACCGGGGTGGTTATCCTCCAGCGTCAGTTCGCCGCCATGCAGCCGTGCCACAGCGGATGCAAGGCTCAAGCCGAGGCCGGAACCCGGCTTCGAACGGCTCTGTTCCAGACGGACGAAGCGCTCCACCACGCGGCCGCGGTCGGCTTCCGGAATCCCCGGCCCGTTGTCGGCGACCGTCAGCAGGACACGGTTTCCATCATTGAGCGCGCGGACCACGATTTCTGGCGTTACCCCGTCCACCGACTTGTCCGGACGCTCGGTATATTTGATGGCGTTGTCGACCAGATTGGCCAGCGCCTGGCTGATCAATTCGCGATTGCCATTGACCGGCGCAGACTCGCCCGCCTCGACCTTGAGCGCGATGCCCTTCTCCTCGGCCAGTGGCTCATATAGCTCGCCAATATCGTTGGCGATTTCGGCGGCGTCGAAGGCAAGCATGTCGCCCGCCTGCCCGGATTCCGCGCGAGCGATCATCAAGAGTGCGTTGAAGGTCGCGATCAGGCCGTCGGATTCCTCGATGGTCGATTCCAGCGCCGCTCGATACTCGCCCTCGCTCTTGGCTGAGCGCAACGCTTCTTCGGTGCGATTGCGCAGTCTGGTCAGCGGCGTCTTGAGATCGTGGGCGATGTTGTCGGAGACTTCCTTCAAACCATGCATCAGCGCCTCGATGCGCTCCAGCATGACGTTGAGGTTTTCCGCCAGACGATCGAGCTCGTCGCCGGTGCCGGCGACCGGCAGACGTCCGCCGAGATCGCCCGCCATGATGGTGCGCGTGGTTTCCGTCATGGCGTCGACACGGCGCAACACGCGGCGCGTGACAAAAAGTCCGCCGGCCAGACCCAGCACGATCACGATAGCGATCGACCAGCGTCCGGCACCAACGATGATGTGATAGAGCCGCTCGCGCTCGTCGAGATCGCGCCCGACCAGCAGACGGAATCCGCCGGGCAGTTGAAACACCCGGACAAAGGCCTGATGGTCATGGAGATTGGGATGTTCCGGATGCCCGACATTGTCCGCTTCATCGAGCCGCCGATAGGCCGTTTCGGTCCAGCCCGGATTGTCGAGAATGCCGGGCTGCAGGGCCGTAACGTTGCCGGCCAGCGCTTCGCCACTGAAGGTGGTGACAAGATAAAGGCTCGAGCCCGGCCGCCGCGCCCGCGCATCGACCACGATCACGAGTTGGCGAATGCCGCCGAGCCGGTACTGCTCGGACAGGCCGGTGATTTCGGCGTTCACGGTATCAGTGATTTGTTCGGTGATCAGCCGGCGCGTGTTGAGCGCGAAATAGCCCAGCAGAAATGCTGCGAACAGCGCAAACACGGTCAAATAGACCAGCGTCAGCTTGAACGTGGTGGTACGAAAAAGTTTACCGAGCGCCGTCACGAACCATATATCCCGCGCCGCGGACCGTGTGCAAAAGCGGCTGGGAGAATCCTTTATCGATTTTCGAGCGCAAGCGCGAGATGTGGACGTCGATTACGTTGGTTTGGGGATCGAAATGGTAGTCCCAGACGTTTTCCAGCAGCATGGTGCGGGTCACCACCTGCCCGGCGTGCTTCATCAAATATTCCAGCAACCGGAACTCGCGCGGCTGTAGCGTGATCTCCTCGGCGCCGCGCCGCACCTGGTGCGACAGCCGGTCGAGTTCGAGATCGCCGACGCGCAGCACGGTATCCTCGCCGCGGCTACCGCGCCGCCGCGATAACACCTCGACCCGGGCGAGCAATTCGGAGAACGAATAGGGCTTGGGGAGATAGTCGTCGCCACCGGCACGAAGACCTTTGACGCGGTCGTCGACCTGGCCGAGCGCGGACAGAATAAGCGCGGGAGTCTCGATCTTCTTGGCCCGCAGTGTCCCGATCAGCGACAGACCGTCGCGCTTGGGCAGCATGCGGTCGACAATGAGAACGTCGTATTCGCCGTCGAGCGCCATGGCCAACCCGTCTTCGCCGTCATGTGCGGCGTCGGCGATATGGCCGACCTCACGGAACGCCTTGACCAGATAGTCCGCGGCGTCGCGGTCGTCCTCGATAATGAGCAGTCGCATAGTGACCCGATCCGGCTGCGCATCGGCCGGCCGGCCGGAAGCGCGCATTCCCTGAGTATTCGCATAAGTGGGCATCGGTCACACCAATTCCAGTCAATTCGGTGGCAGGTCAACTCCTGCCGGGGTCGCTCCCTCGATGGACCGGCTGTGGGCCGGCAATTCATAGGCCCCTCGTACGCGAGGGGGTGGCGGCCTTTGGGACCGCCACCCCCTCAACGACCCCACCCTAGCGGGGGCGACGGTTGCCAGGGTGAAGCTCGCTAGGAAGCTCAGGCAATAGCCCGTACGGCTTCCGTTATTAGCCGGGACGGGCACGAGGCCCGTCCCGTTGAGGTCAAACCGCTGGCGGGGGCGACGGTTGCCAGCGACAAGGCCTCAAACTCGTTTGATCAACCTTGGCCGACCGGCAGTGCGACGAACCGGGTGTTGTCACCCGACTTCACCCGCAGCAGCACAGTCCGCTTGCCTTCGCTCCGCGCGCCGGTGACGTGCTTGCGCACATCGGCGGGCGTCGAGACGGCCTTGCCGGCGACTTCGAGAATGACGTCGCCTGTGGAGAAGCCCTGCTCGGACGCAAGACCGGACGCATCGACACCGGTGACCACCACGCCTTCGCTGCCGGCGCCCGCGACGCGGGCGGCCGGAGCAAGCGTGAGGCCGAGCTTGCCCATGTCGGCCGAGCCATTATCGGCACCGCCGTCATCGGACTTGGACGCACGGGCTTCCTTCTGGTTCGGCAGTTCGCCGAGCGTCAGGTTGATCGCCTTCTCAGTGCCCTTGTGCAGGACCGTGAGCTTGACCGCGGCCTTCGGCGCCAGGGCGCCAATCTTCTTGGCAAGATCGCGGGCATCCTTCACTACGTCGCCGTTGACGGCGGTGATGACGTCGCCCGCTTCGATACCGGCTTGTGCCGCCGGGCCATTCTTCTGCGGCTCGGCCACCAGCGCGCCTTCGGTCTTCTTCAGGCCAAGGCTGTCGGCGATGTCCTGCGTCACCGGCTGGATCTGAACGCCGATCCAACCACGCGACACCGAACCATGATCCTTGATCTGCGCGATGATCGTCTTGACGGTGTCAGCGGGAATCGCGAAAGCGATGCCGACCGAACCGCCCGACGGCGAGAAGATCGCCGTGTTGACGCCGATCACGTTGCCATTGGTGTCGAAGGTCGGACCGCCCGAGTTGCCCTTGTTCACCGGCGCATCGATCTGGATGAAGTCGTCGTATGCGCTGGCGCCGATATCACGGCCGCGCGCCGAGACGATGCCGGCGGTGACGGTGCCACCGAGACCGAACGGATTGCCGACCGCAATGACCCAGTCGCCGATACGCGGCGCTGCGTCAGCCAACTTGACGTACGGGAAAGAACCGCCTTCGACCTTGATCAAAGCGAGATCGCTGCGCGGATCGGTGCCGATGACCTTTGCGGTATGAGTCTTGCCGTCATCGGTCGTGACCTCGACGCTCTCGGCCTTCTCGACGACGTGGTTGTTGGTGACCGCGTAGCCATCAGCCGAAATGAAGAAGCCCGAGCCTTGACCCATCACGGTGCCACGACCACGACCGCCGCGCGGCTGCATGCCTTCCGGACCGTTCTGCCCATTGGGCATACCGAAGCGACGGAAGAATTCCTGCAGGCCAGGCGGTACGTTCTCCATACCTTGGCCACCGGCACCGTCGGTCTGCGATCCGCCGTCGATCTTGACGCGCACCGACATCACTGCCGGTTTCACTTTCTCGACGATATCGGCAAAACCGGTCGGCGCAGCGACCTTCTTGGCTTGCTCGGTCAGGTTCTGCGCAACAGCCGCCGGGTAGCCGCCCTGGAGGTTCAAGCCGGGGGCAACGACCAGCACGGCAGCGCCAAGGCTGGCGATGGTGGTGGCGAGCAGAATGGCGCGGCGCATTGAAAGCACGCGCGACTTCTTGGGGGGAGCGGGAATAACGCTCGGGTTCATCGGGCAATCTCCATCTCAATTCGAGGGCGCCTTGCGCGCCGTTTCGAAGGTGAAGATGGGGGGATGAGCCTTACAGCGTCCTGTCGGGGGGATTAAAGTTTTGTAAGGTGGGGAAAACTAATTACGCTTTAATTTCAGATATTTACGTGAATACAGAGACTCTAGGGCTCGACCAGAGATGACAGTTTCTGCTGTTCTGCCGCGCTGAGCGGCGGTGGCGGCGGGATAACGGCTCTTCGCCGCCGCGCCACAACGAACAGCGTAATGATGCCAATCAGCAGCACGGCCGGCGACACTGCCCACAGCAATAATGTGTGAAGCTCGAACGGCGGCTTGAGCAAAACGAATTCACCGTAGCGGGCGACCAGATAGTCGAGCACTTGCCTGTCGCTGTCGCCTTGAGTCAGACGCTCGCGCACCAGCACGCGCAGATCCTTCGCCAACGGCGCTTCTGAATCGTCGATCGACTGGTTCTGACACACCATGCAGCGCAACTCGCGCGACAGATCGCGCGCGCGCATCTCGAGCGCGGGATCCTTGAGGATTTCATCCGGCGTTACCGCGCGCGAAATCTGCGGCGTGATGGTCGCAATCAACACAGCAATGAGTGCGAGCTTGCGCATGCGCTACTCCGCCGGCTGCAGCGATGACGACTTCGTGGCGGGCTTTGGTGCACCGATGCGCAAGCGCCGGTCGGACAGCGATAGTCCGCCGCCGAACATCATCACCAACGAACCGAGCCAGATCAGCAGCACCATCGGCTTGTGATAAAGCCGAATCGCGATCGAGCCGTCTTCGTTGGTGTCACCGAGCGACAGATAAAGCTGGCTGACGCCCCGCGTCAGCAAGGCTGCTTCCGTAGTCGAGGAGTTGCGCGAGGCAAAGCTGCGCTTGGACGGCTCCATCGTGCCGATGACCACGCCGCCACTGCGCACGGTGAACTTGGCCGCCAGCTCGCGGAAGTTCGGACCAGAGTGCTGCGTCATGCCGTCGAAGGTGAGATCGTAGTCGGCCAGTGTCACCACCTGCGTGGGTTTGAGCGCCACGATGCGTTCGCTGGCCCAGGTCTGGCAGACGATCCCGAACAATGTCACCGCGATACCGAAATGCGCCACCGCAGTGCCCCACGTCGAGCGCGGCAGACCGGCCGCGCGCATGCGCACGGTCGAAAGCGGCGCGCGGAACAGGTTGGTGCGCTCCGCCAGATCGACCAGCGCGCCGGTCATGACATAGAGGGCAAGACCGATGCCGAGCGGCGCCAGTGCCGATGACATGCCCATAACGACGAACGTCACCATGATCGCGACCAGTCCGGCGGCGAAGGCCGCCATCAGCCGTTGCGCCACGCCCAGCACGTCACCGCGCTTCCAGGCCAGTAATGGGCCGAACGGCATCGCAAACAGCAGCGGAATGAACAGCGGCGCGAAGGTCAGGTTGAAGAACGGCGCGCCCACCGAGATCTTTTCATTGGTGAAGGCTTCCAGCGCCAGCGGATAGAGCGTGCCGACGAATACCGTGAGACAGGCTGTCGTCAGGAACAGATTGTTGAACACCAGTGCGCCTTCGCGCGACACCGGCGCAAACAGGCCGCCCTGCTTCAACATCGGCGCGCGCCAGGCAAACAGCGTCAGCCCGCCGCCGATGAAAAACACCAGGATTGCGAGAATGAACACGCCGCGCGCCGGATCGCTGGCGAAGGTGTGCACCGATGTCAGTACGCCCGAGCGCACCAGGAAGGTGCCGATCAGCGACAGCGAGAACGCCAGGATCGCCAGCAGCAGCGTCCAGATTTTCAACGCATTGCGCTTTTCCATCACCACCGCAGAATGCAAGAGCGCGGTGCCGGCAAGCCAGGGCATCAGCGAGGCATTTTCCACCGGGTCCCAGAACCAGAAACCGCCCCAGCCCAACTCGTAGTAGGCCCAGTACGAGCCCATCGCGATGCCGACCGTCAGGCACATCCAGGCAGCCAGCGTCCACGGCCGCACCCAGCGCGCCCAAGCAGCGTCGATACGGCCTTCGATCAACGCGGCAATGGCAAACGAGAAGGCAATCGAGAAGCCGACATAGCCGAGATAGAGCAACGGCGGATGGATCGCGAGGCCGATGTCTTGCAGGATCGGATTGAGATCGCGGCCTTCGACCGGCGCTTGCGCCAGGCGCAGAAACGGGTTCGAGGTCAGCAGGATGAACAGATAAAACGCGCAGGCGATCCACGACTGCACCGCCAAGACGTTGGCTTTCAAAGTCTCCGGCAGGTTATTGCCGAACAGCGCAACCATCGCGCCGAACAGCGCCAGGATCAGCACCCACAACAGCATCGAGCCTTCGTGGTTGCCCCACACGCTGGTGAACTTGTAGATCAGCGGCATCATCGAATGCGAATTCTCAAAGACATTGACGACCGAGAAATCCGACGTGACGTAACAGACGGTCAGCGCAGCGAACGCCGCCGAGACGAACGCGAACTGCATTACAGCGGTCGACGTCCCAAGACGCATCAATGCCGCATCGCGGCTCAGTGCCCCGATTAACGGCACGATCGACTGGATCAGCCCCAGCGCCAGCGCCAGCACCAGCGCGTAATGTCCGAGTTCGGGAATCATTTCGGTTTACTCCCGGCGTCTTCGCCTTCTTGCCAGCGGCCGGTTTTCTTCAAAGCGTCGACCACCTCGCGCGGCATGTATTTCTCATCATGCTTGGCCAGCACGGTATCTGCAACAAAGATGCCGCTGCCATCGAGCTTGCCTTCAGTTACCACGCCCTGCCCTTCGCGAAACAGATCCGGCACGATGCCTTGATAACGAACAGCGATATCCTTGTTACCGTCCGTCACATCGAACCGAATTTGCAGATTGTCGCCGCGCACGAGCGTGCCGGGCTTGACCAGCCCGCCGACACGCATCCGCGTACCGGCGGCCGGCTTCTTCTCGACGATGTCAGTCGGCGAATTAAAGAATACGATCGAATCCCGCAGCGCGCTCAAAACCAGCGCAGCCGCGATTCCCAGTACACCGAGGCTTGAGCCGATCAATATCAAACGGCGCTGCTTGCGGGTCATAACGGAGGGTCCTATTGCCGGTCGTTTAGCACTAAACCGGCTAGCCGCAAGCGTCGCCATGATCGAGGTCAAATCGGGGCAAACGGGCAAAAGCGACGGTTTTAGCTGGCTTTGCGGTCCGTGGTGCGGGCCACTTCGGCCGCTTTCCCCATCATCGCGGCATAATCATGCCCGAATACCTTGTCACAGAGCCGAACGGCGGCATCGGCCTGGGACTGGCGGAAGCCGCGGTCTCCCTCACCGGCGTGCCGCACGCCGTCGAGCAAAGGCTGCATGCCGCGGTCGAGGAACCCCTGGAGTTCTGTGAAAGTACGCTGCGTCATCTCGCTGACGGCAAGCTCGTTGGCGAAATACCGGCATGAGCCGACGAATTCGACCAAGGCCTCGACATCGGCGACCTCTTCCGGATCGAGCACGGAGTTCGGCGGAATTTCGAATGAAGGACGGGGCCGTAGCAACTGCCGGACCCGACCTGGCATGGACTCGATTTCGGCACGCAGCAAATCGGCGATCTTGCCACGGATGACGCCGAGGGCGCGGCCCCAGGTGCTGCTTATCGGCAAATCGAGTTCGGTGCGCAGCCCGCGCGCCGAGTCGTGGATGGTCTTGAGCAAAGCCGAAACCGCGACGCCGCGTCCGGTACGCAATTCGTCGCGCAGTTCGCCGACCATGCGTTCGAGATCGGCGATGACGATCGTCACGGCGATGCTGTACGGCGTTTCAGCGACGCGCGCCGCGGTGTCGCTGCCGGCCGCTTTGGTGGCGAGACGCACCAACTGCCAGGGTGCCGCCATGCGGTGCATCACCGTCAGCAGCGCATAGGGAAACAGTTCGCGGTCAAACGCCGCAACGCTTTCGATCAGGACCTTGCAACTGTCCAATTGGCCGCCGGTCAGATTGCCGATCCGCAACGGCAGATGTCCGGCCAGTTCCGCCAGCCGGTCGCGGTTCTTGAGCACGCACAGCATCGTGTCGGTATCTTCGCTCGTCCTTGGCGTGCCGACCTGGGCCAGCAGCCGGCGGCGCAGCCGATCGTCGGACGCGGCGGGTGCGAAATGGCTCTCGAAGGCAGCGACGACACGATCCTGGAAACGCCGCGTCAGGGTCTCGGCTTTCGCCTCGTTGCTGAGAAGCAGAGCACCACTGATCTGTTCGCCCAGCGATTTGGCTTCGCTCGGCAACAGATCGCGGCCGATCCAGGTCCACAACGGGACGAGCGAAGACCGCGCGATACGGTGCGGATGATTGTGATCGCCATGGTCGTCGACCAGAAACGGTTCAAGCGGTTTGAAGAACAGCCGGGACGAAGTGCTGACGCGCGGTGCGCCCTCGCGCTGTTCGCGCACGACGCGGCGCAGTTCCTGAAGGACGAGATCGACTCCGGCAATATCCTCGCCGCGCAACATGCAGCGTTCGAGCTCGCCGATCAGCAACGTCCGTGCTTTCGGTGTCAGCTCGCGTAGAAATTGCCGCAGCCGCTCAGTCGTGTCGGCGCCAGCCATGGCCGCCCTACCTGCTCTTGAATCGAGCCAGTAGGTAACGCGCTGCCCATTAACATTACATTAAGCATAAAACGTCGGTGAATTAGCCCACCGGCGGACGGGCTAGCCCACTGAAGACCAGGTACCATCCGGGTTGCGGCAGGCCGTGCTGCGAACCGTCTCGGGCCGTCCGTCCAGATAGATGGTGTGGGTGAACGAACGGCAGCTGCGGTCCATCTGTTGATAGGCCGGACCGGGCACGATGGTGCCGTAGCGACCGGAATCGGGATTGCGCCAGGTGACCGGCGCGCCGGACTGACCGCGCTCGAGGGCATTCATCTGCGCCTCGTAGGCGCGCCGCTTGTCTTCATCGTCCATGGCCGCGCCGATGCGGTTGCCGATCAGGCCGCCAAGCAGGCCGCCGACCGCCGCACCCGCCAGCCGGTTGCCGGTGCCGCCACCCGCTACCGCCGCGCCGAGCAGCGCGCCACCGCCGGCGCCGAGCAAGGTGCCCGAATTTTCCCGCGGTCCCGGGCCGCTGCCATCCGGGCTGCCGGCGCAGGCGGCAAGCGAAAGGCCGAGCATGGTGATAGCGGCAAACTTGAGCTTGGACATCGAGACCCCCGGAAAAGCGACCGTACCCGTCATGGGCGTTAAGACCAGTCTATCGGGATGGGAGGATTGGGGCAAAAGTCCGGCGGGGACAAAAGGCTCACCCTGCCGGCAGCACCAATTCGGCCCTCAAGCCGCCGGTCGGCGCCGCACCCAGCGTCAGGCTTCCACCATACAGGGCGGCCAGTTCGACCACGATCGAAAGCCCGAGACCCGAGCCCGGCTTGGTCTCGTCCAAACGGCGGCCACGCTTGGCGACCTGCTCGCGTTCCGAGGGCGACAGCCCGCGCCCGTCATCGTCCACCACCAGCCGGACGACCTGTGTCGCGCTGGCCGGATCGGGGCGCTCGCAGCCCACTTCGATCGTCACCCGGGAAGACGCCCACTTGCAGGCATTGTCCACCAGATTGCCGATCATTTCCTCAAGGTCGGGTCGCTCGCCGTGGAAGCGCGCCTTGTCGTCGGCATGCACGTCGATGATGAGGTCCTTGTCGCGATGGATCTTCTCCATGGTGCGCGCCAGCGCTGTCACGACCGGAGCCACTTCGGTCACGGACCCGACAACGGTGAGGCGGGCCGCGAGACGCGCGCGTTCCAGATGACGCGCGACCTGGTCGCGCATGATGTCGGCCTGCTCCAGCACCTTGAGCGCGAAGGGATCGCTGCCGCGCGCCGCGGCTTCATTGACCATGACAGATAGCGGGGTCTTGAGCGCATGCGCGAGATTGCCGACATGGGTGCGGGCGCGCTCGACGATTTCCTTGTTGGCGTCGATCAGCGCATTGGTTTCTCGCGCCAGCGGCGCAATCTCTTCGGGAAACGTACCTGCCAGCCGCTCGGCCGACCCGCTGCGAATAGCCGCGAGGCTATCGCTGATGCGTTTGAGCGGCGCGAGACCGAACCGCACCTGGAACATGGTGGTGAGCAGCAGCACCGCAGCCAATATGGAGAACGTCAGGATAAGCGCCTGATCGAAGGATTTTGTCTCGTCTGAGATTTCGGCGGCGTCGCCAGCGACTGCGACAAGATAATGCCCTTCGTCGCCCAGATCGATATTGCGCTCGACCATTCGCAGCTTCTGATCTTCAGGCCCTGGCACATAACCTTGCCGCGAGCCGTCGGGAGACGCCGTAACACCAAACGTCTCAAGATGCGGCAACCCGCCATCCCACAACGAACGCGACGCGCGCTTGTCCGGCTTGCCGGGATCGAGCCGCGTCACCTGCCAGTACCAGCCCGACAGCGGCAGCTCGAACAAGGGCTCACCGAGCGATTGCGAAAACTTCTCGCTGGCCTCGTCGGGCGACGCCACATCGGCGACCAGCGTGCGCAAGTAGACACCGAGCCGCCGGTCGAAAGCGCGCTCGGCCGATTGCCGATAGAGCGATGACAACACGAAGCCGGTAATCAGGAGGATGAATACGGCCCAGGCGGTGGCCGAGAGAAACAGACGCAGCGCGAGAGAGTTGGCGCGCATGCGTTACCGCGTCTCCGGCGGGCTGAGCAGATACCCCAGACCGCGTACGGTCTGGATGATATCGACGCCGAGCTTCTTGCGGATGCGGCCGACGAAAACCTCGATGGTGTTGGAGTCGCGGTCGAAGTCCTGGTCGTAAAGATGCTCGACCAGTTCGGTGCGCGACACGACGCGGCCGGTGTGGTGCATCAGATAGGACAGCAGCCGGTATTCGTGGCTGGTCAGCTTCACCGGATTGCCGTCGACGGCGACGCGCCCCGTGCGCGAGTCGAGACGTACCGGACCGCATTCGAATTCGCTTTTGGCATGGCCGACCGCGCGGCGCAGCAGCGCGCGCACCCGCGCCAGCACTTCCTCGAGATGGAAGGGCTTGGCGACGTAATCGTCGGCGCCGGCGTCGAAGCCCTGGACCTTGTCGCTCCAGCGGTCGCGCGCCGTGAGCATCAGCACGGGCATGATTTTCCCGGCGCGCCGCCAGGATTCCAGCACCGAAATGCCGTCCATTTTCGGCAGGCCGATGTCGAGAATGACGGCGTCATAGGGCTCGGATTCGCCGAGGAAATGCCCTTCTTCGCCATCGAAGGCGCGGTCGACGACGTAGCCGGCATCGGTCAGCGCCGTGGTGAGCTGGCGGTTGAGGTCGGGGTCGTCCTCGACGACGAGGAGGCGCAAGGTCTTATGTCTCCGGCGAAGTGTTGTTGGTGGGCACATTGCCACCGTCGCCGGGCAGAGTCAGTAGTCGGAAAACCGGCTAAGGTGGGATTTAGGCGCGTACCGGTGAACGCGGTCTGAATGAAGGCGCTTATTTTCGCCTTGTTCAGCTCTCGAAGCCTGAAAACGTCGCGAAGGCATCGAGCGGCTCGCGCGGGGAGCGCCAGCCGTTAATCGGGGCAGCAGAGTCCTCGTAACCGACCGCCATACCCGAATAGACCATCAGGTGATCGGGAAGCTGCAGGAAATCGCGGACGGTGCGGTGGAATGACACCCAGGCCTGCTGCGGACAGGTATGCAAACCGAAATCGCGTGCCAGCAAGGCGACCGTCTGCAGATAGCCGCCAATATCGGCCCATTGCGCCGGGCCATGCGCCTTCTCGCGCGCAAAGAATAAAGCGACCGGGGCGCCGAAGAATTCGTAGTTGCGGGCGTACTGCCTGTAGCGAGCCGACTTGTCTTCGCGCGGGACGCCGATCGCCCGATACAGTCGTTCGCCGACGTCAAAGCTCCGCTCCCGGTATGGCTCGCTCATAGGCTGCGGATAGATGACGTATTCGACGCCCTCGCCTTTCGGCAGTTCGGTCGCCATGCGCGGCCGCAGCAGACCTTTAAGTTCCTCGACGCGCTTGCCGGCAACCGCATAGACTCGCCATGGCTGCATGTTGCCGGCCGACGGCGCGCGCGCCGCTCGCTCGACGATGTCGCGCACGGTCGCTTCGGGAACCGGCGTCGGCAGAAAAGCCCGGCAGGAATATCGGGAGGCTACGGCTTCACGCACATCCATCGGACTCTCCACGGCAAGAAAACAGAACAAGTGTGGAGAGTGTGGCGGTTCAAAGCGCCACTGCCAAGCAGTCACTTGCGCGAGAGTATCCGCGCCACCTTCTCAATGCTTCGCCCGCCGAAATAGGCCGTCAGCACGATCATCGCCCATTGCGCAACGTCACCCGTCAGCGCCGCGGTACTGCCGAGACCGAGAACCCGATCCCAGACGACGACCTTCCAAATATATATGACGAAGGCAAAGGCAAACAGCGGCCGCGGCAGCGCCGTGAACCATCGCCCCTCCTCGGCGATGACGACCTGTGTGGCCAGTTCGCGTTCGCGCTGCTCCAGCCCAAATTCACGCGCGGCCAGATCGGCCGCGATCTTCTCGCTCGTGTTTTCTGACGTGAGTTTGGCGCGGTAGGCGTCGACCGCGGCTTTGGCGAACGGCCCGCCGAGCAGATTGCCGAGCCAGCCGAGAATGGTCGCGAACATTTCAGACCTTCTCGATTGTGCGCCGTCGCGCGAGCTCGGTGATCAGCCCGATCGCGATCACATAATATGGAATGAATTTCGGTTGAAGCACCGACTGGATCGCAGCCGTGACATTCGGATCCGCTAACAAGGCTTCACCTGCGGCCAGAAGCAATCCGACGAGCGCGACCAGACGTGCCCACAGAATCGTCAGCGAGTGTTTGAACCAGGCTTTGATATTGTCCCACATGTTATGTCCTCTTGAATGCAGCAAGGATAGTTGAGACCAGGAAACGAAAAAGCCCGCTCGCGGCGGGCTGTTCATGCTGAGGCTCGGTGAGCGAAGCTGGCGGCGGCGCGGTTGCCGTTGGCCCGGCCATCGCCAGAGCCGTCGCCCTCACCTCGGCGACGCGCCGGCCCCAGCCCGCACCGAACACCGGCCATGTCTTCAGAGACTGCAGAAACCGCATTCGCTCGTCGCAGATCGCGACAATGAGCGCTTTGGCGTCGGACCCACGCGCTGCCGCGATCACCGCATCATTCACGACGCTTGTGGTGTCGGGCAGCCGTAACACGCGCCGCAGCACCTTGCCGGAACGGCCGATGCCGCTGTTCACGCCATAATCGAACACCGCGTAGTCGACGCCCGCCGGCAATTCGTCGCCACGCTGCGCGTCCCAGTATTTGGCGCGATAGATCGTCTTGGCTTCATCGAGCTTCATCGCCTTGACGTCGGCCGCGTTCGCGCCGGGCTTCACGTATTTCCGGTAGTCGAAAATCGTGATGCCGAAATTGGTCGGCCCGCCTGGATCGGCGGGATGGTTGGTGTAACCGCCTTCGTGGGCCAGCAGGCGCACGAGCGAAGTATCATAAGTTGATGTGGCCATAGCTCTCTCCAAATGATTGAGCTAAGCGGGTATCAAAACACCTATAAACAATTTATAGTTGTGTTATGATTCCAATTCCCGCTCTGACAGGCATTAGGGGCTTGGCGGCGGTGATGGTTTTCATCGGCCACGCCGCGCTGCTGTATTTCTCGGCCTTCCCGTCATCATCGTTCGTCGTGCCGCTGGCACACATCGGAATGACGACGTTCTTCACTCTCAGCGGGTTCGTAATCCACTGGAATTACGAATGGCTTTTCAGGACCGGGAGCTATCCGACTGCCTTGCGCGAATTCTTTATCGCCCGCTTTGCACGGCTCTGGCCGCTTCACTCGGCAATTGTCGTGCTCGCGCTTTTCACGGCCCCTTACGATCCTGCACGCAGCTTGCTCCACGTCTTTATGGTGCAGTCGTGGCCCTATCCACCAAGCGGGGTAAATCAGGCCTACTACAACACTTGGTCGATCAGCACGGAGTGGTTTTGCTATCTGGTCTACGCCGCAGTTGTCGTACCGCTCATGAGGCGAATAGCGCAGCGACCCGTAATACTTTTCGCGGCGATGATTGTGGGCGCGCTAGCCCTTCACTGGATCGCCGGACCGCCACAAGATCAGTCAGGAATGTGGCTGCGTTACCACTCCCCTTATCTGCGACTTCTCGAATTCCTGACCGGCGTTACGGCAGCAAATTTTGTGATGAAGGGCGGCCCGCGTTTGCCGCCGAGCATCCTCTTGCTCGTCGCCATCTCGACGGTTGGGCCGCTCTATTTCAGCACGTTCGCAGGAGCTATCCTTATCAACTACCTTTTCGCACCGCTTACGGCCTTCACGATGATTGCAGTGACTCAGAACGAAGGAAAGCCGCTAGCAAAAACGCTTAGCGCGAAATGGCTTCTTTGGCTCGGTGACCGCAGCTACTCAATTTATTTGCTGCAGGCAGTCGTGATCGTCCACCTTGGGCGGTTCCTTCACCCGCCTTTTGGACTTCTCGAAGCGAGCGCTATAACTTTCTTGTTCGCTTTGGCGATTGCGGTAGGGTCAAACCTTTCATGGCGATTTTTCGAAGAACCTACACGCAGATTCTTCAAACGCTTACGAGGGCCTCGCTCATCGCGTGACGCCGTCTAGTACGTCGCACCGCTCGCATGCATCGTGTTATGTTGCAGAGTTGCGAACCGCGCATTACGCCATCAAAAATACTGGCCGCCGGACGAAGCACCGCCAGCCGTGTTGCCGGGCAGATAGGTCGCGCTAGCATTGACGAAGATCACGGCGTTCGCGTCAACGCTGTAGCGTGAACCGATTGCCGTCCATGAGAATGTATGTCCCCATGCGGTGATCCCGCTGACACGAGATGCGTATGCAAAGTTACTGGAGAATGCTGGCGTACCGCTCAAACTGATCGTCAGTCCGTTAGGATAGACGGTGAGATTGCCACCATCCGTAGCCCCCCAGTGCGCGGCCGCGCCACCGGAAATTGCGTAGCCCGCACTAACGACGATCTGTGATCCCGTTCCGTTGGCGTAGAGATGGAAGCCAGCGGTGACGCCGTACTCCATCTTGCCGACAACTTTAATCGTGGCGCCGCTGTCTACAATAACAGCGTGGCCGCTCGTTGCCGTCTGCACCTTGAAGCCTTGAATTGAAATCGCAGCCTTGTTCGAGGCCGAAATCGCATTGGCACCCGTCACCGAGACAACGACATTCGACGGCGTGGTCGTGTCGCCCTTCAGCGTGATGCTGCCGCCTATAAATGCGTTTGAGATCGAGACGCTACCTGTATAGGTGCCGGCGCCCACCTGAATCGTGACTGCATAGCCGCCGAAATCCAGTATCAGCGCAACATCGATCGCTTTCTGTATCGTCAGAAAAGCGCCGCCGGATGTATTGGCGAGCCCGTTATTGCTGTTGCTGCCGTCGGTGCGGACATAATATGTGCGATTGGCCGTCAACAATTCGCGGCCACCGGCAATCGTAGTGTTGGGAAACGTCACCGCGCCGGTCGCGGCGGCGATCTTGATGCCTTCGTACCAGGTCGAGCCGTCGGGCGAGACCTTGAAATGGAAATCGTCGTCGCCGGTCAGTCCGATTTCGGCGCGCCCGGAATAATTGTCCTGCATGAGCAGCGAGACGGTTTTAGCCGTGCTCTCTTTGCTCATCTTGGTACGGAGGTTGCCGTCGCCGCCTTCGGCGACGGTCTTGGCCGCCCACAGCGCATTGTTGAGCTTGGCGCTGACACGGTTGGTCGTATCGGCGGTCGTGCCGACGCCGAGCATCGACAGGTTCTGGATCGCCACCGTCGAAAAATAGTCGCCCCAGGCGCTGCCGCTCCAGACCACCAGCGTCGCCTCGTCGACGACGAAGGCGACCCAGCCCGTTTGCGGCGCGCTGAATTGCCAGACGCCGTCCTGCCAGGCGGCAATTGCGTTGGCGTGCCCCGCCCAGGCGCCGGTGGCGCCGGTCTTGACGATCCAGCGCTGGCCTTCGGTGGGCGAGCCCGGCGGCGCGGTGAGATCGCGGTCGAGCACGGCGAGCTGCACTAGCGTGTCGAGAATGCGCAGCGCGCCGTTATGGGTGACGTGCTTCTGCGCCTGGCTGCCTTCGATGCAAGGCAGCCCGAGATTGGCTGTATCGGTCATGATGTTCCGGTCTTAAGGAGTGAGGATCGCACTGGCCGCAAAGCCGCGGCCAACGGTTGCCGACAGTTGCGTCACCTGCACGTTGAGGCTCGTCTGTGGCGCGCCGAAATCGGCAAGCTCGCTGGCCGACGCGTAGAGCACACTCGGCGCCGTCGCGGCGAGCGTGCGCACGACGCTGGTGCCGGACAGAATGTCGAGCGCGTATTGTTCGCTGTCCTCGCCGAGCGGAATTTCGCCGGCCCAGCTGTCGGCGTCGAACCGCGCACGGCGCACCCACTTGAAGGTCACGCCGCTGCCGTCGCGCCGCGCCGACAGGTGCACCGGCGCGAGCGGCCGCAGCGCCGTCGCCTGCGGCGTCACGCCCAGCGCCAAAGCGCTGGCATCGCCGTGATCGCGATTGGCCGCGACGATCCGCAATTGCAACGCCCGCTCCAGCGCGTCGAGC
This sequence comes from uncultured Hyphomicrobiales bacterium, assembly GCA_903885555.1. Classification (GTDB taxonomy): domain Bacteria; phylum Pseudomonadota; class Alphaproteobacteria; order Rhizobiales; family Xanthobacteraceae; genus Pseudolabrys. Next base: position 46,438 of record CAISIV010000229.1, read on the forward strand.
CCGCTGGCGACCGTCAATATATGCTGGTCGAGCAACACAAAGGGCGCGCCCGCCGGCAGCGCTGCGCCCATCGCGTATTCCGTTCCGCCCTGACGCCACTTGGCAAGTTCATCGAGCCACGCGGCCGAGAATTGCGGCCCGCGCAGGCGTTCGTAATTTTCTGCGGTGAAGACCTGCGCTATCGCACCATTCTTCCAGCGCAAATATCCGCGCGATGACGTCCACTTCGGCCGTTCGTCGTGGCGATGAACGGCAAGAAGTCCCGACACGCCCTCGATCATCACTTCGCGCGCGTCGTCTTCGGTCTCGGCGATCAGCGCGATCCGCGCCTTGGGATCGTCCAGGGCAATACCGCGCACCCATTCGGCGCCGGCGCGCGTTTTTCCTGCTCCACGGCCGCCGAGGATGAGCCAGGTCGTCCATTCGCGGCCGCTATTGGCGCGCGCGGGCGGCCGTTGATGATCGTGGGCCAGAAAGTCGAAGTCGGAGCCGGTCGCCTCAATCCAGTGCGCCTTTTGGCTGAGCAGGAATTCCGGCAGCGCCAGCGCGTCGTGCTTCGAGAAATCCCCGAATGCGTCGCGCAAGTTCATTGCGGAATTCGTCAATATCGCGGGGAACGGGGTCGTCGTCGGCGTCATCGGATGGAGTCACTTCGTCGGGTTTGGTCAGGGCGGCGATTTCGCGCAACGCGCGCGAAATATTGGCGAGCGAGCGGGCGCTGGCGTCGGCTTCGGCCGGGTTATTGGGGTTGATCTGGGCTGTGACGCGCTTGATGGCGTCGAGCGCCTCCTCGGTGCCCGTCATCAAACGCTCCACAAGTGCGAGACGCTGTTCGGGCAACAATGGACTGGCGGCAACAAGCGGCGCCTGCGACTGCCCGGCCGGCGGCGGGCTAGCAGCAACGGCGGCGCCGAGCGCTTTGGCAAATTCGAATGTGCCAACGCGCGCGCGCCGCTTGCGCCAGGCTTCCTGCCTGACGATCACGTAAAACAGATCTTTCCTGATGCCGAGCATGGCGCAGATGTCATCGACCGGCGCCAGCGTCTGCTCGTAAAGCCGCCTGGCTTCGGCAAGCAGCTCGGGCGCTATCACTTTCTTGGCGACCATCGCGAACCTCCCCGCCCATAAAAAAACGCGCCGGAAAAACCGGCGCGCATAACCTGTAAAACTGTCAGCCCGCTATTAGCGGAACGAGAACCACGCGATCGCGATCAGCACCATGATGGCGCCGATCAGCAGACCGGGAGCAAGATGCGTCGGCGGCGTGTGCGAGGAATCGTGCAAAACAAAAAAATCCAAATCCAGGTGACTGCGCGCACACCCTCGCGCCTTAGAGGCGCCCGCTCAAGTAAAAAAATACAAATAGACAATGCTAAAAAGCGCGATAATGCCGAGCGTGCTCGCTATCAGCACATATAATACCGGGCGGCCCGGCTTTGCGCCGCGCGCTTCGGTGGCGGTTTCGACGATCGTCTGGCCTTCGACGTGCGGCATGGTTGTTCTCTTTGTTGCTTCTGTGCCGGCGTCTGTGACGCCGTTCGGCAAAACAACGCATCACGCACATCGCCGTTCCGTTACAGGAACCTGCCACCAACGCACGTCTTTGTGTATGTCATCCGACATAAGGACGGAACAACTCACCTTGAAGGCGGTTGATCACGGCAACTTCCATCTCACGAAAGGTATTGTCATGAAGTTTCGTACTTTGATTCTTGCTACCGCAGTGCTGGCGACTGCGTCCGGCTATGCGTTCGCGCAAAATACCAATCAAAACCCCGGCAATCAGACTCCGGACTCTGCCAAGCCTGCCGGCGCGCAGAGCGACACCATGAGCAAAGATACGATGCACAAGGACAAGGTGATGGCTCCGAGCACCACGGGCATGGACACGACCGGCAAGTCGAACACGCCGATGTCGAGCGGTAACGTCAGCCCGGCTTCGCCGAATGCCGGCGAGAAGCAGCAGAAGTAGTCTGCCTATTCGGAACCGAACAGAGAGGCCGCCACCGTTGGCGGCCTCTTTCGTTTTTCAGGCTGGCGTTTGCTCCGTTGCACCGCGCCTAAACGCTTCACTGCGAACGCAACTTGGGAGCATGCCCGGTCACAGCGGACTAAGCCTTGGCGAGCCTGGATTCAAAACGCTGACACTGCGCGCATTCAAACGTATGCAATTCGTGCCCGGGGCTATCGGGATCAACGCCAACAAGCTGCGTCTTTTCTCCGCATCGTGGGCATAGCGGGCGCACTATTGAATCAGACTGAACAGAGGCGGGCTGGTACGCGGACATTAGTCTATGTGCGCGCTATGAGACACAATAGCGAGTCTATGCGACGTAAACTCAGCAATGTCAGATAACGGACATTGAAACTTAGAGGCTCTTATGCTCCTGCCCGCAAAATTTGTAGATGTGAAGGACACAAGGCCAACCTGAGAGAATGCCCAGCCCTGCAAAGCTAGCCGTCCCCTAGCCTTCTGCCCCGCGCGCTCAAAGTTCCACTACTGTCGGCGACCAGACAGACAACTCAAAAAATAGGCTAAATTATTCGCGCCGGCGCCCCTAGGAGCCCACGGCCATGCTTGCGCTTCGCCACCGGATAAAGACCTTTAGTCCGCCAATCTGCCCGGCCTGCAAAAGCAACATGGTATTCGTCAGGGCCAGCAAAGAGGAACCGGATTTCAAACAGCGCACATTCAAATGCCAGCAGTGCGATCGCGCCGCGACAGATATTGTGAAGGTCGGACCTGTGCTCTGGACGCGCGACATCAAACGATAAATAGCCTGGGCCGCCTCAGTTGGCGGTCTCTTTCTTTTGAAGGCTTGCCGCGTTTGCTTGTCCGTCGCGCTCAAATGCGTTCTAGCGAGCGCAAATCTGGAGCATGCCCAAACCATACCCGACCAGCGTCACGCTGTCAATATAGTCCTAGGACTGTTTTTCAGATTTTTGAAAAAAATGAACGCACCGCCCGCGGCGCCCTGGCGCCGTTTCGGCGTCTGCCAACAAGCCGGCTGGTTAGG
>CAISIV010000230.1 GCA_903885555.1 uncultured Hyphomicrobiales bacterium
CAGAAGATGGGCATCCACGAGTGGAGCTACGACAACTCGATCTCCAACGACCAGCGCTACAAAGTGCCGCTGAAGGACTCGAAGATCGCGCTGAAGAACATCAAGATCGAGGTCGAACTCGGCTTCGACCAGAAGCTCGCTTTGGCCGAGGCACAACGCTGCCTGAACTGCGATGCACAGACGGTGTTTGAGCCGAAACTGTGTATCGAGTGCGACGCCTGCGTCGATATTTGCCCGATGGATTGCATCACCTTCACCGAAAACCAGGAAGAATCCGTCCTGCGCACGCAACTAAAAGCGCCGGCAAAAAACCTCACTCAGGATATCTACATCGCTGACGGGCTGAAAACCGGCCGCATCATGGCCAAGGACGAAGACGTGTGTCTGCATTGCGGCCTGTGCGCCGAACGCTGCCCGACGGGCGCCTGGGATATGCAGAAGTTCTTCCTTGAAATGACGTATGCCGGTCCGGGTTGCAGAAACAAGCCACAGAAACGCGCCGCCTGATTACCCGCAAACCTCTATCTACCGTCGCGGAAACCACGGACAACAAAGGGTCTGTTCGAATGAAACGCATAGAAGCAACAAACGATTTCGTCGTTAAATTTGCCAACGTCAATGGCTCCGGCTCAGCCAGTGCAAACGAACTGTTTGCACGCTCCATCCTGCGCATGGGCGTGCCAGTCGCGCCGCGCAATATCTTCCCGTCGAACATCCAGGGGCTGCCGACCTGGTATGAAGTACGCGTAACCGAGGCCGGCTATCAGGCCCGCCGCGGCGGCGTCGATCTGATGGTCGCCATGAATCCACAGACCTGGGACAACGACGTCAAGGAAATCGAGTCCGGCGGCTACCTGTTCTACGACAACACCAAACCGCTGCCAAAATCAAAGTTCCGTGACGACATTACCATCCTCGGCATGCCGCTCACCGGAATCTGCAATGCAACCTATACCGATCCGCGCCAGCGCCAGCTCTTCAAAAATATTATTTATGTCGGTGCACTATCGGCGTTACTGGAGATAGATCCGGCTGAAATCGAACGTCTGTTCGGCGAACAGTACAAGGGCAAAGAGGCGTTACTGCAATCGAATATCAAGGCCCTGCGCCTCGGCCGCGACTATGCGCTTGAACATCTCGACTGCCCGATCGGATTGCGGATCAAACGCGCCGACCGCGTGGGCGACAAGATCTTCCTTGAGGGGAATAATGCCATCGCCCTCGGCGCTGTCTATGGTGGCGCGACTATCTGCGCCTGGTATCCGATCACGCCCTCCTCCTCGGTGGCCGAAGCGTTTATCAAGCATTGCCAGAAATACCGTGCCGATGCCGCAACCGGCAAGCACAAATACGCCATCGTGCAGGCCGAGGACGAACTCGCCTCGATCGGTATGGTGATCGGCGCCGGCTGGAACGGCGCGCGCTCCTTCACCGCGACCTCCGGCCCCGGCATCTCGCTCATGAGCGAGTTCATCGGCCTTGCCTATTTCGCAGAAATCCCGGCGGTCATCGTCGACGTGCAGCGCGGCGGTCCGTCTACCGGCATGCCGACACGCACCCAGCAGTCGGATTTGCTGGCCTGTGCCTACGCTTCTCACGGCGATACCAAACACGTGCTGTTGTTTCCCGAAGACCCGCGCGAGTGTTTCGAACTCACGGCCAAGGCCTTTGATCTGGCCGAGCGTCTGCAAACACCGATCTTCGTCATGACCGATCTCGACATCGGCATGAACACGCGCCTCTGCGATCCGCTGACCTGGGACGACGCACAGGAATATGACCGCGGCAAAGTCATGTCCTACGAAGAACTCGAAGCTGGTCGTGATTTCGGCCGCTACAACGACGTCGATGGCGACGGCATCCCGTTCCGCACGCTGCCGGGCACCCACCCGACGCGCGGCGGTTACTTCACGCGCGGCAC
>CAISIV010000231.1 GCA_903885555.1 uncultured Hyphomicrobiales bacterium
AATGTGACTGGAGTTCAGACGTGTGCTCTTCGATCTTCTCGGCTATCCAGACCGCCTCCGCCATGCTTGGCTTCGTCGCCACGTCCGGGCGCCAGCGGGAAAGGCGCCTCGGTCCCCGAGACGTGTTTCAGATCAGCTGTCAGGTCGCTTAGATACTCGACGATCAAATGAATAACGCCGTTGGCGCTCTGCACCTTGCCTCGGCAACCCAACATGGTTGAGCCAAGCATCGTGCGTCGGTTTTTCTCAAAGACTGACGGCCAGACGATCAGGTTGGCGTTTGCGCTTTCGTCTTCCAGTGTAACGAACATGACGCCTTTGGCCGAGCCGGGCATTTGGCGGACGAGCACGAGTCCAGCGATGGAGATGCGCGAGCCATTCGCGGCCCCACTAAGCGCGCGGCAAGGCAGGTAGCCTCGATCCTGCAAGCTTTGGCGGAGGAACGATACCGGGTGAGCGCGCAAGCTGAGGCCCGTCGACCGATAATCCTCGACGGTCTCGCGCCCCATCGTCATGGGCGGCAAGGAAACGGCAGGCTCGATTGCCTCAGGGCGCAGTATGCCAGCCTTGTCATCCGTAACGGCAAAGAGAGGTAAGGCCTCGTCGCGCAGAGCCTTAATTGCCCAGCTGGCTTCACGACGTGACAGGCCGAGTCCTGCGAAGCCATCCGCTGTCGCGATATGGCGCAGCGTGGCTATCGGCACAGACGATTGCCGCCATACCTCTTCGATATTTGCAAACGCCCGAGCTGCACGGCTGGTGGCAATTCGGCCAAAAGTCCGCCGGTCGACAAGTTGCTCTGCTTCCTTCTTGTTCAGGTCACGCACCATGCAGAATCCGAGACGAACGGCGCAGAGCTCACTTCCCGTTGATTCAAGCGTGCAGTCCCAGCCGGAAAGATTGATATCGACCGGCCGGACCTCTACGCCGTGCTCGCGTGCGTCACGCACCAATTGCGCGGGCGCATAGAAGCCCATCGGTTGCGCGTTGAGGATGGCGGCAAGAAAAACGTCGGGATGGTGACATTTCATCCAGCTTGAAGCGTAAGCGATCAACGCAAAGCTGGCCGCGTGGGATTCCGGAAAGCCGTAGCTTCCAAAGCCCTCAAGTTGCCTAAAGGTACGCTCGGCAAAGGCTTGCGTGTAGCCATTATCGCGCATTCCGGTGATCAGCTTTTCCTGAAACTTGTGAATGCCTCCGGTAAATTTGAACGTTGCCATGGAGCGGCGAAGTTGATCGGCCTCCGTCGCTGAAAAGCCAGCCGCGACCATCGCGACCTGCATGGCCTGTTCTTGAAACAGTGGCACGCCAAGCGTCTTGCCGAGAACCTTCTCCAACGCCGGCGTTGGAAACTCGACCTTTTCGCGCCCCTCGCGTCGCCGAATGTAGGGATGCACCATGTCGCCCTGAATGGGCCCGGGGCGCACGATCGCAACTTCGATAACGAGGTCGTAGAACGTCTTGGGTTTGAGACGCGGAAGCATCGACATTTGCGCACGGGATTCAATCTGGAAGGTACCCATCGTGTCCGCCTTGCGGATCATCGCGTAGGTGGCAGGGTCTTCAGACGGGATGCTCGCAAGATCGAGGCTTAGGCCCTTGGCGCTTTCAAGAAGGCCAAACGTGCGCCGCATGCAGCCGAGCATGCCCAAGCCCAGCACATCGACCTTCATGAACTTCAATGCGTCGATGTCGTCCTTGTCCCATTCAATCACTTGCCGGTTATCCATCGCGGCGGGTTCAACCGGCACCAGCTCATCGAGCCGATCAAAGGTCAGAACGAAGCCGCCTGGATGCTGGGAAAGATGGCGAGGGGTGTTGATGAGCTGCTTAGCAAGATCAAGCGTCAGCTTGAGGCGCCGATCTTCAAGGTTCAGGTTCAGTTCTTTGGCTTCACGCTCGGCCACACCATCGCGGCTCCAGCCCCAGATCATACCGGCGAGCGACCCAGTAACGTCCTCAGGCAGACCAAGGACCTTGCCGACCTCACGCACTGCGCCGCGCGCACGATAGCGGGATACGACAGCTGTTAGAGCTGAACGTGTCCGACCATAGGTCTCGTAAATCCACTGAATGACTTCTTCACGTCGATCGTGCTCGAAATCGACGTCGATGTCGGGCGGCTCGCGGCGTTCTTCGCTGACAAAGCGCTCGAACAGCAAGCCCTGGCGAACGGGATCGATCGATGTGACGCCGAGGACGTAACAGACCGCAGAATTTGCTGCAGAGCCGCGGCCTTGGCAAAGAATGTCTTTTGATCGCGCGAAGCGGACGATAGACTCCACCGTAAGAAAGTACGGCGCGTAGTCCATGCGCTCAATGAGATTGAGCTCATGCCGCAACTGCGTGGCGACGTTGTCGGGAAGCCCCTCGGGGTAGCGCTTCCCCGCTCCCTTCCACGTGAGCTTTTCCAATCGCTCCTGGGCATTGAGCCCGTCTTCCACCGTTTCGGTCGGATAGGTGTAGGTGAGCTGATCGAGCGAAAACCGGCAGCGCTCGGCGATTTCCCAAGTGCGGCGCACGGCATGCTCGTATTGTGGAAAGAGCCGAAGCATTTCCTCAGGCGCCTTCAGGAAACGGTCGGCATGCCGCTCCTTCTGAAAGCCCGCGTTGTCGATCTTGGTGTGCAGGCGGATGCACGTAACAACATCCTGCAGCATCCGCTTCGTCGGACAGTGGTAGAGCACATCATTAGTGACGATGGTCGGAACGCGGGCCTGAGACGCGGCCGTCGCAATCGTCCGCAGCCTTAAAGCT
>CAISIV010000232.1 GCA_903885555.1 uncultured Hyphomicrobiales bacterium
CGGCAAAGGTCAGGCCAAGATTGCCAAAGGCGACGACCCGAACGCGGCGTGGCGCAGTCTGAAGAACGAGCCCTGCATCCTCGAAGGCTTCGTCAATTTCGAACGCGAGGTCTCGGTGGTTGCCGCGCGTTCAGCCGACGGCCATGTCGAATGCTTCGAGGTGACGGAGAACGAGCACCGCGACCACATTCTCCACATCTCCAAGGTGCCGGCAAAGGTGTCACCGGCGCTTGCCGCCGAAGCGCGCAAAATCGCAACCCGCATCGCCAAGGCGTTCGATTATGTTGGCGTGTTCGCGGTTGAGATGTTCGTGGTGCGCAAGGGCAAAAAACAGACCGTGCTGGTCAACGAGATCGCGCCGCGCGTTCACAATTCGGGGCACTGGACCATCGACGGCGCCACCGTCTCGCAGTTCGAGCAGCACATTCGCGCCGTCGCGGGATGGCCGCTGGTAAAGCCGATCCGGCTCGGCAAGCGCGTCGAGATGATCAACCTGATCGGCGCCGAAGCCAACGACACCGCGCACTGGCTTAACGTGCCCGGCGCGTCTCTGCATCTCTACGGCAAGGGCGAGGCCCGCCCCGGCCGCAAGATGGGGCATGTGACGAAGGTATTTCCGAAGTGATATAATCGGGGGACAGGAGGTCCCCATGTCGCTGACGCTCTATCTCCATCCGCTATCGTCGTTCTGTCACAAGGCGCTGATCGCGCTCTATGAGAACGACAGGCCGTTCACGCCGCACAATGTCGACCTGTCGAACGCTGAGCAGAGCTCAGCATTCAAGCAAATTTGGCCGGTCGGGAAATTTCCGGTGTTGCGCGACGACGCGGCGGGCCGCGTCATTCCGGAATCCACCAGTATTATCGAATATCTGGCGCGGCATTTTCCCGGCAGCAGCAAGCTGATCCCGGACGATGCCGAGGCCGCGCTTGACGTCCGCGCGCAGGATCGCTTTTACGATCTCAACGTTCACCTGATGATGCAGAAGATCATCGGCGACCGCATACGGCCCGCGGACAGCAAGGATCCGTACGGCGTGGCTTACGCCCGCGACAAATTGCGGACCGCGCTGGCCATCGTCGACAAGGATATGGCGGAGAAAACCTGGGCGGCGGGCGAGACATTCAGCATGGCCGACTGCGCCGCAGCGCCGACGCTGTTCTACACCGACATGGTGGTGATGCCGCTCGACGTAGAGTTCCCGAACGTCGCGGCCTATCTCGAACGGCTGACCAAACGCCCTTCCTATGCACGCGCATTGAAAGAGGCCGAGCCGTATCTGCACATGGTGCCGCGCGAAAAGGTGTAGTTCAGCAGTATTCTTGCTATAGTTGCATCTCTACGTGGAGATGCAACTTGGCCGACCATCGTCCCGACCGCCTCCGCCTGCCGCTGGCGTTCGATCCCGAGCGGCTTGCCGGCGACCTGGCGAATTTCGGCCGCACCGAATGGATCGAGCATTTCGTCAAACAGAACTATGACGGCGACTGGAGCGTGATCCCGCTGCGCGGGCCCGCTGGCGCCACCCACCCGGTGCGCATGATCTATTCCGACCCGGCCTGCACCGACTTTGCCGATACCCCCATGCTGGCCGCTTCGCCGGCCTTCCAGGACGTGCTCGCGCCCTTCGACTGCCCGCTGCATGCGGTGCGGCTGATGCGGCTGACCCCCGGCTCGGTCATCAAGGAACACCACGACAACGACTTATCCTTCGAGCAGGGCATGGTCCGAATCCATATTCCGGTCGTGACCAACGAGGACGTCGATTTCCGGCTCAACGGCGTCCGCTGCGTCATGCCGGCCGGTTCCGCCTGGTACCTGCGGCTGTCCGACCCCCACAGCGTCGCCAACCGGGGGGCGGCCGACCGGGTCCACCTGGTCATCGACGCGGCGGTAAACGGCTGGGTTGAGGCCCTGTTCGAGCGGGCGGCCCGGGTGGAGGCGGCCTAGAAGGGCCGAAAATGGCCCATTTGACGGCCCCGCTGCCACCCTGTAAGTCCTCGGCCAAGATGAAAAAGGCCGTGGAACGGGGCTTTTGGCCCGTTCCAATGGACTCTTATTCGCAATTCTGCTACTGCCGCCCGACTCAAAGGCCCCGCCTTTGCGGGCTTTTTGAATAAAACCCGGCCGAGCCACATACGAAGGAGCATGCGTGCAAGTTCTCGTTCGCGACAACAACGTCGATCAAGCCCTCAAGGCGCTCAAGAAGAAGATGCAGCGTGAGGGCATTTTCCGCGAAATGAAGCTTCGCGGCCATTACGAAAAGCCGTCGGAAAAGAAAGCGCGGGAAAAGGCTGAAGCAATTCGCCGTGCCCGCAAGCTCGCGCGCAAGAAGATGCAGCGCGAAGGTCTGCTGCCGATGAAGCCGCGTATCGTTCCGGGCGCTGCTGGCCCCGGCGGTGCGGGTGGTCCGGGCGGCGCTGGTGGCCGCGGTGGCCGTGGCGGTGCGGGCGCTGGTGGCGGCGGTTCGCGCTTCTAACGATCGACCGGTTCGGGTTTAGAGATTCACGCGGGCGTTCAAAGCGCCCGCGTTTTCTTTTTGGTAAGCGGCGGGCGTTCTAATCGCGGTAACGACGGCGGACCCCGATGACGAAAATCGATTTCGACCAATACGCCGGACAATACGAAGCGCTGATCGCCGCGCAGACCAGCTTCTTCGACCGCGATAACGATTACTTCGTCCGCTACAAAGTCGAGCGCGCCAAAGAGCTTACCGGTGAAGCCGATGCCGTGCTCGATTTCGGCTGCGGCATCGGCCGCGCCATGCCCTACTTCCGCTCAGCCTTTCCGAACGCCGACGTGGTCGGCTGCGATCCTTCGGCCGACAGCTTGACGATCGCGCGGCGAGACAATCCGGATTGCCGGTTCTTCCCGATGGACGAACTGGCCGCGACGCCGCATTTCGATCTCGTGCTGGCGTCCTGCGTGTTTCATCACATTGCGCCTGCGGAACGTCAGGACGCGCTTCGCTATGCCTACGACCGCCTCAAGCCCGGCGGGCATTTCGTGATCTTCGAGCACAATCCGTTCAATCCGGTGACGCAGCGGCTCGTGAGCACCTGCCCGTTCGACGCCGACGCGGTGCTGTTGCGCATGAGCGAGACAGTGCGCCGCATGCGCGAAGCCAAATTCGAAATTTCTGAAACCGGCTACTGCCTGTTTTTCCCATCGCAGCTCGCGGGGCTGCGGCCGATGGAAAAATATCTGAGCTGGCTGCCGCTTGGCGGCCAGTATTTCGTCAGCGGCGTGAAGGCCTGATTATTTCCAGAAGAATTTAGAGTCGGCCTCGTTGCGCTTGCGCGCGGCCATGAACTCCGCGGCATTCTTGGCGTCGGCGAAATAAGCCTTCTCCTTGGCGGCGCGCTCCTGCGCATTCGCAATCGCGCGTTTGTGGTTCGCGGCACGATCGCCCGGCAGCGCCGGGGCGCGGTCCATGAACATGACTTCGTACGGATTGCTCTCGACCCAGGCGACCGCCTTGGCATGCGCCTCGGTCTGTTTGGCGAGATCGCAGAACGCGTAGCCATTGATGGCGGGTCCCGCCAGCGTCGCAAAGCTCTTTACCGCGTCGTCGGCCTGCGCCAGCAACTGACTCTTGGTGTCGAGCACGTCCGACATCACGATGTAACGATCCTTGGCGGCGTAGAACCAGAACACCGCGTCGTCGCGCAAACCGACGTCGTAGAGCCGGATCGCCAGCACCATCATGGTCATCGGTGTGACGGTTGCGGGCCTGGTGACGATCGCGTCGCGGGCGGCGAGAATGTCCTCGCGCTTGCTGGAGGCCAGGAGATCGTTGAACTGCTTGCCGACGCCGACGATCGGCGTGCCACCGGGCGTCTTTGCCGCTTCGTAGAACGGCGTCACGTAAACGCCGATGTGCTTGACCGGCTCGGCGGCGTTGGCGCCGAGCGGCGGCAACAACAGCGCGCCAAAAAAGGCCATTTGCTTGACTAAATAATGCATCCCACCGTCCCCCTCTTGCCGTTCGATCCTAAGCCGCCGGCCCGACAGGCTCAATCGGCCAGGAAGTCTTTCGCGGCCTTGATGACGCCCTGCCCTTCCAGATTGACGTGGTCGCCTTGCGGAAACCGGATCATGCGTTTGGGCTCGTTGGCGAGCGCGAACAGCCGCTCGCCGAAGCGGATCGGCACGACCGTATCTTTTTCGCCATGCAGGATCAGCAGCGGCGCGCGCACCGTGGCGATCCGCTGGTCGGAATGAAAGCTGTCCTTGATCAGCCAGCGCACCGGCAGATACGGAAAGGCCGCGGCGCCGATATCGGCCGCCGATGTAAATGGCGCCTCGAGGATCAGTCTACCGACCGGATGCTTTGAGGCGAGCGCCACCGCCACGCCGCTGCCGAGCGAATAGCCCCACACCACGATGCGGTCCGGCGGATACAGCGATGCGGCAAGTTTGTAGGCCGCTTCGCTGTCGGCGATCAGCCCGGCTTCGCTCGGGCTGCCGGACGAACCGCCATAGCCGCGATACGACACCGCGATGAGCCCGATGCCGTCGGCGACGAGTTCACGGAAGCGCGGCACGCGCCAGGCAATCACTTCGCCGTTGCCGTGGAAGAAGATCACCACCGGTTTGCCGGCCTGCGGGGCAACGTGCCAGACGATGATCTTTTCGCCGTCGGCGGTGTCGAGCGTGTGTTCCTGGGCCTGCGGCAAACCGGCGGCGGCGGGCGCGATGCGCGTCGTCTGCGGCGCCGGGTACATCACCACGCGCTGGAACACGTACATGGCGATGGCCATGGCGCCGTAGATCAGGACTGCGGCGGCGATCAAAAGCTTCAACGACGACATGAGAAAATGATAGCACAGCGCTTATGACCCCGGACCTGACCATTCGCTCCGCCACTGCCGCCGACGACGACGCGATCTGGGCGATCCTGGAGCCGACCTTTCGCGCCGGCGAGACGTATCCGATCCCGCGCGACATCAGCCGCGCCGACGCGCTGGCCTATTGGCGCTCGCCCGGGCACAGCGTTTTCGTCGCTCAGGACAAGGCTGGCGCCGTCATCGGTACGTACTACCTACGTGCCAATCAGCGCGGCGGCGGCGCCCATGTCGCCAACTGCGGCTACATGACCGCCCAGGGTGCGACCGGCCACGGCGTCGCCCGGGCGATGTGCCTGCATTCGCTGGATGAGGCCCGCCGGCTCGGCTTTATCGCCATGCAGTTCAACTTCGTCGTGGCCACCAACGAGCGCGCGGTGCGGCTTTGGCAGGCCTGCGGCTTCGCGATCGCCGGCCGCCTTCCCGGGGTCTTCCAGCACCCCCGCTTGGGCCTGGTTGACGCGCTGGTGATGGTGCGGGCCCTTCAGGCACCATCCGCGGCTGACTGGCATTAAGGAAAAAATCGGTCAGGAGCAGATAAAGTCGATTGGGGATGCAACCAATTGGCCCATGGCGCGTTTGACGTTGCGGGTCGGGGTTTCCGGATCAAAAACAGCCTTTAAGGCCAATGTCTTGCGTCAGGTTTCGGGATTGGGATGGATCAGCTGGGAGGCTTTCTAGAAAGCGAGTTGGAACGCGCCCTTGCCGCTCGCGGTGAGGCGCAGTCCGATGACAAGGTCGTGCCGATTTCGGCCGCCATACGCGCCGTATCGACTCTGAACGAGCGCGAGCGCCGCTTTCGCGAGCTGCTGAACGCCCTTCCGGCCGCCGTCTACACCACCGACGCCGCGGGCCGTCTGACCTATTACAACGATGCTGCCGCCGAACTATGGGGCCATCGCCCCCAGCTTGGCACCAGCGAATGGTGCGGATCGTGGAAACTGTTCTGGGCCGACGGCACGCCTTTGCCGCATGGCGAGTGCCCGATGGCTATTGCGCTGAAGGAAAACCGGGCGGTGCGCGGTATGGAAGCGGCCTGCGAACGCCCCGACGGCACGCGGGTGCCGTTCATCCCGTATCCGACGCCGCTGCATGACGAGACCGGCAATCTGATCGGCGCCGTCAACATGCTGGTCGACATTACCGAACGCAAACGCGCCGAAGAGCAGCAGGCGCTGCTGGTGCGCGAACTCCATCACCGCGTGCGCAACACGCTCGCCACCGTGCAGGCGATCATGGGATCGACGGCCCGCTCCTCCGACACCATCGAGCAGTTCAAGGATGCCTTGATCGGTCGCATCGGCGCACTGGCGAAGACTCATCGTTTGCTCACCGAAGAGGTCGGCGCCGTCACGTTTGCCGACATCCTGCACAATGAACTCGACGCCTTCGAAGACGGCGAGGACCGCATCAGCCTGACCGGGCCGGAAGTCTATCTGTCGGCGCAACTCGCGGTGTCGCTCGGCATGGCGATCCATGAGTTGACCATCAATGCTGCGAAATACGGTTCGCTCTCGGCCATGGGCGGCAAGATCGCCGTCACCTGGAGCGTGACGATCGAGGCGACTCGGCGGCGGCTCGATTTTGATTGGGTCGAGAGCGGCGGTCCGCCGGTCTCCTCGCCCAAACGGCATGGCTTCGGTGTACGGCTACTGGAATACGTGCTGCCCGGACAGATCCAGGCCAAGGCGACCATCGATTACCGGCCGGAAGGAGTGCAGATGCGTTGCTCGGTGCCGATGCCGCTGGACGGGCATCGCTAGCGCTCAGCGCTACATCGCCTTGACGATCTGCTCGGTCATCTTCTTGGCGTCGCCGAGCAGCATCATCGTGTTGTCGCGATAGAACAGCGGGTTGTCGATGCCGGCATAGCCGGACGCCAGCGAACGCTTGATGAACATCACAGTGCCGGCCTTCCAGACCTGCAAGACCGGCATGCCGTAGATCGGCGAGGTCTTGTCGTCTTCCGCCGCCGGATTGGTGACGTCGTTGGCGCCGATGACGAAAGCGATGTCGGCCTGGGCGAATTCCGAGTTGATGTCTTCCAGCTCGAAGACTTCATCGTAGGGCACGTTGGCTTCGGCCAGCAGCACGTTCATGTGGCCGGGCATACGGCCCGCGACCGGATGAATGGCGTACTTCACCTCGACGCCTTCCTTCTTGAGACGGTCGGCCATTTCACGCAGCGCATGTTGAGCCTGGGCCACCGCCATGCCGTAGCCGGGCACGATGATGACCTTCTGCGCGTTCTTCATGATGTAGGCGGCGTCCTCGGCGGAGCCGAGCTTGACCGGACGCTGCTCGGCCGCGCCGCCGGCCACGGCGGTCTCGCCGCCGAAGCCGCCGAGGATGACCGAGATGAACGAGCGGTTCATCGCGTGGCACATGATGTAGGACAGGATCGCGCCGCTTGAGCCGACCAGCGCGCCGGTAATGATCAGCGCCGAATTGCCGAGCGTGAAGCCGATGCCGGCGGCGGCCCAGCCCGAATACGAATTCAGCATCGAGATGACGACCGGCATGTCGGCTCCGCCGATCGGGATAATCATCAGCACGCCCAGCGCCAGCGCCAGGATCACGACGAGCCAGAAATCGATGGGGCTTTGCGAGTCGTAAAAGCCGTAAATGAAGAACACCAGCGCCAGCGCGACGACGATGTTGATGACGTGCCGGCCGGGCAGCATGATCGGCGCGCCACTCATGCGCGCGGACAGCTTCAGGAAGGCGATGATCGAGCCGGTGAAGGTCAAAGCGCCGATGGCGACGCCGAGCGCCATTTCGATCAGGCTGGCCTGATGAATGTGGCCGCTGCTGCCGATGTCGAAGGCCTCGGGCGCATAAAAGGCACCGGCGGCGACCAGCACCGCCGCCATGCCGACCAGCGAGTGGAAGGCCGCGACCAATTCGGGCATCGAGGTCATCGGCACCTTGCGTGCTACAACAGCGCCGATGCCGCCGCCAATGGCGATGCCGCCGATGACCAGCACCCAGGCGATCGTGTCGGTTGGCGGATGCGCCGCCAAGGTCGTCAGCACGGCGATGGTCATGCCGATCATGCCGAGCATGTTGCCCATGCGGCTCGACGCCGGGCTCGACAGCCCGCGCAGCGCCTGGATGAACAGGACGCCGGCGACGAGATAAAGCAGCGCTGCGATGTTGGCGTTCATGGCGGCTTACTTCTTCTTTTTTTGGTACATCGCAAGCATGCGCGACGTGACCAGGAAGCCGCCGAAAATATTGATCGAGGCAAAAATCAGCGCGACGAAGCCAAGCGCACGCGCCCAGATCGGTCCGTTATGCGCCGTGATCAGCGGCACGCCGACCGCAAGCAGCGCGCCGACCACGATCACCGAGGAAATGGCGTTGGTCACCGACATCAACGGCGTATGCAGCGCAGGCGTCACCGACCAGACGACGTAGTAGCCGACGAACACCGCCAATACGAAGATCGAGAGGCGGAAGACGAAGGGATCGACGACGGTGGCGAGATCGTGCATGGACCCTCTCCCTTAAGCCGTCTTCGGCATGAAGCTTGGGTGGATGATGGCGCCGTCGCGCGTCAGCGCGGTGCCCTTGACGATCTCGTCGTCCCAGTTGATCGCCAGCGTCTTTTCTTTTTTGTCGATCAAAGTTTCGACGAAGGTATACAGGTTTTTGGAATACAGCGCGGAGGCCGAGGCGGCGAGCCTTCCTGCGACATTGAGATGGCCGACGATCTTGGCGGGGCCGACCTGGACCACCTCGCCGGCAACCGCGCCTTCGACATTGCCGCCGCGCTCGACCGCGAGATCAATGATCACCGAACCGGGACGCATCGAGGCCACCATCGCCGCCGTGATTAGCCGCGGCGCCGGACGGCCCGGGATCAGCGCGGTGGTGATGACGATGTCCTGCTTCTTGATGTGTTCGGCGGTGAGCGCCGCCTGCTTGGCCTGATATTCCGCCGACATCGGCTTGGCATAGCCCGCCGCGGTCTGCGCGTTCTTGAATTCTTCGTCCTCGACGGCGAGGAACTTGGCGCCCAGGCTTTCGACCTGGTCCTTGGTCGCCGGGCGAACATCGGTGGCGGTAACGACGGCGCCGAGGCGGCGCGCGGTCGCAATCGCCTGCAGGCCGGCAACGCCGACGCCCATGACAAAGACTTTGGCCGCCGGCACGGTGCCCGCCGCCGTCATCATCATCGGCAGCGCACGGCCATATTCGGCGGCGCCGTCGATCACGGCCCGATAACCGGCGAGATTGGCCTGGCTGGAGAGCACGTCCATCGACTGCGCGCGCGTGATGCGCGGCATCAGTTCCATGGCGAAAGCGACGAGCCCGGCCTCGGCCATCTGCTTGAGCGCGGCCTCATTGCCGTAGGGGTCCATGATCGCGACGACCAGGGCACCCTTCTTGTATTGCGACAATTCATTGGGCGCCGGACGGCGCACCTTGAGGACGATATCGGCGTCCTTGGCGACGTCCTCGCCGACCGTGGCGCCGGCGGCTTCGTAGTCGGCATCCGGAATACCGGAGGCAATGCCGGCGCCGCGGGCGACCGCGACGTCGGCGCCGAGCGCCTTGAACTTCTTGACGGTTTCCGGCGTGGCGGCGACTCGAGGTTCGCCGCCTTCGGTTTCACGCGCTACGGCAATTCGCATTCGCGTATCCCCCGCCGTGATGGTCTTAGTGCGCCGACAACCCGGTGAAGGCGAAGATCGCGAAGCAGAGCGCGAAAGCGACGTAGCTCGAGGTCTTGCCGCCGGTCACGAGACCCGGGATCAAGCCGATAATGGCGATGATGAAGACCGGCAGTGCCGTGAACCAGTGTCCCATCACGCCGCCGACCGCGAGGCCGAACATCAGATTGATGACGTGGATGGTGCCGACGAAGGCGAATTTGACGAAGGTTTCGTAGGTATTCTCGTGCGCCGGATAGTCGTTTCCAGCAGCGGTGGCGTATTCGACGGTGCCGTGATCGGCCATGGGGGAAGCTCTCCGAGGATCGTAACCGGGCGGCTCGTCAGGTAGCGCACTTGGGGCGGGAGGGCAACGGTTCCGGCGGCCGGTTGTGTACGGTTTGGCGCGGTTTTCGAGGTGTCGAAACCCTCGCCGGCGCTCTACACTGCCCACAATGCGGGTGGGGCGCGCATGGACATTTCCGACAAACGGACCGAACGGCAGACCTTGGACGCGGTGGCGCTGGGAAACCGCCGCTGGTGGACCGGCCACACCATGTCCTACGACTGGAACGATCCGGTCGGGGCGGAGAAGTTCTCAGCCGCCTGGTTCGACGAGATCGACCGCCGCTTCATCGACGCCGCCCGGCTGTTCGCGCACGACGGAACGCCGTTCGACCGCATCATTCCCTTTGACCGCCTGAAAGACCGCGCCGTGCTGGAAATCGGCTGCGGCATGGGATTGCACAGCGAGCTGATGGCGAAGGCCGGCGCCCACGTGACAGCCATCGATGTGTCCGACACCTCGATTGAGGCGACGCGCCGGCGCGCCGCGCTGAAAGATTTTGTCATCGATCTGCGGCAAGGCGACGCGGCCACGATGGACTTTCCGGACGACAGTTTCGATTTCGTCTGGTCATGGGGCGCGATCCATCACGCCGCTTACACGGGGCGTATCGTGCGGCAGATCCATCGCGTGCTGAAGCCCGGCGGCCAGGCGCGCGTGATGGTCTACAACCTCGAAGGCATGCCGGCTTATGCGACCTTCGTGCGGAAACATCTGCTTGGCTTCTGGCGCGGCCACTCGCTCGACCGCGCGCTCTGGGCCGACACCGACGGCTTCAGCGCGCGCTACTACACGCGCGACACGCTGGCCGACCTGTTCAACACATTCTTCGATAAGACGTCGGTCGAGGTTTACGGACAGGAAGCTGATGCGCTTCCCCTGCCCCGCTCCTTGCGCAAGCTGGTGCGGCCCTTGTTTTCAAATGACTATCTCAAACGCAAAGCGCGTGAGCGCGGCGGGTTTCTTTTTGTCACCGCCGACAAATCATAGGCCCGCGATGTCGAGCGCTTCGCGCTGCCGTTTGGCAACCTGCGCGACGTCGAAACGCTCGATCGCCTCATTGAACAGCTTGTAGAAGTTCAGTTCGGCATTGAGATGCAGGAACACAGCGCCGAGTCCAATAGCCGCGCGATCCATGAATACGAATTCGCGCGGCACCGTCACCGGGCCCTGCTTCTTCAGCGCTTGATGCACCTTGAAGGCTTCCTTGCGGCCGTATTGCGAGGGCTTCACGCCATCGGCGATGGTGCGCACGCGGTCGTCGAGCAACGGACCGTAGATAAAGCGCGCCCAAATGTTGAGCGAGTCGATCAGTTCACGCGACAGCTTTTTGAAGCCCCAGGTTTCATAAGCGTGCACCACCCGTGCATGGTCATCGTCGTGCAGACCGCGATACAGATCGACCACGCCGCCGACAAAGCTCGGCGGAAAAATACGGATGCAGCCGTAGTCGAGCAGATTGATACCGGCGGGCTTGCCCTGCGCGTCGTCGAACACCGAATAATTACCGAGATGCGGATCGCCGTGGATGACGCCGAAGCGGCTGAACGGAAACCACCAGGCGGTGAACATCGCGGTGGCGATCCGATTGCGAGTGTCCAGCGACGCATCCTTGTGATCGAGCAGCTTGCGCCCGTTCATCCATTCCATCGTCAGCAGGCGGCCGGTCGACAGATCGGGAAATATTTTCGGCACGCGGATGGCGGGCTCGTTCTGAAGTACATGCCTATACAAGGCGACGTGCTTGGCCTCGCGCACATAGTCGAGTTCCTCGCGCAGGCGCGCACCGATCTCGACCGCGATCTCGGTGGCGTCGATCGCCGGATCGAAGCGCTTGCGGATCGACATCAGCAACTGCAGTTGGTTCAGGTCGGCTTCAACCGCCGACTGCATGTCGGGATATTGTAACTTGCAGGCCAGTTCATCACCGCTCAATGCAGTGGCGCGATGCACCTGACCGAGCGACGCAGCCGCCGCCGGATGATGTTCGAAACTCTTGAACTTGTTCTGCCAGTCGCTCCCGAGTTCAGCCTGCATACGGCGTTTGACGAAGGCCCAGCCCATCGGCGGCGCCTGGCTTTGCAGTTTCATCAGCTCGTTGGCGTATTCCGCCGGCACCGCGTCCGGAATGGTGGCGAGCAGTTGCGCCACCTTCATGATCGGGCCTTTCAGCCCGCCCAGCGCCGAAGCCAGCGCCAGCGCATTGCCGGAGCGGTCGTTGGGTCCACCGCCAAACAGCCGCTGACCCGCCATGCGCGCGGCCACGCCACCGACTTTGGTGCCGACATTCGCATAGCGCTTGGCGCGGGCGGAGAAGCGGTTCTTTTCGCGATCGGTCGGGGGCATGAACCTGTCGGGGCTTGTGTGCTACCAATATAGGAAGCGGCAGAGGACGATACGAGCCATGAGAATCCGAATAATTGCCAGCCTCTGTGCGGGACTGGGCTTGATCGCCGCATCGGGCAGCGCGTCGGCCGGGATCTGGAGCTGGCGCTGCCAGGGCCAGCTCGGCGAGCAGCAGGTCATCTTCAACCGGGATTCGATGGCCGTCATCGACAGCAAGAAGCCGCTCGGCGACATCAGAAAGAGCGAACGCAAGACCGAGGCCCTGCTGCAGGACGCCGCCGTCACCTACGACCCGAACAACGGCAATGAAGGACTGGCGAAGGAAATCGAATTCACCCGCCGCAGCGAAGAGAAGCACAAGATCGTGCTGACCGAGCAATCGTCACGCACAATATCGAGTCAGCATCGCGTCATCTGCGGTCGCGACGAGGACACCGACATTTCACGCAAGGTCTACCGGTTCCAGCGCGACAGCGAGCCGGCCCGTGACATCACCATGCAGTGCTTGCACTATCAGCTCTCGACGAGTGGTGGCCGCAAGGGATGCTAAGCCTTGGCGACGCGCTTGAGCGCGCGATCCGCCGCAATACAGTCCGCCCTCACCTCAGCCGTCGTCGCCGGCTCGCCACCCGCCGCCACGACCTGCCGCACTGCTTGTTCCACAAGGGCGACATTCGTCTCGCGCACGCCCAAAGGCCGGTCTTCGAGGCCGACGCGGATATGGCCGCCACGCTCCGCAGCGGGCGCAATCAACGGCCTGATGTCCACGCCCAAACCGGCCACCATCCACGGCGCGCCGGGCGATGCTTCGGCCAGGAGCGCCAGGTGCGCATCGAGAAACACCGGCTTCGGCGGAAAGCCGAAGGCAAACTGTTCGGAGAACATGAACCGGTACACCGGGGCAGGAAGGCCTTTATACGCGGCAGCCAGCGCGGCACCGGCGCGGGTAAAGCCGGGTTCATAAATCGCGTAGCTCGGCCGCACATCGTATTCGGCGCAGATGCGCAAACCCTCCATGATGTGCGCATCCGGATTTTGATAGACGAAGCCCATCTCCTTGCGCGCCAGTTCGTCGAGCCGCGCAATGTTCGCCGAGCCCGGATCGACAACCGCCCATTCAACCAACCCGCGTTTCGCCAATTCTTCAAGGTGTGCGTAACGCTCGCGCGCGCTGGTCAGCGCACCGGCAAAGCCGGAACCGGCGATCGGGATGGTCGGATAGACGATGGCGTCGCACTGCGCACGGATGCCTTCGATGATGCGCGCGTAGGTCTGCCAGTCGTCGCGCTGCCGGCCGGTGTCGTCGTCATAGGCATGCAGATGGACGATCGCTGCGCCGGCTTTCGCTGTGGCAATGCCATCGGCGACAATCGCATCGACCGTCACCGGAATATCGGGCTGACGCTGGCGGCCCCAGGGCCCGTTCAGCGCCACTTCGATCCAGACTTTGGACATGGGAATCCCGCGATGACGTTAGCGTCAGGGTTTTTAGCCCAATGACGATTGTTCGTCGATCAACGATGTGGCGTCAACTTAACCGGCAGGCGAGTCCGCCCTCGATGGTTTCACCGCCATCGCCGCTGCAGCGGTCTCGACGGCCGACGCCAATCTCGTTGCGGCGAGCGCAACGTCCGCGGCTTTCTTTGTTGCCGCCTCCTCCGCCGCCTTGGTGTCGGCCGCGACCCAAGCGGCGAATGTCGCGTGATCACGCGGCCAACACGGATCGGGCGCGGACGTCACCGGGAACAGCTTGTCGAGATAGTCCATCTGATCGCCAACGCATTTGTTTTGCTTCGCATCTAGATGCGCAAAGTGATCGCGCCGGTCGAAGAAACGATTGGCGGCATGGAAACCAAGCGCGCGGTAAGCTTCGAACTGTTCCTCGCTGAACAACTGATCGGCCGTGGTTTCGTGGGGGAACGCGCCATAGCGCTTCTTGTAGTGGAAGACGTAATCGTTTTCGTCGCCGGTGAGCGACGACTTGATGTAGATGAGAATGCCTTTGCGGTTGCCTGGGTAACTGATCTCGCCAACCGCCACGTGCGGCCCGAGACGTTTTTCGCAATCACCGGTTTTGTCGATCTGGCCGCCAATCTCCTTAGTCGCGTTGGCAATCGGCTGCCATGGCAGATCGATGCGTACGCCGAGATCGATCAGCGCATAGCGCTCGAGCACATTGAACGAGCCGAAGGCCATTTGCGCGTCGGCTTCCGCGTCAACCGCGATAATCACCTTGCAGCGCCGCCGCAGCAGTTCGTAGATGCCGAGATTCTCGATATGACCGCCGTCGGTTATATAAACGGACCGACGCTTTTCATTAAGCAAGCCAAACATTTCAAAGAGGAAATAGAAATTCGCCAAACGATTCCAGCGCGATCCCGTTTTCACCTCTCTGGGATTGCGCAGCCAATAACCGAGCCGGATGTTGAGCAGCGCCAGCGTCGCTGTGAGCGGCTTGATGCTCGCAGAGCCCATATTTGAAGACGCTGCGGCCCCCGAGGCCGCCATGGCTGTCGCGAGATCGAGCGTCGGCATTGCGGCTTCCATCGCCGCCGTCGGCGCATAACCGGTTGCCTTGCTGCCCACGAAGTTCCTGCTGAACAGGAAGAAGTCGGCGTTGCGCCCGCGCCGGTTGATGGTTTTCGAATTCTGTACGTTGAGCGCGGTATTGATCAAGTGATAGGGGCTGTCGGCCTCGGAAAGTCCGCTCAATTTCATGGGCAGCGCGGCAAGCGGCGGCTGATCGCCGTTTTTGTTCCGCTTCACGATCTTCGCCGGCTGGAAAATGAAGGCTTTGCTGAGACGATCGCGATAGAGCGGATGCAATGAATTAGCATTCGGCCGCAAGAACATTGCGATGACGAGGCAAATGGCGGAGACCGCTATATAGAGCCAGGCAATTTTGTGCGGGGCCTGACCAAGCCACGACGGAGTCATATCGCCGGGAAAATGAGAAGCCAGATTGGAGAGCCAATCCGGCGCCCGTTCATAACGGCAAATCTCGTCGAGACAGATACCCCAGTAGCTGAACTGCAGATACGCAAGCCATATTAGCAACGGAACGATCGCACCCGCGACATAGACCGATAGCTTGGCCAAATAGCCGGGAATTTGATCACGAAGCTTTTCAGATTCCAGCGAGCTCTTGATCACCTCGCCGAATTTCCTGGCCACAAAAGCGATCGCTGCCGCGACGGGCGTCAACACGAGGATGATGCTCTTTATCCAGGCAACAAACGACGCCATAAGACTGGTCTGCGCCAGATCGAACATAGCGTCCAAGATGAAAGGCTGAAATTCGCAAAATGCGCTGCCGATCAAGACAAGAATAAGATAACCGGTCCACTTCATTGCATGGCCCGGCACTTCGACATTCCGCTTGGCAAATGCGGATTTCAAGATGCCCCAAAGGATGAGCGCGGCGAGAAGGGTCAGCGCGAGATAGGTCGAGATGACGAAATGATCGAGGCCGAAGTAATTCGGAATTTTGACGATGCCCGCTATATTCGGCCCGCTTTTCACGCTGGCAAACGGCTTGGAAAAGATCGTGACCGCGGCACCGAGCAACAGAAACGGCAGGACCAACACGATATTGGCCATCAATCCGCGCGCATAAACTGAGACATTTCTTAAAACATCGACCGCGCCTTCCGGGAAAAGATAATTCGAATAATCGCGGATGTGCTGAAGCGATGGGGATTCGTCTTCCGAGAGATAGCTCTTGAACGGGAAATGTCCGCCGGTTGCGGTCATACCCGATGACAATGAGCTGCCTATATAACCGCCGCCCGAGACGGTCGAGAGATAATCGACCCGGTCGAGCACTTTGGCATTTTCCAGTCCCTGCAACGTGCCAAGACAAAAGGCGGCGGAGCGGACACCACCGCCGGACAGTGCAAGGCCGATGACGTTAGATTTTTCCGTGGGCCGCAGCGGTGTGGTGCCGTCGCTGGCGATGAGAGGCGTGTCGCCGAGGGTCTCGTCCTCAAGCGTGATCTGTCCGTCTTTGGGCCGCCGCTTGTTTATGGAATCAATTTCGCCGCGGAACACATGCCGGAAATCGACCGCTTCGCCGTCTGCCATGGTGGGCCCCCCATGGCTTAAGTCTAGCGCGCCCCAGGAACTCACTCAACCCTAGATTGATGTCAGCCTAACCTCTCCAGCTCGTCGATCATCCCGGCGATGACGCTCAAACCCCCGTCCCAGAATTTCGGGTCGGTGGCGTCGAGCCCGAAGGGCTTGAGCAGTTCGGAATGATGCTTGGTGCCGCCAGCCGCCAGCATGGCGAGATAGCGTTCGGCAAAGCCTTCGTTCGACTTCTCGTAAACCGCATACAGCGAGTTCACCAGGCAATCGCCGAAGGCATAGGCGTAGACGTAGAACGGCGAATGAATAAAGTGCGGGATATAGGTCCAGAAGGTCTCGTAGCCTTCCTTCAGTTCGATCGCCGGACCGAGGCTCTCGCTCTGCACCGACATCCACAATTCGCAGATCTTGTCGGCTGTGAGTTCGCCGTTGCGGCGCTCCAGATGCACCTTGCGCTCGAACGAATAGAACGCGATCTGGCGCACGACCGTGTTGATCATGTCCTCGACCTTGGCGGCGAGCATGGCCTTGCGCTGCTTCTTGTCGGTGGTCGCAGCCAGCAGTTTCTTGAAGGTCAGCATCTCGCCGAACACCGACGCGGTTTCGGCCAGCGTCAGCGGCGTCGGCGCCATCAGCGGGCCGTTCGGCGCCGCCAAGACTTGATGCACACCGTGGCCAAGCTCATGCGCCAGCGTCATCACATCGCGCGGCTTGCCCTGATAGTTGAGCAGCACATAAGGATGCGCCGAGGGCACCGTCGGATGTGCAAAGGCGCCGGGCTGCTTGCCGGCGCGCACCGGCGCGTCGATCCAGGCATTGGTGAAGAACCTGTCGGCGACTTCCGCCATCTTCGGCGAGAAGGCGCCGTAGGCGGTGAGCACCGTGTTGCGCGCATCGGTCCACGGAATGGTGCGCTGAGCGACTTTCGGCAGCGGCGCGTTGCGGTCCCAGTAAGCCAGCTTCTTCTTGCCGAACCATTTTGCCTTCAGCGCGTAATAGCGGTGCGACAGCTTCGGATAGGCGGCACGCACGGCTTCGACCAGCGCTTCCACCACTTCCGGTTCGACCCGGTTCGACAGATGGCGCGCGTCGGCGACATCCTTGAAGCCGCGCCAGCGGTCGGAGATTTCCTTGTCCTTGGCCAGCGTGTTGGTGATCATTGTGAACGGGCGCAGGTTTTCCTTGAAGGTCTTGCCCAGCGCTTCGGCGGCAAGCTTGCGCTTCTTGCCGTCCGGGTCCTGCATGAAGTTGAGCGCCTGCTCGATGCCGAGCGACTTGCCGCCGATCTTGAAGCGCAATGCGGCGACGGTGTCGTCGTATTGCCGGTTCCAGGCGGAGTAACCGGTCAGCGACTTCTCGTGGAAGAGCTGCTCGATCCGATCGTCGAGCTGGTACGGCTTTTCCTTGCGCACGTCCTCGATCCACGGCCGGTAGTGACCGAGCTCGCCGCTATTCATCGCGGCGTCGAGTACGGCGTCGTCGATGCGATTGATCTCGAGATCGAAGAACAGCAGATGCGAGTAAGCACCGGTGATGCGCTCGCTCATGTCGCCGTAGAATTTGGAATATTGCGGATTGGTGCTGTCGGTGGCGTGCAGCAGGCCGGAATAGGAGCCGATGCGGCCGAGCACATCGCCCAGCTTCTCGTAGGCCTTTACTGCCTCAACAAAACCCACCGCGCCCGGCTCGGCCGCAAGGCCTGCGAGTTTGCCCTTGTAGGTCTTCTCGAATTCCGCGCTCTGCTTCTCGGTCGCTTCCAGGTCGCGCTTCAACTCCGGACTGTCAATCGCCGGATAAAGGTCGCGAAGATCCCATTCCGGCAGCCGGCCCAGTTTCGGGTCGCCTTTCGGAGCGGCCTTGGCAGCCGGCTTGGCTTTCACGGATTTCTTCTGGGTCGCGGATTTGGCCATGGAGAGGGTCTTTATGGTGCGGGGGAACCGGCAGGCTGGAACCACACATAAGCCGCCACCCATGGCGATGCGATGGCAGCGACAGCGCTTTTCAACAAAATTACAGGCTTAAATCGATTGGCTAAAGCCGGTTGATCCGGGCGATGCGGCGCGTCACATCCGCTGGCGTCGCATTGTCGGCCGCGGTCTTGAGCGCCAGAGCCTCCTGCGCCTTCGGCCGCGCCAGGCAGCGCTCCAGCCAGGCTTTGAGATGCGGCACCGCAGAGAGGTCCATTTCGGTCGCCCGGCTGATGACCGCAGCGACGTTGAGGTCGGCGACGGTAAACTCGCTGCCGAGCAGGAAGTCCTGCTTCGACACCGCGGCATCGAGAATCTGGAACGGCTTGGCAATCACCTTGAGCGCCTCGTCGCGCTTGGCGGCGTCGCGCTCTTCCGGCGGCAAGCGCACAGCGTGCAGCGACCAGATATTGACGCCACGATCGACTTCCGTGAGCGCCCACATGGTCCATTGCCAGGTCTTGGCCTCGCCCTCGAGCGTCGCCGGATAAAGTTTGCCGGGCGAATGCTTCTTGGCGAGGTACATGGTGATCGCCAGCGACTCGAACAGCACGAAATCGCCGTCGACGATGACCGGCAGGCGGCCGTTCGGATTGATGGCGAGGAATTCAGGCGTCTTGGCCCCGGTATCGCCGATCTCGATCGGCAAATGCTCGTAGTCGATGCCGACTTCCTTGGCGATCCAGAGCGCCCGGAAGGCGCGGGTGCGGGCAATGCCGTAAATCTGCAGTTTGGACACGTCGTTTCCCCTTTTTTCCCGGGATACGCGGCAAGGCGTATCCGGTCACTTTAAGAGCCCATTAAGCCAAACCGGCGACATTGCACCAAATCGGCACAGTCGCCGACGCCGGAGGTTACATGTCACAAGTCGTGTTGATCGTCGATGACGATCCGGTTCAGCGCCGCCTGCTCCAGGCCATGGTGCTGCGCTTCGGCTATCAGGCCGTGCTCGCCGAAGGCGGCGATGCCGCGGCGACACTGCTGACTGCCTCCCCGGCGCCGCGCATCGACTGCGTCGTGCTCGATATGGTGATGCCCGACCTCGACGGCCTCGGCGTACTGGCGCGCATGCGCGAGCACGGCCTCGATATTCCGGTCATCGTGCAGACCGCCCACGGCGGCATCGACAACGCGGTGTCCGCCATGCGGGCCGGCGCCATCGACTTCGTCATCAAGCCGGCCAGTCCGGAACGTCTTCACGTGTCGCTGCGCAATGCGCTGGCTACCAAGGTGCTGACCGGCGAACTGCAGCGCATCAAGCGCAGCCGCGACGGCACGCTTTCGATCACCGACATCATCACCCGCTCGGCTGCCATGCGCCCCGTGCTGCACGCCGCGGAAAAAGCGGCGGGCTCCGCCATTCCGGTTCTGGTCGAAGGCGAATCCGGCGTCGGCAAGGAACTGATCGCCCGCGCCATTCACGGCAGCGGCACGCGCAGCGCCAAACCCTTCGTCGCCGTGAACTGCGGCGCCATGCCCGAGAACCTTGTTGAGTCGATTCTGTTCGGCCACGAGAAAGGCTCGTTCACTGGCGCCACCGAAAAACACGCCGGCAAATTCGTCGAAGCCGATGGCGGCACGCTGTTCCTCGACGAAGTCGGCGAACTGCCGCCGGCGGCGCAAGTGAAATTGCTGCGCGCGCTGCAGGAAGGCGAAGTCGAGCCGGTCGGTGGCCGCCGCAGCATCAAGGTCGATGTCCGCATCGTGTCCGCGACCAACCGCGACCTGATCGCCGACGTGAAAGCCGGACGCTTCCGCGAGGACCTGTTCTACCGCCTGCACGTGTTCCCGATCATGATCCCGCCGCTGCGGCAGCGGCTCGAAGACATTCCCGAACTCACCCGCCACTTCCTGCTGCGCATCGCGGCGGAAGAAGGCAAACGCGTGCGCAGCATCGGCGCGCAGGCGCTGGCGCTGCTGGCGTCCTATCGCTGGCCCGGCAATGTGCGCCAGCTCGAGAACGCTGTGTTCCGCGCGGTGGTGCTCGCCGATGGCGAGGAAATCGGCGCCGCCGAATTCCCGCAGATCACGGCGCAACTCGGGCCAGATGCCGCGCCGATGCGAACGTCGTCCGAACCGTGGATCGAAAAATCGCCAACCATGGCGGCTTCCTGGCCGGGCACGACAGACCATTCCGTCATGGCGGCGCGCGGCGCAGAAGCGTTAACGGCGGCGTCGCTGCCATTAACCGACGCGCAGGGCGAAGTCCGCCCGCTCGAGGAAATCGAACGCGACGTCATCCGCTTTGCCATCGCGCATTACGATGAGCAGATGTCGGAAGTGGCGCGTCGCCTGAAAATCGGCCGCTCGACACTTTATCGCAAGCTTGACGGCCTCGGATTGAACGATGGCGCGGAGAGCAACACGGTAAACGAGCCCGCGCCGGCAAATTAATTTGATTAAAATTTTAACGATCCACGCGCGTTCACTTTGATCGCAAGTAACGTCGTTAACACGCCAATTTCATTCGTATCGACGCTTTCGCGGTCGCATAATAGCGATGCAGTGTTGCTCGTGGCGCGAAGCGTTTGCCGCCCCTAAATGCACTGCATAAAATTTTATCCGTCGCGTTGAGTGTGTGGAGTTGAGTGCGATGCGCAAACAGAGCTTCGACCGGTTGCTGGCCAGCACCATTCTGGCCGTGATCGCGGCAACACCCGTGGTATCGATCGCGGCGCCCGAACGGATTATTTCGGTCAGCCCGCCGCCGCCGTCGATCAATGGCCAGGCGCCGCGCCGCCGTGAAGCAGCGCCCGTGCCGCCGCAACCGATCAACACCGCGCCGTCCATGCAACGCGCCACGCCCGCGCCGCTGCCTGAACCGCGTGCACAAGTACCTGCTCAGATTGCACCTGCTCCGGTGGCTGCTCCCGAGCCCGTCGTCCAGGCGCCTGCACCGGCTTCGACCGAAGCCGACAATGCTGTCGCCGAACTCAAGAGCGCGCTCGACAAGCCACTCGCCGCCAGCGATGCCCAGATCACCGAAAAGCTGCGCGCCATGGGCAAGCAGATGTCGCGCATGATCGACCGCGAGCCCGAACGCAAGGCCGCCGAAGCTTTCTATGCATCGCGCGCTTTTGCGCCGGTGTGGATTCGTGACGGCCAGCTCACGCCGCAGGCCAAAGCCGCCATCATGCGGCTCAAGAACGCGACCGCCGACGCGCTCGACGCGCCTGATTATCCGGTGCCGGATTTCGTCAGCCTTTCCAGCGCCGAAGCGCTGGCCGAAGGTGACATCAAGCTGACCAATTCGGTTCTGACCTACGCCCGCCACCTCGCGGTCGGCCGCGTCGCGCCGATGCGCGTTCTGGCGGAAGTCGATTACGGCAACCACACGCCGGAACCGTCCGATATTCTCAAGAAAACCGCCGACGCCCGTGACTTCGACGCCGCGCTCGACAGCTTCAACCCGCCGCATGATGGCTTCCGGGCGCTCAAGGCCAAACTCGCCGAACTGCGCGCCGGCCCGCGCGCCGAAGCGCCGGACGATCGTATTGCCGACGGCCGCCGCATCGAGCCGGGCGAAAAGGACGCGCGCGTCCCCGCCATTCGTCACAAGCTCGGCGTCAAGTCGAAAACCGACGACCTCGTCTATGACAAGGCGCTTTGGAACGCTATCCGCAACGTGCAGGCGCGTGCCGACATCAAGCCGACCGGCGTTATCGACAACAAGACGATCGCCACCATCAACGGTCCGAAGCCTGTGACGCAGTCGGTACAGATCGAGCGCATCGTGACCAACATGGAGCGCTGGCGCTGGCTGCCGCGCGACCTCGGCAAGACCTATGTGATGGTCAACATCCCGGACTACACGCTCAAGGTCGTGCAGGATAACCGCATCCAGTGGCGCACCAAGATCGTCGCCGGCAAGCCGCAGACGCCGTCGCCGCTGCTCACCGCGCAAATGCAGGAAGTGATCGTCAATCCGTCGTGGTATGTGCCGCAGTCAATCATCCAGAACGAACTGCTGCCGCAATATGCCAGCGACCCGCAGATCTTCGACCGCATGGGCCTTGAAGTGAAGCGTGGCCCCGACGGCCATATCAATGTCGTGCAGCCGCCCGGCGCCGCCAATGCGCTCGGCCGCATCAAGTTCGCCTTCCCGAACAAGTTCCAGGTCTATCTGCACGACACGCCGGAGAAGCGGCTGTTCGCGCCGGAGAAGCGCGCCTTCAGCCATGGCTGCATGCGCGTGGAAAACCCGACCAAGTTCGGCGAAGTGATGCTGT
The DNA here is from genome assembly GCA_903885555.1 of uncultured Hyphomicrobiales bacterium. Taxonomy (GTDB): domain Bacteria; phylum Pseudomonadota; class Alphaproteobacteria; order Rhizobiales; family Xanthobacteraceae; genus Pseudolabrys. Next base: position 22,481 of record CAISIV010000232.1, read on the forward strand.
CGCTGGCAATGTCCGGGCCGACCCCAACGTCCGGCCAGATCGACCAGATGTTCGGCCACGAAGAGAAAAACTACAAACTGCAGCAGCGGCCGATGGTGCACCTCACCTATCAGAGCGCCTATGTCGATGACAGCGGCAAACTGATCGTCCGCGACGACGTCTACGGCTATGACGCCCGCATCAAGGCGATCATGAGCACCGACGAACGCCGCGTCGCTGACGTCGCGCCGCCGAAGGACGTCAAGCGCGATGCGGCGAGCGAGAAGAGCAATCAGGAAATCCTGAGCCGCGTCGAGCGCCGTGAAGTGCAGAACCCGTTCGCCTTCTTCGAACGGATCTTCCGCTAGGCGATCTGGAATTTCAGCGAATGGCCGGGCCTAAAGCCCGGCCATTTTGCGTTTGGTGCCGAGTTCCATCGCAAAAACGACCGCCTCGGCCCTTTTCTGCCATCTTCTGTCGATAACCCTACCTGCGATGAACACGGGTGACCGCTAGTAAACGGCGCGTTAACCGTTCCCGATAACACTGCGGTCGCTGTTGCGGCCGGCTGGGGCGCAGCGGCATAGTGGGACGGCTCAATTCACGGAAGTGTTCAGTGACAGTTGGCGTGCGCAAGCCATCGCTGCGATTAATGCTGCGCACGGGCGTCAGCCTCGGCATTGCCGGCATTTTCCTGTTCGGCAGCCATAACTCGCTGCAGACCGCGGTCGCCGAAGGCGATACCCGCACCCTCTCTTTCCATCATCTCCATACCGGCGAAGACATAACCATCACCTTCAAGCGCAACGGCCGTTACGACGACGCCGCGCTGAAGAAGCTCGACTGGTTCATGCGCGACTGGCGGCGCGAAGAATCCGTCGCCATGGACCCGCATCTGTTCGACGTGCTGTGGGAAGCCTATCGCGAAGTCGAGGCCAGCGCGCCGATCCAGGTCGTCTGCGGCTATCGCTCGCCGGCGACCAATTCGATGCTGCGCGCACGCTCGTCCGGTGTCGCCGAGATCAGCCAGCACACCGCCGGCCATGCCATGGATTTTTTCATTCCCGGCGTGGCGCTCGACAAGCTTCGCACCGTTGGCCTGCGTCTGCAGCGTGGCGGCGTCGGCTTCTATCCGACCTCCGGCTCGCCCTTCGTGCATCTCGACACCGGCACCATCCGCCATTGGCCGCGCATGACGCACGATCAGCTTGCCAAGGTTTTCCCCGACGGCCGCACCGTGCATGTGCCATCCGACGGCGTGCCGTTGCAGAACTACGCGCTGGCGCTCGCCGACGTCGAAGCCCGCGGCAACGAGCCGTCGGCGACATCGCTCGCCGCCGCCCGCGACAAGGGCATCGTCACCGCCGACGCCGGCAAGCCAAAACGCAGCCTGCTTGCTTCACTGTTCAGCGCCAAGCCCAAAGAGGCCGAAGAGCCCGGCGACGAACCCGCCGCCAAACCCGCCTATCCCACCGACAGCGCGCGCGCACGCATGCCTGTCACGGTTGCCAGCCTGACGCCGCCCAAGCCTGTGACAGTCGAGAAGATCGTACCCTTGCCGACGGCGCGCCCGCGCATGCCGGAGGCCGCCGTTGCGGCGGCGAAGCCGGCCGAGCCGAAGATGACTTTGGCGTCGTTGCCGAACGCCGTCGTATTCGACAATCGCGGCACTTGGCGTGGCTCGGTCGAGAGCAGCGATCTGCCGGCGGCGCAAATCCCTCAAGCCTTTGCAGCCCGGGCCAAAGCCTCGCCGTTTGATGTCGCCAGCGCCGATGGCTCGATCGTCGGCAGCACGCCACAGGGCGCGCTCGCCTATGCACCCGAAGCAGCCGTTCCGCTCCCGGCGGCAACGCCAGCGCGCGTGCGGCCGATGGGCGCCAAGGTCACCACGGCCGCGGCAGCGCCAATTCCCGCCACGACGATGCTTGCCGAAAAGCCGGTGCTGCGTCCGGCCTTCGCGGCGACGCTCTCAAGCGGCACAGCAAGTTTCCACAGTCCGTGGATGCGTGCGGCCATGCTGACGCCCAGCGTCAGCGGCTTCATGACGGCGACGCGCCTTGGCGCCGCCGCCGATCCGAAACCGTTGCGTGAGTTGATCGTCAAGCCGGCGCAGTCGCTGGTGATGACGTTCTCGGCCGATCCGCATCTCGGCATGACCACCGCCAGCTTCAGCGGCAGCGCGGTGGTGTTCCTGGCCACCGCGACCTTCGTGACGCAGACGACCGCGTCGCTGCGCTAGGCGTTACGCCGGCGTCCTACTGCAACATCCCCAGCGCGTGGAGATAGGTCTCGAGCACGTCCTGCTGCTCGCGGCGCTCGTCGACGTCCATCTTGCGCATGCGCACGATGGTACGCAGCGCCTTGGCGTCGAAACCATTGCCTTTGGCTTCGGCATAGACGTCGCGGATATCGTCGGACGTCGCCTTCTTTTCTTCTTCAAGCCGCTCGATGCGCTCAATGATGGATTTGAGCTGATCCTTGGCGAAACTGGTGGATGGCTGATCGTCGCGGGCTTCGGCAGTGGCTGCCATCGAACGTCTCCTTGAATTAACGGCGCTTTGGACCGGAGGTTTCGGATTCCGGGCGCGTCAGGTCAAGGAAAGGACCGCGTCATCCACGTTGTTCACATGCGCGACGGCATGGAACTGCACTTTCCGTCATCGATTAGTGCTTGGGGCTGGACTTTTCGAAGGCCGCCTTCTGCTCAGACGAGGCCTCTTTCTGGTGCTTGGCGCGCCACTGGTCGTAAGGCTCGCCGTAAACGATCTCGCGGGCCTCGTCCTTGGTCAAAGGCAGGCTTTGGGCGTCGGCCGCGTCTTTCATCCAGTTCGACAGGCAATTGCGGCAGAATCCGGCGAGATTCATCAGGTCGATGTTCTGGACGTCCGTACGCGTGCGCAGGTGCTCGACCAGACGTCTGTAGACGGCGGCTTCGAGTTCGATACGGGTCTTGTCGTCCATGATGGTCTCCCTATCCATGGAACATAGGCGTGCCGGGAGCGTGTTTGAAGACCTAATGACCGCCGAGATAGGCCCGCTGCACCGCCGGATCCTCGCGCAAAGCCGCGCCGGTGCCCGAACCGACGATACGGCCCGTCTCGATCAGGTAACCGCGGTCGGCGATGGTCAGGCTCTGTTTGGCGTTCTGCTCGACCAGCAAAATGCCCAGTCCAGCGTCGCGAATGCGCGCCAGGATGCCGAACAGCTCCTTGCACATGATCGGCGACAGGCCGAGCGAGGGCTCATCGAGAAGAAGAATATCGGGCGAGGTCATCAGCGCCCGCCCGATCGCCACCATCTGCTGCTCGCCACCGCTCATGGTGCGCACGGTCTGCTTCAGCCGTTCGCTCAAGCGCGGAAACAGCTTGAACACGGTGTCGAGGTTGGCGGCTTCCTTTTCGCGCGCGCGCGCCGGATAAGCGCCGAGGAGTAGATTTTCGCGAACAGTCAGCTCACCGAAAATGCCGCGGCCTTCTGGCACCAGCGCGATGCCGGCCTCGACGATCTGGTGCGCCGGCGTACCGGCAAGGTCGTTACCCGCCATCGTAATCCGCGCGCCGGGCGCGGCGGCGACCATGCCACCGATGGCTTTCAGCAGCGTCGTCTTGCCGGCACCGTTGGCGCCGAGGATGACGACGATCTCCGCACGCGCAACGGTCAGCGACACGCCATCGAGCGCGCGGTGCTTGCCGTAGAAGGCCGAGACGTTCGATACGTCAAGCATCGGCGTCTCCCAGATAGGCGCGGATCACCTCAGGGTCGGCGAAGACTTCCTCTGGCGAACCTTCGGCGATCTTGCGCCCGGCGTTCATGACGACGCAACGGCCGCACAGCGAGCGGATCGCGTCCATGACGTGCTCGACGATGATAATGGTCAGCCCCTCGTCGCGCAGCATCTTCACCAGCGCAATGCCGACGTGAAGTTCGGACGGATTGAGACCGGCCAGCCATTCGTCGAGCAGCAGCACGTCAGGCGCCAGCGCCAAGGCGCGGGCCAACTCAAGCCGTTTCTGATCGATATAGGTGAGCTGTCCTGCCGGCGTTTCGGCCTTGTCGCCAAGACCGACGCGGGTGAGCAGCTCACGGCCGCGACCGTCGGCAACTGCGCCCCACAGCGGGGGCGCGTGAAACGTCAGGCCCGCGATCACATTCTCCAGGCAGGTCGAGGCACCGAGCACACGCACCAGCTGGAACGTGCGCGCAACGCCGCGTTGCGCGATCAGATGCGCCGGCAGTTTCGCGATGGAATGGCCTTCGAGCGCAATATCGCCGCTGTCGGCGGCAATCGCGCCGGAAATGAGATTAAGCGCGGTCGTTTTGCCGGAGCCGTTCGGGCCGATGAGACCAAGGATCTCGCCGCGACGCAGTTCGAAACTCAAACCATCGACCGCAACGAGACCGCCGAATGCCTTGCGCACATTGTCGAGTTGCAGCACCGGCACATCGTACCCGGTCATGCGCTGGGGCAGATGGGACCAGATCCGGCCCGTGATTTTTTCGGCGAAGGCCGACATGCCGGTCACCAGCGCCGCGCGGCGCAGGGCCGGCACACGCGATTCAAGCAGTCCGATTACGCCGTTGGGCAGCGCGTAGACGATGAGGACAAAAACCAGCCCCAGCAAGATACTGAAATAATTAGGGAAATTTGCCGTCAGCACTTCGAACAACAGCACCAGAGGCACCGCGCCGAGCAGCGGCCCCCACAGCGAGCCGGCGCCGCCAAACAGCGCCATGATGACGACCTCGAACGACACCACCGGGCTGAAGGCGATCGCCGGATCGATATAGGTCCAGCGCGGCGCCATCACCGCGCCGGTGACCGTCATGAAGGCGGCGCTGATGGCGAACAGCGCCAGCTTGGCGCGCGTCAGATCGATGCCGACATGCCGCGCCACCGTTTCGTCCTGGCCGATGACCCGCACGGCCAGCCCGAGCCGCGAGCGGCGCACCAGCCAGCCGGCGCCGATCACCATCACGACCAAGGTGAGCAGTCGCCAGTAAATGCCTTCCGACGTCGTATCGGCGAAAATATAGCGCCCGACCGAACCGTGAATGTTGACCTCGTACCAGGTGACGAGCTGGCGAATGAGTTCGGCCAGCCCGAAGCTGAAGATGACGAAATAGATGCCGGACAGCCGCAGCGTCGACAGGCCGACGATCAACGCGACGATCACACCGACGATCGCCGCAGCCACCAGCACCAATGGCCAGGGCAGAAAATCGGTCAGCACCGCGGTGGTGTAGGCGCCGATGCCGAAGAACGCGGCGGTGGCGAGCGAGATATAATGCGTCGGGCCGGAGAACAGCGCCCAGGCGGTCGCCAGCACGGTGAAATACAAAAGGCTAATGCCGAGCGCGAGATGATAGCCGCTGGCAAACAGGGGAACCGCGGCAAGCGCGGCAATGGCGGCAAGAAAGGCCGCGCCGACAAGAAGGCTTCGCGAATTCACCGCGCCGGCCTCCCGAACAGGCCGGTCGGCCGCCACAACAGCACGCTGAGAAACAGCGCATAGGTCACGGCGATGGTCAGCCCCGGATCAACCAGCCGCGCTACCGCGGTTTCCGAAATACCGAGCAGCAGGCCTGCGACCAGCGCGCCCATCATGTTGCCGACGCCGCCCATGATGACGACGATCAGCGCCTTCATCGTGAACACGACGCCTGACGCCGCGCTGAAGGTGAGGAACATGCTGATCAGCACCCCGCCTGCCCCCGCAATCGCGCCGCCGGCGGCGAAAGCCAGCGCCGAGGCCGCGCGAATATCGATGCCGCACAGCGGCGCCGATTCCGGATTGACCGCCACCGCGCGTAGCGCCGTGCCGAAGCGCGTGCGCGTAAGCAGCAAATAGAGCAAAAGCCCGATCAGCAGCGCGAAGCCGAGCGCGAGAATACGGTTCGCCGCCAGCGTCGTGCCGAAAATTTGCACCGGCACCGAGAGATACGAATAACTCTGCAGGCTGCCGCCGAAGATCACCAGCATGATGCCCTGAATCACGAACAGCACGCCGAAGGTGCCGAGGATGCTGTCGACTTCCAGCATGCCCTGGTTCCTGGCGCGCTTCACGAGCGGCATCAGCACGATCTGGTAGAGCAGCCAGTTGCCGGCAAACGACGCCGGCACGATCACGAGCAATCCCAGAACAGGATTGACCGACATGCCGGTGAACATGAATAGCGCGCAGAATGCTGCGGCGATCATGAACTCGCCGTAGGACAGATTCATGATGCGCGCGACGCCGTACTGCAGCGTCAGCCCAAGCGCGATCAGCGCGTACATCCCGCCGAGCACCAGCCCGGAGAGAACGATATCGAGGGTGAGGGTCATGCGGCTCGCCGCTTGCTTACTTTTCCCTCCCCCGCGAAGCGCGGGGAGGGTCGGTTCACAGCGCGACAGCGATGTGAACCGGGGTGGGGGCGCTTTACTTTCATGACGGACTCTTCAGGCCCCCCGACCCCTCCCCGCCA
>CAISIV010000233.1 GCA_903885555.1 uncultured Hyphomicrobiales bacterium
GTCTGCTATCAGGAAGAAGTGCGCGATCCGTCGCGCACCTCCTCCTGGTATCCGACCATGTCGCGGAACAGCGCCATCTGCTCCACTTCCTGGAAGCCGCCCTGCCCGATCGTCTTGTTGGCGGCCTGCGGCGTCACCAGCAGCATCGGCGTGTGATTCCAGTAGGCCGTCTTCATGCAGGTGACGAAATTGGTGATGCCGGGACCGTTCTGCGCGATCGCCATCGCGATCTTGCCGGTGGTGCGGGTGTAGCCGTCGCAGATCAGGCCGCCATTGGTCTCGTGCGCGACGTCCCAGAACGTAATGCCGGCCGCGGGAAACAGGTCGGAGATCGGCATGAAGGCCGAGCCGATAATGCCAAAGGCATGCTCGATGCCGTGCATCTGCAATACCTTCACGAAAGCTTCTTCAGTCGTCATCTTCATAGCACAGTGTCCTTCTTCGATATTCGTCTGTTACAGTTTCAGGAACGGTCCTGAAAAATCTCGGCCAGCTCGCCGGCGGCCTGGCGCAGCAGCGGCAGGTGCTTGCGGGCGGTTTGTTCGTTCATGCGGGCCTGCGGCGCCTGGATCGCCAGCGCCGCCAGCATTTCGCCGTTCTTGCCGATCACCGGCACGGCGATGCAGAACACGCCCGTCAGATACTCCTCGCGATCGAACGAGACCTGCTCCTTGCGGATCTGACGCATCTCGGCGTCCAGCTTGGAACTTTCCGTAATGGTGCGCTCGGTAAAGCGGCGCAGGTCGAGGCTCTGTAGCAGGCGGCGGCGGCGCGGGCTGGGCGCCAGCGCCAGATGGAGCTTGCCGATGGCGCTGCAATGCAGCGGCACGCGCGCACCGGCGTTGTAATGCAGGCGCAATGGCCAGTCCTCGGATTCGACGCGGTCGAGATAGACCACCTCGCCGTTGAGCAGCGTGCCGATATTGCAGGTTTCGTTGAGCGTGCGCACCAGGCGCTGCAGCACCACGTGCGGCGCGTCGTTGCGCATCGACGACGACAGCGCGCCGAAGGCGAGATTGGTGAGCTTCGGTCCGACGATCAGGCGGCGGCGGCCCGGTTCGCGCGACAGATAGCCGTGGGTGACGAACCAGTCGACCAGCCGGTAGGCGGTGGCCTTCGGCAGTTTCAGCGAGGCGATGATGTCGAGCACATCGACCGGCGCGTGCGAACTGGCGACGTGTTCGAGAATGGCGAAGGAGCGCGCGGTGGCGCCGAGCTTCTGCTCGCGCGCCTTGCCGGATTTGGCCGACTTGGCGGCAGCGGGCCGCCGCGCGCGAACGGCGGAAGCAGCGCTCGTGGGCCTCGTATCAAGTGCGACAGGACTGGCCATAATTCACCTGTTGAATCATTTGGCAGCGATGGGAGCGGCGGCAGCGACGTAGCGAAGATAAAGTTTCTGCAGCGACGGCAGCAGCAGAACGATGATCGTGAAGGCGACGATGGTGCCGGAGATCGGCCGGGTGAAGAACACCGTCCAGTCGCCGGAGAAGCTGATCATGGTGTTCATGAAGGCCTCTTCCGCGATCGGCCCCAGAATGACGCCAAGCACGAGCGGCGCGACCGGAAACTTCATGCGCTCGAAGCCGTAGCCGAGAACGCCGAAGCCGATGATCAGCCAGAGGTCAGTGACGTTGTTGCGGATCGACAGCGCGCCGATGAAGCACAGGATCAGCACATAGGCCGACACCACCGCCTCGGGAAAATCGAGAATCTTCACCAGTGGCCGGATAGCGAAATAGCCAATCGCGCACATCAGCAGCAGGCCGAGGAACAGCGAGGCAAAGATCGTATAGACCATGCCCGACGAACTGATCAGCACCTGCGGGCCCGGCTGAATGCCGTGCAGCATGAAAGCGCCCAGGATGACCGCGGTGGCGCCCGAGCCGGGAATGCCGAGCGCCAGCAGGTGCACCAGCGCGCCGCCGACCGAAGCCGTTGCCGCCGCTTGCGGCGCGATGATGCCTTCGGCGATGCCGGTGCCCATCTCGGCCTTGCGCTTGCCGAACTTGGCCTCGATGCCGTAGCTGACGAATGACGCGATGGTCGCGCCGGCGCCGGGCAAGAGGCCGATCAGATCGCCGACCACCGCCGAGCGGAAGAACATGCCTTTGACCTCGCCCATTTCCTTCCAGGTCGGCAGTTCGGTGCGGGCGTTGACGATTTTCTGCACCGGCTTGGTGGCAAAACCCGTTTCCAGCCGCGCCAGCACTTCGCCGACGCCATAGGCGCCGACCATCACGACGAGAAACTCGATGCCGTCGGCTAGCAGCGACGAACCCAGCGTGAAACGGTGCGCGCCGTAGATCGGGTCGGTGCCGACCGTGGAAATCAGAATGCCGACCGCCATGCTGATGAAGGCATTGGCGAGCGAGCCCTTGCCGATCGCCACCACACTGAGCAGGCCGAACAGCACGATGACGAAATATTCCGGCGACGAGAATCGCAGCGCGAATTTCGCCAGCGGCTCGGTCAGCGCCACCATCACCACGGCCGAAAGCAGGCCGCCACCAAGCGCCGAAACGAGTGTCCAGCCCAGCGCCTTGGACGGCTGTCCCTTGCGGCCCATGGTGTAGCCGTCCCACAGCATCGGCACGTCGATCGGCTCGCCCGGTATTCGAAACAATATCGCGGTGAAAGCGCCGCCATAGGTGCCCGAGACGTACATCGCCGTCAGCAGCACGATCGAGGCGGTGACGTCCATCTTGTAAGTGAAGGGCAGCGCCAGCGCGACGCCCATCACCAACGTCAGGCCCGGCAGAACGCCGATCAGCAGACCGACGACGATGCCCACCACCAGCATCGACAAATTGAGCGGCGTGAGACAGTGCACGAAGCCGTCTGCGAGGTGGGCAATGATGTCCATGCGTCAGATGCCCGGGATCAGGAAGAAGACGTCGGTGATGCGATCGAACGGCGCGATGCCGCGCGGCAGCGAGACATAGGCGATGCGCAGGAACAGCACGCCGCACAACACGGTCACGGCAAAGCTGGCGCCCCAGATCACGCGGTGATCGCGAAAGCGGCCGACATACATGAAGGCAGCGAGGAACAGGAACGTGCCGAGGATGAAGCCGAGAAAAGGAACGGCAACGGCGTAGACGCCCATCAGTACGACGCCGCCGATCAGCAGCTTCGGATAGACCGGTTCGGGCGCCTCCGCGTCGGGCTCGCGGTCGAACACCTCGATAAAGCCCGTGGCGTCGCGGTTGCCGGCAATGAGTCGGCGGCCCAGTTCGAACAGACAGGAGGCGCCGAGCAGCAGGATGGCGAGGCGCGGCCAGGCGCCGGGGCCAAGCTGGCCTTCGCGCGCCGAATATTCGAACTGGCCCGCTGCGATGTAGAGAGCGATGGCGATGGCCAGTCCCACCACATAAGGCAGGATCGAGCGAACCAATGAGTTTTGCATGGCTTGCAATTCCATCGGCTCAGTTCGTCGCCAGCGTTTTCTTCATGTCCTCGAGCTGCTCGTCGATATACGAAGTCGCCTTGCTCGAATCGACGAAGCTGTCGGCGGCGCCGAACTGCTCTTCCAGGAATTTCCGGTACTCCGGCATGGCCGCGACTTTTGCCAGCGTGTCCGAGAGTTTCTTGACGACGTCCGGCGGCGTGCCAGCGCGCACCACAATGGCGCGGAACTGCGGCAGCGCGACGTTGTAGCCAAGCTCGAAGGACGACGGGATGTCCTTGAAGGCCGGCAGACGCTCCTTGCCGAAGATCATCAGCGGCCGCATCTGCTTGTTGTTGAGGAACTGCGCGACGTCGCCGGCCTGTTCGTAGAGCGCATCGGCATGGCCGCCGAGGATCGAGACATAACGCTCGCTCGGCTTGGAGAACGGCACCTGCACGAATTTCAGATTCTTCTTGGCAATGACGTTGAGCGAAAATTCGTCGACGCTGCCGAAGCCGAGCGTCGCGACTTTCAGTTTGCCCGGCTCGGCGCGCAGCGCCTTTTCAAAATCGGCCCAGGTCTTGTACGGGCTGTCTTCCTTCACGAAGATGAAGGACGGACCCTTGAGCATCACCGCCACCGGCGTGATGTCGCTCATCGTCCAGCGCGGCGATTTGCCCGCGAGCAGCGCGTGACTGTCGGCGATATAGACCACCGCGGAATACCCGTCGGCCGGCGCCGACAGAAGTTTCGCCATGCCGGTGCCGCCGGTGCCGCCCGGCACGTTGACAACCGGCAGGCCCTGGCCGAGCAGCGGCTCGGCGAGTTTGCTGATGAGACGCGCCAGCTGGTCGGCGCCGCCACCGGGACCCCAGGGCACGATCAATTCAATCGGACGTTCCGGATAACCGGCCGCAATCGCGTTGCCGGAGAAAACAGCGCAGGCAGCAACCGCCAAAGAGCAAGCAAAGCTTCGCGTGGTCTGACGCAAGTTCATGGCCATAACCTCCCTGATAAGCCGCTTGCTGTTGCTGCGCCCGCCCGCGGCTGGCGGGACGCTTGTCCGGTTTATGACCACCGGCGGCCGGCCGACGGCGGGGTGACCCCGCTCGCCACAGTCTCATTATTTGAGACTGCTATTCTCAATACGATAACAGAGACGTCTCTTCCCGCAACGAAGAAACGGACCTCCTCGTCTCGCAGAATGGGATATCGCGCCGGGAAAAATGAAACGAAACGTCCGTTTCGCGAATAGCGCGGATGAGAGAACGCTAGCGCTTGCCGAGCACCACGTAGTCGCGCGCGGCCGGGCCATTATAGACCGTCAGCGGCCGGATCAGGATGTTGTTCTCGAACTGCTCAAGGATCTGCACCACCCAGCCCGGCACACGGCCGATGGCGAAGATCGGCACGAACAGATCGCGCTTTACGCCGAGCAGGTGATAGACGACGCCGGAATAGAAATCGACGTTCACATTGACGCCGTGGCGCGCATAGGGCGCCATCGCCGCCACCACCGCCTGCAATATCTCGAACCATTTCGGCTCGCCCATTTCCTTCGACAGCCGTTCGACGCCGGCGCGCATGTGTCGCGCGCGCGGATCCTCGGCGCGATAGACGCGGTGCCCGAAGCCCGTGATGGCGATGCCTTCCTTGCGCTTTTCCTTGACGTAGTCGGCGGCGCGCGCCGGATCGCCGATCTCCTCGGCCATCTTCATGACGTCCTCGGCGGCGCCGCCATGCGCGGGTCCCGACAGCGCGGCAATCGCTGCCGTGATCGCCGCATGCAGGTTCGCCTGGGTGCCGACGACGACGCGGGCGGCGAAAGACGATGCATTCGAGCCATGCTCGGCATGCAGAATGAGATCGCGGTCGATCAGTTGCGCTGCGTCGGCGCTCGGCTTTTTGCCGCTGAGCATCCAGAGCAGATTGGCAGCGTGGCTCAAGGTCAAATCCGCCGGCACCGGTTCGAGACCGGCGCGGATGCGCGAATGCGCGGCAACCACCATGGCGATCTGCGACGACAGCCGCACCGCCTTGCGCAGGTTCGCTTCGCGCGAATTGTCGCCGGTTTCCGGATCGAACGCGGCCAGCGCCGAAGCCGCCGTGCGCAACACGTCCATAGGATGGCCGTTCTTGACGGCGCGGATGATGTCCAGCACCGGGGCCGGCAGTTTGCGCGCCGCTTTCAGGTCGGCATCGAAAGCCCGCATCTGCTGCGCATTCGGCAGTTCGCCGTGCATCAGCAGATAGCCGGTTTCCTCGAAACTCGAATGCTCGGCGAGATCGTGGATCGAATAACCGCGATAACGCAGGTCGCCGGCCTTGCCGTCGATAAAGGTGCACGGCGAACGGTCGAAATAGACGCCGGTGAGGCCGCGATGAATCTTGATCGGCTCGGCTGTTTCGGTCATCTATTCCTCCAAGAATTTTTTTGGCGTTTTCCCACGCGGTGAGATGCATGCAATTGCTCGATCGCTTGTTTGATATCGCACGCAAGCGTTATCGCAAAATCGTTTTGCCTGAAGGCGACGACGCGCGCGTCATTGCCGCAGCCGCGCGTCTCATAAATGAGAGAATCGCACAGCCGATATTACTCGGCGCACGCGACGCCATTGGAACAATCGCGGCGGAAGCCAATGTCTCACTCGATGGGATAACGGTGATCGATCCGCGCAGCGATGCCAAACTGCAAGACTACGGCGCGGCGCTGGCTTCAGTGCGCGACCCGATGACGCCGGCGATGGCGACGCGGCTCGCGAGCAAGCCGCTGTATTTCGGCGGCATGATGGTGCGGCAGGGCGATGCCGACGTCATGGTCGCAGGCGCCGCCAATCCGACACGGCGCGTGATCGAAGCCGGCTTGATGACAGTCGGTCTGGCGAAAGGCATTGCGCTGCCGTCGAGCTATTTCCTGATCGTGGTGCCGGATTTCCTCGGCCAGGGACCACGGCCGTTCGTGTTTGCTGATTGCGCGGTCAACGCCGATCCCAATGCGGAAGAGCTTGCCGATATCGCGATTGCGTCGGCGCGCAGTGCGCAGGCCCTCCTCGGCGAAGCGCCGCGCGTGGGGATGCTGTCGTTCTCGACCAAAGGCAGCGCGCAGCACGCGCATGTCGACAAGGTGCGCAAGGCGCTCGACCTGGTGCGGCAGCGCGAACCGGCTCTCGCGATCGATGGCGAATTCCAGGCCGACGCGGCGCTGGTGCCGGCGGTAGCGGCCAAAAAGGTCAAGGACGCGAGCGCGGTCGCCGGCCAGGCCAACGTGCTGATCTTCCCGGATCTTAATTCCGGCAATATCGGCTACAAGCTGACGCAATGGCTCGGTGGCGCGCAGGCCGTCGGCCCGTTCCTGCAGGGCTTTGCGCGGCCGATCAGCGACCTGTCACGCGGCGCCAGCATCGAGGACATCGTCACCACCTGCGCGGTGGTCGCCGCGGCAGACTGACTATTTCTCGATATCGTCGTCCGACAGCACGCGCAGCGCGGCGCCATCGACGTCGCTGTATTGACCGCTGCGCAGCGCCCAGAGAAAGCCGAACAGCCCGGTAAGGCCGAGGCCGAGCGCGATCGGGACCATGTAGACCAGCACATTCATGACTGGCTCACTTCATTGCGCGTGATCTTGTCCGAAAACCGGTTCCCACTTTTCGGGATCACGCGCCCTCGATAGGCGCGGAGCGCATTAAGCGTCACCAGCAGCGACGAACCGGACATCGCCAGCGCGGCGATCAAAGGCGTTACCAGGCCGGCGATCGCCACCGGCACCGCAATGGCATTATAGATCACCGCGAGCCAGAGATTTTCCTTCATCAACCTGCGCGCACGCCGGGAAATGACGATGGCGTCCAGCACCGGCGCCAGTTTTTCGCCGAGGAAGACGGCATCGGCCTGCGCTTGCGTGACATCGGCGGCGTCGATCGGAGACAGCGATACATAGGCGGATGCCAGCGCCGGGGCGTCGTTCAGCCCGTCGCCAACCATCAGCACGCGGCGGCCCTGCGCTTTCAAATCCTCGATGAGCGTAATTTTGTCGGCGGGCTTGAGCTCGGCGCCCCAGGCGGTGACACCGAGCGCCCGCGCCACGGGAGCCACGGCATCGTTACGGTCGCCGGACAGAATGTGAATGTCGAAGCCGAGTGCTTTGAGCGATTGCACCACATCGACAGCGTCCGAACGCAGACGCTGGCTGATGGCGAACGCAGCGCTGCGGCCTTCGTGACTGAAGTAGATGTATGACAGGCCCGGCTCTTGCTTCGGCGGATCGACGATGCCGCAGAACGTCGCGCCGCCAAGGCGCGCTTCACTCGTCCCGATCAGGCATCGAACGCCCGCTCCCGGCTCCTCGATGGCTGCATCGAAAGGCCGGCGCTGGCTCGCCTCGCGCGACAGCGCCACGGCGAGCGGATGATGGCTCGACAACGCCACCCGCGCCGCTGTCTCCAGCAAGGCCGGCTCGACTTCCGCAGCGTTAACGACCCTCGGCTCCGGCAAAGTCAGCGTGCCTGTTTTGTCGAAGACGACGGTATCGGCTTCGGCCAGGCGTTCAATGGCGTCGCCGGAATTGAGGATGAGACGGGCGCGAAACAGCGCGCCGGACGCCACCACCTGCACGGCGGGGATCGCCAGCGCCAGCGCGCAGGGACAGGTGATGATCAACACGGCGATGGCCGTGACGATGGCGTCATGCACGCTCGCACCCGCGATCAGCCAGCCGGCGCAGGTCAGCGCGGCGGTCAGATGCACGACGGGCGCATAGACGCGCGCGGCGCGGTCGGCGAGCCGCATGGCCTGCGACTTGGCGCCGGCGGCCTTCTCCAAAAGTTTTTCGATCTCGTCGACCAACGTCGCGGTACCGCCGGCGGTCACCAGCAAGGTCAACGAACCGATCATGTTCATGCTGCCGGCATAAACCGTAGCGCCAGCAGTCACTTTGCGGCGCGCCGTCTCGCCGGTAATGACGCTCTCATCCACCTCGGAGTTGCCGCTCTGCACCATGCCGTCGGAGGGCACGCGCTCACCGGCTTTGACCAGCAGACGGTCGCCGGCCCTGACCGCGGCCACCGGCACGCGCACCAGTTCGTCGCCATCGAAGCGGTGCGCTGTTTCGCCCTTCAGTGCGGCGATATTGCCGGCAACGGCGCGGGTCTTGCGCCGCATTTCGTGATCGAGCGTGCGGCCGCAGAGCAGAAAGAATAGCAGCATCAGCGCGGAATCGTAATAAGCGTGTTCGGCGTGGTTCGCCGTTTCGACCACCGACATGCCCAGCGCGAGAATGACGCCGAGCGAAATCGGCACGTTCATGTTGAGATTGCGCGTACGGATGCCGCGCCACGCGCTCTCGAAGAACGGGCGGCCGGCATAGGCCGCCGCCGGCAGCGCGATCAGCGCCGACGCCCAGTGGAAGAAATCGCGCGTCTCCGGCGTGATGTCGGTGACATTGCCCGACCAGACCGAGACCGACATCAGCATCACGTTCATCGCGGCAAAGCCGGCAACCGCCAGACAGCGCGTCAGGCGACGCGCTTCGGCGGCCTCTTCCTGTTCGGCGCGCAGCGGCACGAAGGGATGGCCGCTATAGCCGATGCCTTCGAGCGCCGTCAGGATTTGAGAAGGCTTGAACACGCCTTCGGACCAGGCGACGTGCAGACGGCGATTGGTGTAGTTGACCCGGGCTTCGGTGACGCCGGGCAGCCGCTTCATCGCGCCTTCGATCTTGCCGATGCAGGCGCCGCAGGCGATGCCGTCGACCGCCAGTTCCATGTCGAGCAGGCCGTCACCGGCCGGCTTGGCATAAAGCGAGATGTCGAAGGCTTCGGCGGTCATTAAAATTTTTCCAATCGCATGATCTTGTCCGAAAACCGGTTCCCACTTTTCGGGATCATGCGCTATCTCAACGTCACACGACTGCGTGAGCGGAATACGCGCTCGTCGCCACGGAACAGATCGACGATCAATTCCCACTGCCCCGGCTGCGCGTCGGCCTCGCCGCGAAACACACCGCCGCCGGCGGATTTCAATTCCATTGTCCGGTCAAGACGCGCGTCGGCGGGGTGAGCAAGCCGCGCCGCCGCGGTCAGGCCCGTCAGCGCCGCGCCTTTGGCGTCGCGCGCGCTGAACTCGAGCACGGCCTCGCCGGCCCGGTCACGCAGCAGCTTGCCGTCGACCTGCCAGTGCAAATCTTGCTGGCGCTGCGCCGATTCGACATCCGCCTTGAACAGCAGACCGGCCTTGTAGGAACTGCCGGTCTCCATGCCGCGGAAAGTCGAGGTCGCGGCCTGCACCAGCACGCCGTTGACCACGAAGATCACGGCGAAGAAGCCGACAATCCACAGCAGGACGGCGCGCCCGGTCAGTTCACGTTTGTCACTGCGAAGGTCGCTCATGGTGTTTCCCTCAAGGTCCGAAGAAGTGGTCGCGCATTTCCGCGACCTCGCCGGTATCGGCGTCGATCAGGCTGAACAGTATGGTGGTCGACGGCGCCGGCGGCGTGGTGGCGTAATCGGTGACGACGACGCGCACTTCGCGAGTCTGGTCGGGGCCGACCGTGATCAATTGGCGGCCGTCGTTACGCGGTGGCAGGCCGACGAAATCGATCAGTGTCGACGGCAGGCCGTCGACGGCGACCATGAAGTCGCGATATTTGAGCCGCTTGTTGACGATGCGAATGGTGTAGCCGTTGCGCAGTGCGCCGTCGGACAGCCGCACGAACATCGGATTGCGGTCGTGGATGACGCTGATGCCCTCGCTGTCGCGGGTGGCGAGGTTGAAGATCATGATGCCGCCGGCAATCGCGATCACACCGGCGTAGAGCAGCGTGCGCATGCGGATCAGTTTGTAGAACGGCTCCTTGCCGTCCATTCGCTGCTTGATGTTGACGTCGGTGTCATAGGCGATCAGGCCGGTGGCGCGGCCAAGCTTGCTCATCACGTTGTCGCAGGCGTCGATGCACAGGCCGCACTGGATGCAGCCCAGGTTAGCCCCGCCGCGGATATCGACGCCGGTCGGGCAAACGTGGACGCATTGCAGACAATCGACGCAATCGCCGGCGGGCTGCCCCTGCGCGCGCAGTTGTTCGGATTTCTTGGCCGAGCAGCGCGGCTCGCCGCGGTCATAACGATAGGTGACGTTGAGCGCGTATTCGTCGGTCAGCGCCGCCTGGATGCGCGGCCACGGGCACATGTAAAGGCAGACCTGCTCGCGCATATGTCCGGCGAGCGTGTAGGTCGTGAAAGTGAGAATGCCGATCCAGAGATAGGCGGTGAACGGCGCGTTGCCGGTCGCCAGATCTTTAACGAGGGTCGGCGCATCGGCGAAATAAAGAACCCAGGCGCCGCCGGTCCACCACGCCACCATCAGCCAGGTGAAATGCTTGCCGGCTTTTCGCAGCAGCCGGTTGGCGGTCATTGCCTGCGAGTCGGCGCGCATATGTTCGCGACGGTCGCCTTCGAACAGGCGTTCGATAGCAAAGAACAGATCGGTCCAGACCGTCTGCGGGCAGAGATAGCCGCACCATATGCGGCCGGCAACGGCGTTCATCAGGAACAGGCCGATCGCGGCGAGGATCAGCAGGCCGGTGAGGTAATAGACTTCCTGCGGCCACAGCTCGATGAAGAAGAAATAGAACCGGCTGTTGCCGAAATCGATCAGCACTGCTTGCGACGGCGCGTTCGGTCCGCGATCCCACCGCACGAAGGGCAGCAGATAATAGATACCCAGCGTAACGGCGAGCACGATCCATTTGATGCGGCGAAACCGGCCGGCGACGCTCTGCGGATAAATCTTGCGCCGCGGCGCATAGAGCGGGATGTCGTCCTCGGCCTCAGGCACAAGCGCCGGCGCCGCCACCAGTTCGGCTTGCGCCTGTTTCACGAGTTCTTCGAGGGCCGTCATGCGCGCTTTTCGCCTTCCGGGAGGGTATGGCGAAAACCTTAGATCACGAGGGCAATACCGCCTTGATCTGGCTCAAGTGAAAGCCCGGCCGGATACCTGCCGGCCGGGCCTAATAGCCTGATATTTAAGCTACTTTTCGCCGCCGCCGAGGCTATAGACGTAAACGGTCAGGGCCTTGATGGTTGATTCGTTGAGACGCCCGTTCCAGGCCGGCATGACGGCACCTCGGCCGTTACGGATGCCTTCCATGATCGTTTCCTTATCCGACGCATAGAGCCAGATTTTGTCGGTGAGGTTCGGCGCGCCGAGTTCACGATTGCCCTTGCCGTCCGGACCGTGACAGAGCGCGCAATTGTCGGCGAAAACCTTTTTTCCGATGCCGAGATCGATGCCGGGCTCGGTACTCAAGCCCGACAGCGAGCGGACATAGTCAGCCACCGCCGAAATTTGGGGCGCCTTCAGGATGCCGTCGCGGCCAAAGGCCGGCATATTGCCTTCGTGATCGTCCTTGTCGCCCGAACGCGCGCCATGGCGGATGGTCTGCTCGATCGCGGCCAGAGTGCCGCCCCACAACCAGTCATCGTCATTGAGGTTCGGATAACCCTTGGTACCGCCACCGCCGGCGCCGTGACACGGCGCGCAGTTGTCGGCGAATGCCGGACGCCCGACGGCACGGGCGAAATCGGTGAGTTGCGGATCTTTGGCAATTTCGGCAACCGACGCGTTGTTGAGCTTGTCCACCATCGGACCGCGCTGGGCTTTCAACGCATCGAGATCAGCCACCACCGCGCTGCGCGCGTGCCAACCGGTAATGCCCTGCGTCGAGTTGGTCAGCAGCGGCCAGGCCGGATAGACGACCCAATAGCCGACCGCCCAGATGATGCAGGCATAGAACGACCACAGCCACCAGCGCGGCAGCGGCGTGTTGAGTTCGCGGATGCCGTCCCAGTCGTGGCCGGTGGTCGCGGTGCCGGTAACGGCATCGATGTCTTTGTGTTCGTCAGCCACCGCTTAGTCCTCCCGCAGCGGCACGCGGGCCGCTTCTTCGAATTGCTGCTTGCGTGAAGGCCACAACGCATAGGCCACCACCGCCGAAAAAATCACGACGAAATAAGCGAGGCCCCAGGTCTGGGCGAACGCGGCTAATGCTTGATAGGTCGGGTCCATCACTCGAAGTCCTTGGCCGTCACCGGATGTTGGCTTTGTCGTCGTAAAGCTTGAAATCGACCTGCGTGCCGAGCAACTGCAGGTAGGCGATCAATGCGTCGGCTTCGCTGACGCGATTTGGATTACCGTCGAAGTCGCGCGCCTGAATTTTCGAGTAGCGTTTGGCCAGATCGGCGGCGTCGGGGCTGTCCGTAGTGGACTGCGTCACCACGTCCTTGGTGGCGTTTTCGATATCGGCCGCCGTATAGGGCACGCCGAGCAGTGCCTGAACTTTCAGATCCTGCGCGATGTTCTGGTAGTCGAGATCGGTCTCTCTCAGGAAGCCGTAGGCCGGCATCACCGAGCCCGGCACCACCGAACGCGGATCGTACAGGTGATCGCGATGCCAGTCGTCGGAATACTTGCCGCCGACGCGCGCCAGATCGGGACCGGTGCGCTTGGAGCCCCACTGGAACGGACGGTCGTAGATGCTCTCGGCCGCCAGCGAATAATGGCCGTAGCGTTCGACCTCGTCGCGCAGCGGGCGGATCATCTGCGAATGGCAGAGATAGCAGCCTTCGCGAACGTAGATATTGCGGCCGGCGAGTTCGAGCGGCGAATAAGGCCGCACGCCCTCGACTTTCTCGATGGTGTTCTTGAGATAAAACAGCGGGACGATCTCAACCAGGCCGCCGATCGCAATCACGATCAGGATGCCGATGATCAGGACGATCGAGTTCTTCTCGAAGATGGCGTGTTTGTGCCAGAGCGACATTGTCTTCCTCGCCTATTCCGCCGGGGCCAGCGCAAGGCCGGCAGGCTGGGCGGCTTCCGCCGTGTTCACTGTTTTCCAGAGGTTCCAGGCCATGATCACCGCGCCTGACAAGAACAGCAGGCCGCCGAGAGCGCGGATGATATAGAATGGATGCATCGCCTCGACCGTCTCGACGAAGGAGTATTCGAGGAAGCCGAGCGAGGTGTAGGCACGCCACATCAGGCCTTGCAGGATGCCCGACACCCACATCGAGGTGATGTAGAGCACGATGCCGATGGTCGAGATCCAGAAGTGCCAGTTGACGAGCTTGAGCGAATAGAGCGGCTTCTTCCACAACCACGGCACCAGGCAGTAGATGGCGCCGAACGAGATGTAGCCAACCCAGCCGAGCGCACCCGAATGCACGTGGCCAATGGTCCAATCGGTATAGTGCGAAAGCGAATTGACAATCTTCACGGACATCATCGGACCTTCAAAGGTCGACATGCCGTAGAACGCGACCGACACCACCATCATGCGCAGCACCGGGTCCGTGCGCAGTTTGTCCCAGGCGCCGGACAGCGTCATGATGCCGTTGATCATGCCGCCCCATGACGGCATCCACAGCATGATCGAGAAGGTCATGCCCAGCGTCTGCGCCCAATCCGGCAGCGCCGTGTAGTGCAGATGATGCGGGCCCGCCCAGATGTAGAGGAAGATCAGCGCCCAGAAGTGGATGATCGACAGCCGGTAGGAATAGACCGGACGCTCGCACCGCTTCGGGATGAAGTAATACATGATGGCGAGGAAGCCGGCGGTCAGGAAGAAGCCGACCGCGTTGTGGCCGTACCACCA
>CAISIV010000234.1 GCA_903885555.1 uncultured Hyphomicrobiales bacterium
GATCGTGGCGCTTCGATCCGCGTGCCGCACTCCTTCGTCAAGGGCGACGCCTACAAGGGTTACCTGGAAGATCGCCGTCCGAACTCCCAAGGCGACCCCTACGCCATCGCTTCCCAGATTTTGAAGACGATCAGCGAAGTCCCGACCGCCAAAAAGGCTGCGGCCTAAGTTAGGCAGTCATATCGAAACAGCGGGCGTCCCTGAAAAAGGGGCGCCCGTTTTCGTTTGGCCTGGTTAGAGAATCAAGAGCGCGATGACGGCGAGCCCGGCGGCAAGGCCGGCTACGGTCGCGAGGCGCTGGCGGCGGTAGCGCCGCGGCCCATAGACACCGGCAGCGCGGCGTTCCGCGATCAGGGCGGCGTCATACTCGGCCGACGAGGAGTAGACGCAGGCCATCGCCGCCCCCGCATGAGCGGCATAGGCTTCAAGAAGTTGATCTGCGGCTGTTGCGCTTTTGGCGAGACCTGACATCCCGTCATTGTAGCGCCAATAGGGTAAACGAGACGTTGCGCCCTATTTTGGCACCCTACCCGGCGACCGCGGGACCGAGCTTGCGTGCGCGCCGCGCCGCCAGCCGGCGCTTGATAATGCCCGAATTGGCCAGCGCATTGCGGGCGGCGGCCGCCTGACGCGCCTGTTCGCAGCCGGGCTCGTCAGGAGCAATGTGGAAGCGGTTACGGCCGCCGTTCTTGGCGGCGTAAAGCGCTTCGTCGGCCCGCAGCAGCAGCGCGTCGAGATCCGGCACCGCTGCGTAGGACGTTGCCACGCCGATGCTGACGGTGGCGCCGATTTCATGACCATCGATCACGATTCCGGCTTCCTGGAATGCCAGACGCAACCGCTCGGCCACCTGAATCGCGCCGTCAGTCTCCTCCGGGATGATGGCCGCGAATTCCTCGCCGCCGAGCCGGCCAAAAACGTCGGTCGAACGCACGCTCGACGACGCCACGTGGGCAAAAACTTTCAACGCGCTATCGCCGACGCCATGCCCGAAGCGATCATTGATCGACTTGAACTTGTCGAGATCGAACATCAGCAGCGTCACCGGCTCGCCGCGTGCGCCCTGACGCGCAAACATCTGGTTGGCGGACTCCAGGAAGGCGCGGCGATTGAACAATCCGGTGAGATGATCGGTGGTCGCCGCCTGACGATAGACGTGAACGTCGCGATCCTTGACCATCAGCAGCACGATGAAAGCGGTGCCGACGGCGTAGATGACGGTTTCCAGCGCCAGCACCGTCTGCCATTCGGTTGTGAACACGTCCGGCAGCAGCGCTCGCATGGCCAATGGCAGCAAGAAGATCGCGGCGTGCACGCTGGGCACGACGATCGCGGCGCTGCGCGAGAACAGCGATTTGCGACGCTCGCGCCAGAGTTCGGAAGCGATGAAGAAGGTGTAGATAGAGACCAGAATTGCACCGAAAGCGATACGGCCTGCACTGCCTTCCGGCACGCCGGGCATCTGGCACCCAATCAACCAGACGATCGCGCCGGCAAACATCGGCGTCGGCCACAGTCGCCGGCCATGAAACAGCCGCACACCGTTCCAGATCATGCCGCAGGCAATGAACATCAAAGCTTCGGAAAACTCAGGCGACAGGCTGATCAGTGGCGACGGTGCGCTCCAGAATACGATCGACGCAGCGCCGATCATGTAAGCCGCGCCCCACCACGCCAGCGCGCGGATGTTGCGCTGCTGCAGCCAGGCCGAGATCAGGAATAATCCCAACAGCGCAGCGAGACACGCAGCCGCGAACGACAGCGTCGGCCCGTCCAATGACAGCAGTCTTATGCCGGCAGCGTTATCCATTTCTTATTGTGCGACTTCTTCGATGGGGGCCGCCGGCACTCCTGTGCGAGCTGGGCCGCAGTAACTACAGCATAAGCTGCGGTTATGCGGAAAACCTTGCGCGCTTGCGCGGCCTTCGCCGAAACACTTGGGAAAATTAGAACCAATTGCCACCGATTAGCGGTATTCCCACGCCGCGCAGAAACAGAAAAAGGCCCGCTTTCGCGGGCCTTTTGCCGTATTCGCAGAGAATAGGTGCTTAACGCTTCGAGAACTGGAAGGAACGACGCGCTTTTGCGCGGCCGTATTTCTTACGCTCGACCACGCGCGAGTCGCGGGTGAGGAAGCCACCCTTCTTGAGGGCGCCGCGAAGTTCCGGTTCGAAGTAGGTCAGGGCCTTGGACAGACCGTGGCGCACCGCGCCGGCCTGGCCGGACAGACCGCCACCAGAGACGGTGCAGATGATGTCATAGGCACCGGCGCGATTGGCGGCGACCAGCGGCTGCTGGATCATCATGCGCAACACCGGACGGGCGAAGAACACTTCGACAGTGCGGGTGTTGACGACGATCTTGCCGGTGCCCGGCTTGATCCAGACACGGGCGACCGCGTTCTTACGCTTGCCGGTGGCATAGGCACGGCCCTGCGCATCAACTTTCTTGACGTAAACGGGAGCATCGGGAGCGGCAGGCTTGAGGCTCGCCAAACCTTCCATCGACTGTACGGTTTCGGCCACGGTTAAGCGCTCCTCACGTTCTTACGGTTCATGATGCCGACATCGAGCGGCTCAGGCTTCTGAGCTTCATGCGGATGTTCGGCGCCCGGATAGACGCGCAGATTGCCGAATTGAACGCGGCCCAGCGGACCGCGCGGCAGCATGCGCTCGACCGCCTTCTCGACGATGCGTTCCGGGAACTTGCCGTCGAAGATCGACTTCGCGGTACGTTCCTTGATGCCACCGATAAAACCAGTGTGGCGGTAGTAAACCTTCTTCTCGCGCTTGCGGCCGGTGAACACGACCTTCGCAGCGTTGATGATGATGACGTTGTCGCCATCGTCAACGTGCGGGGTGTAGGTGGCCTTGTGCTTGCCGCGCAGCCGCATGGCGACGATCGTGGCGAGACGGCCGACCACGAGGCCAGTGGCGTCGATAGTCACCCATTTCTTCTCGATGTCGGCGGCCTTTGCCGAATATGTGCTCATGACAAATCCTTGGAGGTGCGCGCGAACCGCGCGCTGGAATTGCCGGGTTTCTAATCGACGAACCCGCCACCGTCAACGTCATAAGGCAATAAATTATCGTTCTGAATCAACGTCTTGTATGAATGGTATTTTGGTACGCTATAATGGTAATATTATACCTTTACGTAATTACCTGTTGGCCGGTATCGAATAAGTCGCCGTGACGTGGGCCACGGGCTCGTCAGACCCATCCGACAAAATGGTCACCTCGCCTACCGCTAAGCGGTTGCCAACCTTCATTAATTTGGCATCGGCAATGAGGTCGGCTTGAGCCGGTTTACGCAGGAAATTGATATTGAGATTGGTCGTCACCGCCAAAGGCTGATTTCCGATCGCGGAGAAAACGGCGACGTACATGGCGAAATCGGCCAATTCCATCATGGTTGGCCCGGAAACCGTGCCTCCCGGTCGCAGATGGCTCTCGTGAAATGCGCGCCGGACGCGAATGTCTCCATAGTCGACACGTTCTAGGGTCAGTCCACAGCCGGGAAAGAAGGCTTGAGGAAACACCTCATGCAGCAATTTGCCGATCTCCTCGGCCGTCAGAGCCGGTGCCCGCATGATGGTCTCCCCGCCGGACAATCCGGCCACCCGCCATACCATTTTGCAGGGCCTCGATCCTTACCGGAAGACCGCGCTTTGGGTTAGGGTCCGCACACTTCGGAATGAGAACCGCACGATGAACGTACAGACTGCCCGCACCGACGTTCCGGTGTTGCTGCGCGAACGCGACGGCGACATCGCCGTGCTCGTGCTTAACCGGCCCTCGGCGCGCAACAGCCTGTCCGAAGCGCTGCTGATCGCTCTGTCCGAAGCCTTCAAGGACATCGCAACCGACACGTCCATTCGCGCCGTCATCCTCACCGCAAACGGCACGGCGTTCTGCGCCGGCCACGATCTCAAGGAACTGACCGCGCGGCGCAGTGACGCCGATGGCGGCCGCGCCTATTTCAAACAGATCATGACGGTGTGCAGCGGCATGATGCAGCAGATCGTCAACCTGCCGCAGCCGGTGATCGCCTGCGTGCAAGGCGTCGCCAGCGCCGCCGGATGCCAGATCGTCGCCAGCTGCGACCTCGCCGTTGCGTCATCCGCGGCGAAATTCGCAACGCCCGGCGTCGACATCGGCCTGTTCTGCTCAACACCGATGGTGGCTTTGTCGCGCAACGTGTCGCGCAAGCACGCCATGGAAATGCTGCTGACCGGCGAGATGGTCGATGCCGAAAAGGCCGCACAGATCGGCCTCATCAATCGCGCCGTCGCCGCCGGCAGCGAACGCAACGAAGCCCTCATCCTCGCCAAACTGGTCGCGTCCAAATCGTCCTATGTGCTCAAGATCGGCAAGCAGGCCTTCTACCGCCAGGCCGAAAGGGGATTGGCGGCGGCCTACGACTACGCCTCCGAAGTCATGACCGAGAACATGATGGCGCGCGATGCCAACGAGGGCATCTGCGCTTTCATCGAGAAACGCGATCCGCAATGGGAAGATCGCTGAAGAACCAAAACCAACAATCCGTGTTTTAAGGAAGCAAGCTAATGAACGTGCATGCCGATGTCGCCTCCGATTCAATGGTGGTCCAGAAAAACGTCGAAGTCCCGGTGCGCGACGGCGCCAAGCTGATGGCCGACGTGTTTCGTCCGCAAGGCACCGAGAAGGTGCCGGCGATTCTCAACCTCGGCCCCTATCAGAAAGACAAGCTTTGGGTGACGCCCGAGAACCTTGAGGAAAAGGGCAACCAGTACATGAACTGGGAGACGGTCAACCCGCTGTGGTGGGTGCCGCAAGGCTACGCTTGCGTGCGCGTCGATGGGCGCGGCAGCGGCAAATCGCCGGGTCAGCACGAGCCGTGGTCACAGGGCGAAGCCGTCGATTTCTACGACGCCATCGAATGGGCCGCGGCGCAGCCCTGGTGCAACGGCAATGTCGGGCTCAACGGCATCTCCTATTATGCGATGAACCAGTGGTTCGTCGCCAACCTGAACCCGCCGTCGCTCAAGGCCATCATTCCATGGGAAGGCGCCGCCGATCTTTATCGCGATGCGCTCTATCACGGCGGCATCTTCAGCGTGTTCATGAGCAACTGGGTCACCGCGCATACGATGCACCACCTGCTCGGCCGCGCCTCGCGCGAACAGCCCGACCGCTGGAAGACCGACACGATGTGGCGCTGGCTGCACGACAGCCTCGACAGCGGCGCGTTGCGCGGCGCGCAGGCGCAGTGGGACAAGATCACAGTGCCGATGTTCACCGCCGGCAACTGGTCGGGTATGGCGCTGCATCTGCGCGGCAATACCGAAGCCTTCATGCGTTCGAAGTCGCCGCACAAGAAGATGCGCATTCACGCCGGCAGCCATGTGCACGCCTTCTACACCGACGAAGGCCGCGCCGATCAGCTTGCCTTCCTCGACTACTGGCTCAAGGGCATCGACAACGGCGTCATGAAAGAGCCACCGGTCAAGCTCGCGATCCGCAAAGGCAAGGACGAGCTGGAGTGGCGGACCGAGAACGAATGGCCGCTGGCGCGCACGCAGTGGACCAAATTCCATTTCGATCTGTCGCAGTCGCCGCCCACGGGCAAGCCGCAGACCGGTATCCTGGCGAAGGAAAAGCCGGCGGCGGAAAGCGCCTGCACCTATCCGGCCGTCAGCTTCGGAACCATGGGCTCGACCTCGGCTGCGTCATCGCAAGTGATGGGCGGCGGCGGCATCAAACCGGGCAATGGCGTCGCGTTGCAAACGCCGCCTTTGCCGGAAGACATCGAAGTCACCGGCCCGCTGATGGCGAGCTTCTGGGTCTCGAGCGAAACCGAGGATATGGACCTGTTCCTGACGCTGCGTAACTTCGCGGCCGACGGCACTGAAATCCTCGAAACCGGTCAGCAAGGCGCGCCGGTCCCGGTGGCGAAAGGCTGGCTGCGCGTGTCGCATCGCGAACTCGATCCCGAACTGACGCTGCCCTACCGGCCCTATCACAAGCATCAGCGCCGGCTCTATTTGAAGCCAGGTGAGGTCGTGAAGGTCGAGGTCGAGATCTGGCCGACCTGCATGACGTTCAAAAAAGGCAACCGCATCCAGCTTGACGTGCAGCCGCGCGATGGCGCCGGCAGCGCCGGCTATCTGCACTATCACGCCGACTACAACACCGGGATGAACACCATCCATGCCGGCGGCAAGTACGAATCCTATCTGCTGCTGCCCGTCATTCCGGCAAAGGGATGATCAAAGCCTCCGACCGGTCGCGAGCCGTTATTCGCAAGCTCGCGCCGGTCGGCTTGGTCGCGCTGTTCATGACAACAGTGGCGGCCGCGCAAACCGTCGACAAGACCTTTCCGCAGAACCGTCCGACCTGTCACGCACGGGTCTATGACGCCGCACATCTTGCCGCGCATCCGAAACAGCGTGTGGAGGCTATCTCCTTCGAGCGCCGCGCCCGAGAGATTGCCGCCGAGAAGGTCTTCATTGCGAGCGGCGAGATGACCGAAGAGATCATCGCCGCGACCTTGCGTGTGCGCCTGCGCGGCGATCGCAGGAGCCACGTAGTCCAGCTCGAATGCGAAGGCGCCCGCAACGGTGCGCGTTATTGCGAGGTGCCGGCTTGTCCGGGCGGCGAAATCGGCCTCATGCCGGATGGCGCGCGGGCGATCCGGCTGTCGCTCGGCGGCAAGCTGCGCAATGGCAGCTTTGTCGCTCACTATATTCATCTCAATGAGCTCTGCGACGGCGCCCAGCCGGCGGTGCTTGAGTCCGGTGAGGACGACCACGAGTTTCTGCTGACCCTGGCCCCGGCCGAGGCCTGCAAATGAACCACTCGGTCCTTATTCGCGCTGTCACCATCATGCTCTCGCTGGCGGCTGCGTCCGCGCAAGCAGAACCGCCCGCGGACATGCGCACATTGTTTCCCGCTGACGCGCCGGCCTGCTTTGCCGCTGTCTTTGACCCCGCGCATCCGGCCCAGTCGGTGGTGGCGCTTCGGCTCATGCGCGGCTATCCGCAATTGCGCATGGAGCAGGAAGCCGCCGGTCCCGAAACGCCGAAAGAAGCGCCGCCCGATCAGGCGCGCGGCGTGATGGCCCAACTCATCGTCAGCTTCCGGGGCGATGGCGCCAAGGGCAGCCCGGCGCGTTTTGCCGCTGCCGTGAATTGCACCGCCGAAGCGGGAGCCGCGAAAATGCGCTGCGGCATCGACTGCGATGGTGGCGGCTTTTTCGTGGAACGCGAAGCCGGCGGAACGTTGCGCATGACGCTCGAGGACGGCCGCAATTTGCGCATCGCCGGCGGCTGCACCAACCGGCGCGCTTATCGCGGTCTCGGCATCGAACCCGGCGACCGCAGCTTCAGTCTGGTGGCAACGCCGATGGCTGCGTGCCGATAACGCCAATTTTCTCCAGTTGCGCCGGGATTTCTGGTGGGCCATTTTCGCCGGCACAAGCAACCCGGAGGATCCTTATGTTACGCTCGACTTTGATTTTCGCCATTCTGACCGCTGCTTCGCTTAACCCCGCGTTCGCTCAGGACTTCACGGCCGAGCAGCGCGCCGCCTGCAAGGACGACTATGAGACCTTCTGCAAAGGCACCATGCCGGGCGGCGGCCGCGTGCTGGCCTGCCTCAGGAAGAACGAGGGCAAGCTGTCGGCGGCCTGCAAGAAAATGGTCGAGGCGCAGAAATAATAGCGCCCATCACACTCCGTTGATGGCACCCTTCCCGCTCCCGATTTGAATGCCTATCTTGGGAGCCAACGGTTGGGGGCTTCCATGAACAACGCGTCCCTCGTTTTCACGCCGGCGGTGCAGCAGGCGCAAGCCGAACGCGGCTCGGCCAAGGCCTATGCCGGCCGGGTCGCCGATGGCTTTCCCGATACAGTGACACCGGAGCTCGCCGCCTTCATCGCCGAGCAGGACACCGCATTCCTCGGCACCGCCAATGCGCAAGGCGCGCCTTATATCCAGCACCGGGGCGGGCCGAAAGGCTTCATCAAGGTCATCGACGAGCACACGCTGGGGTTCGCCGACTATCGTGGCAACCGGCAATACATCACGCTTGCCAACTTGAGCGAGAACGACCGCGCTTATCTGTTCCTGATCGACCCGGCGCGACGCCAGCGCATCAAATTGTGGGGTCGCGCCCGCGTGGTCGAAAACGACGCCGCGCTGGTCGATAAACTGTTCGATACAGGCTACAAGGCGAAACCTGAACGCGCCATTTTGTTCACCATCGAGGCCTGGGACGTGAATTGCTCTGCGCATATCGTGACGCGGTTTACCGAGGCCGAAATCGGCGATGCGCTTGAGACCGTGCAGGCGCGGATCGCCGAACTCGAAACCGAGAACGCGAGGTTGCGCGCACTCGTCAAGCAGCAGTAAGCGCCAAGGTCTGCACAATGAACCACGACGGCTACCCCGACGCTTACATCCGCGGCATTCTCAACACGGTGAAGACCATCGCCATGGTCGGCATTTCGCCGAAGGAGAACCGGCCGAGCTATTTCGCGTTCAAATATCTGCTCGAGCGCGGCTATCACATGGTCCCGGTCAATCCGAGCCAGGCCGGCAAGGAAATTCTCGGCCAGAAAGTCTACGCCAACCTAACCGAGGTGCCCGAGCCGATCGATATGGTCGATGTCTTCCGCGCCTCGCCTTTCGTGATGCCGGTGGTCGAGGAAGCGATCAAGCTCACACCGAAACCGCAAGTGCTCTGGATGCAGCTGTCGGTGCGCAACGACGAGGCGGCGGCGTTGGCGGAAGCCAATGGAATGAAGGTCGTCATGGACCGCTGCCCGAAGATCGAATACGGCCGGCTGTCGTCGGAGATTTCCTGGATGGGCATCAATTCGCGCACCCTCTCCTCGAAGCGGGCGCAGAATTACGGCGGCGGCTTTCAGCGTATGGGGCTGGGCATCAACAACAAGCGTCCGACCTAAGCCATGCCGGTTTTAAGGTTGAGCAGCTTGAGCGCGACCTGCCACATGTCGTCGATCGTGTATCCGGCGGCCAGCGCGCCGAAAAAGAACATGCCGGCCGTATCCACCACGACGTTGAGCACGAAGCCGCTGGGATTATCGTCCGCGCTGACAGCATCGCCCTCGTTGTAGACGACGCCTGTCATCGTTGCCCGCAGCAACATGACGAACATGACGACGGCAAGCCCACCCATCATCACCCGGCCAAACGGATCCATGACACCTCTCCCGTGGCCGGAGTGTCGCGGCATATCCTAAATAAAACGTGCCGGATTCAGGGAATGCGGTTCTGATTCTATATCGTTTTCAGCACGCCCCTTCCCTTGACCCATCGCGGCCATCCGCTAAACCAGCGGGGAACCGGGACCGCCCGGCAGAGCAAGGGAGCGACCATGGCCGACGCCGAACGCATTCCGGGATTTAACACGCTGGCGATCCATGCCGGCGCCAAGCCCGATCCGACCACCGGGGCGCGCGCGACGCCGATCTACCAGACCACGTCGTTCGTGTTCGACGACGTCGACCACGCCGCTTCGCTGTTCGGCCTGCAGGCCTTCGGCAACATCTATACCCGCATCGGCAATCCGACCAACGCCGTGCTGGAAGAGCGCGTCGCCTCGCTCGAAGGCGGCACCGCCGGTCTCGCCGTGGCCTCGGGCCACGCCGCCCAGATGATCGTCATGCACAACCTCATGACGCCGGGCGACGAATTCATCGCCTCGAAGAAGCTGTACGGCGGCTCGATCAACCAGTTCAATCATGCCTACAAGAATTTCGGTTGGAACGTGGTCTGGGCCGATCCGGACGATCTCTCCTCGTTCGAGAAGGCCGTGTCCGGCAAGACCAAGGCAATCTTCATCGAGTCCATCGCCAATCCGGGCGGCGTCATCACCGACATCGAGGCGGTGTCGAAGATCGCCAAGAAGGCCGGCGTGCCGCTGATCGTCGACAACACGCTGGCGACGCCCTACCTCTGCAAGCCGTTCGATTACGGTGCCGACATCATCGTGCACTCACTCACCAAGTTCCTCGGCGGGCACGGCAACTCGATCGGCGGCATGATCGTCGACGGTGGCAGCTTCAACTGGTCGCGCGAAGGCCGCTACCCGATGCTGTCCGAGCCGCGTCCGGAATATTCCGGCATTGTGCTGCACGAGACCTTCGGCAACTTCGCTTTCGCGATTGCCTGCCGCGTGCTGGGCCTGCGCGATCTCGGGCCGGCGCTGTCGCCGTTCAATGCGTTCCTGATCCTGACCGGCATTGAGACGCTGCCGCTGCGCATGCAGCGTCACTCCGACAACGCGCTGGCGGTGGCCGAGTGGCTGTCGAAGCGGCCGGAAGTCGCCTGGGTCAGTTACGCCGGATTGCCGACCGACAAATATCATGCGCTCGGCAAAAAATACGCTCCGAAAGGTTGTGGCGCGGTTATGACGGTCGGCCTCAAGGGCGGCTACGAGGCCGGCGTCAAGCTGGTGTCGAACGTCGAGTTGTTCTCGCATCTCGCCAATATCGGCGACACGCGCTCGCTGATCATCCATCCGGCCTCGACCACGCACAAGCAACTGTCCGATGCGCAGAAGGTGCAGGCAGGCGCCGGTCCCGACGTGGTGCGATTGTCGATCGGCATCGAGGACGTCGCCGACATCATCGCTGATCTTGAGCAGGGATTGACCGCCAAGTGACGAGCAAGATCGTACTGGGCACCGCCACACCGGGTGGCGGCTTCCCACTCTATGGCGACAAGCTCGCCGAGACCATCAACGAGACCGATGCATCGCTCAACGTCGAAACCCGGAATACCAAGGGCTCGACCGAGAACATCCCGCTGCTGGAAAAGGGCGAGCTTGATATCGCGCTGTGCACCGGCGAGCCGTTCTACGAAGCCATCGAGGGCATCGGCCGGCCGAAGGCGGACCTGAAAATTATCACGGCGATGTATTCGACCGCCGGCATGTTCATCGTGCGCGGCGACAGCCCAGCGCGCACGATCTCGGACCTCAAGGGCAAGCCGGTGGCGTTCGGCACCAAAGGTTCGGGGCTGACGATTTTGTCGCGTTACGTGATGGAAGGTCTCGGCCTCGATCAGGCGAAAGACTTCCAGCCGATCTTCCTCGACAAGGCCGGCGACGGTCCGGTGATGGTGACCGACGGCAGCGCGGCCGCCTTGTGGGGCGGTGGCGTTGGCTGGCCGGGCTTTGCCACACTGGCGGCGGCAGGCGGGCGCTTCATTCCGCCGAACGCGGACGAGATCGCGCGCGTGCGCGCCAAACACAGCTTCCTGAAGGCCACCACCCTGCCCGCCAACAGCTATGCCGGACAGACCGCGGCAATCAATTCGGTCGGTTCGTGGAGCTATGTGCTGGCGCGGCCGACCTTGAGCGACGACATCGCCTATGCGCTGGCCAAGGCCATCGACAAGGGGCATGCGGCGTTTATGAAGAAGCTCGATCAGGCGGCGGAGACGACGCCGGCCAACACTGCGACAGCATCGCCGAAGCCGGAGCTGATTCATCCGGGCGTGCGGAAGTATCTCAAAGAGCTCGGGCTCTAAGATTTGGACTCTAGCGCCGCGACATTCGTTCGGCATGCACGACGGCGGTCGTGAGCACCACAATGGCCATCAACTGATGCGCCAGCGCCAGATGCAGCGGCGCCTGCTGCAACAGCGTAACGATGCCCAGTCCGGCCTGTAGCGTCACCAAAACCGCCAGCGTCAGTGCCCCGCTTGTCGCGCGCTGCGTCCGCCACGCGTCGATAAGGTGAAGAATCGCCGCGAGCCAGATCGTGTAGGCGACCATGCGATGGTCGAACTGAACGGTGAGCGTGTTCTCGAACAGATTGCGCCACCATGGCGCATTGAACCATAGCCGGGCGGCGTCCGGGATGAAGGCGCCGTCGATCAGCGGCCAGGTGTTGTAGGTCAGACCTGCGTCGAGACCCGCGACCAGCGCGCCGAGGTAAATCTGGAGCAACACCAGCAGCGACAAGATCAGCGCCGTGATGCGCATCCGCGCCGGCACGGCATCAGCCGTCCTTGCCGCCAGCCCTTGCGCCGTCCACAGCACGGCTGCGTAGATCGCGCTGGCCAGTGTCAGATGAAACGCCAGCCGGTATTGCGACACACTGACGCGCGCGCTGCCGGCCAGACCCGACGACACCATCCACCAGCCGACCGCGCCAAGCGCCGCGCCCGCGCCAAAGATTGCCCATAGCCGCATCTTGAGCCGCGGCGGAATCCAGCCGCGCCACAGGAAGAACAAAAACGGCAGCAGGAACACCACGCCGGTCATCCGCGCAAAGACACGGTGCGACCATTCCCACCAGTAGATCGTCTTGAATTCGTGCAGCGTCATCCCGCTGTTGCGCTCTTTGTATTGCGGGATCTGCTGGTATTTGGAGAACTCGGCCTGCCAGTCCGGTTCCGACAGCGGTGGCAGCACGCCGGTCACCGGCTTCCACTCGACAATCGACAGACCGGATTCGGTCAGCCGCGTTGCGCCGCCGACGACCAGCGTCAGAAAAATCATCGCGGCGACGGCAAACAACCACGCCCGCACGGCACACAGATGGAAAGCTGAGACTGAGTTTGAATCGGACATAAATTGGCCGCTTGCGAGAAGGTGCGCGGACCATATAGTCATGGCCCGGACACCGCAATTCGCCGCAAAGCAGACCACCTATGACCATGCGCACCCGCAAACTGATCGGCGCCTTCGGCCTTCTGACGCTGGTCATCGTCTGGGCGCTGCTCGCCATGGCGCTGGCGCAATCCGCCCTCACCGATATCAACGGCTTCGTCGCCGCGATTTATTACGTGTTCGCCGGACTCGGCTGGGTGCTGCCGGCCATGCCGCTGATAAGCTGGATGTCAAAACCTGACGTGATCAAGCAGCGTTAACGCGGCGGAAGCGGTTGAGCAGCGCCGTGCCGGCGCCGGACATCAGCACCTTCATATAGCGCTGCCGCTGGAATTCGCCGTTGACTGAAATGCGCGGCAACGCGGTCAAATGGTCGCGGTGCGCCTTGAACAAAACGCCGGGACGCGTGGTGGTCGCGGTCTTGAATCCAAGCTCCGCGGCAATGCGGAATTCACGCGGGCCCGCGGATGTCGGATCGCCCACCGGATAGGCCAGATGCTCGGGCCGTTTGCCGAGCGCGGCTTCCAGCACCGAGCGACTCATTTCCATTTCGGCGCGGCAGATATCGTCGCTTGCTATCTTTTTCAGCATCACGTGGTTGACGGTGTGCGCGCCGATCGTGACGAGCGGATCGGCCGCCATGTCGGAAAGTTCCTGCCAGTCCATGCACAAGTCGCGGCAGAACGCAGCAATGTCGACGCTGTATGTCGCGCACAGATCTCGGACGAATTTGCGCAACTCGTCTTCGGTCTTCATGCTGCGGATGTAGCCGTACATCGCGTCATACAATTCGCGCTTCTCGTGCACGCTGGCGCACTCGAAGAACTGGTCCTTGCCGTTGATCACTGCGCCGATGCGGCTGTTCCGTGCGATCACGGCCTCCAGCGCGACCCACCACATTTCGCCGAGACGATCGGGAAAGCTGGTCGGAATATACATCGCGAACGGCAGGTCGTATTTCTTCAGCAGCGGATAGGCGTGCTCTTTGACGTCCCTGTAACCGTCGTCGAATGTGATGGAGACGAAACGGCGCTTGAAATCACCTGAGATGAACCGCTGGTGCATCTCATCGAGCGAGATCACGTCAATGCGCGCGCGCGCCAGACGGCGCAGCAGCTTGTCGAGGAACTTCGGTGTAATTTCCAGGAGGCGGTTGGGCTGGAAGGCGTCCGGGCGCTTCGGCCGGACGTGGTGCATCGTCAGGATGCTGCCGACGCCGCCGACCAGCGGCCGCATGAAATGATGCATGCCGGTGAAATACAGCGTCTCGAGGCCGGTTCTGATGAGCCCTTTGTTCATTTGCGCCAAGGTAACCGGTCCACGGTGACGATTGATTAATAATCCGGCCCTTTTAGTCGCAAATGTTTGCGAACACGTAACTAGCCGGCTTTTAGGGTTCCCCAGCCCAAAAACGCGGTCCCAAGAACCTCGCCCGATGAACGTCGTCGCCATCCGCTCACTGACGGCCGAAAGCCGGCCTGATAAACGGCCTGTGCCGGCGTTCGACAGCCAAATTGCGCGGGTCCAGATATTCGACGATATGGCTGCCGCCGAGCCGCATTGGCGGGCCTTGGAGCGCGGCAACAGCCTTGCGACCCCCTACCAGGACTTCGACTTCCTCAATGTCTGGCAACGCCATGTCGGTGCCGGGTCCGGCATCACCCCTTTTATCGTCACCGCTTTCAATGCTGCCGGAACGACGCTGTTTGTCTGGCCGCTGGGCCGCCGAACCGTTGCCGGACGCCAGGTGGTGGAATTTCTCGGCGGATCACACGCCAATTTCAACATGGCGGTGTGGCATCGTGAGGCGGTGGCCAAAATCGGCGCTGGCGATCTGCGCGCCGTGCTCGACGGGCTTGCCGGCCAGGCGGACATCCTGCGGCTGACCAATCAGCCGCTGACCTGGGCCGGCACGACAAATCCCTTCGCGCTGTTGCCGCAGCAACGCTCGCCCAATTTCGGATTCAGCGGCGCCTTGTCCCGCGACTTCGACTCGCTGCTGCGGACCCGCACCAATGCGAGCGATCGCAAAAAAATGCGCAAGAAGGAACGCACGCTGGCCGGCTATGGCGACGTGCGCTTCGAGCGCGCCCGCAGCCTGCATGACGTCCGGCGGGTGCTCGATGCCTTCTTCAAACAGAAAAGCGCGCGGATGCGCGCGCTTGGCATTCCCGACGCCTTCGCCGCACCGGGCGTGCGACGCTTCATCGAAGCGGCGACGACCGAGCATGCCGCCGGTTTCGATCCGCCCATCGAGCTCTACGCACTGTCCGTCAATGACATCGTCGTCGCGACCATGGGCGGCATTGTCGGCGGCGGGCGCTTCTGCGCCATGTTCAATTCGATCGCACAGGGCCACTACGCCATCGAGAGTCCAGGCGAACAGTTGATCCTAAATCTCGTCAAGGGTTGCTGCGACCGCGGGCTCGATACCTTCGATCTCGGCATCGGCGAAGCACAATATAAGACATTGTTTTGCAGCGACACGGAGCCGCTGTTCGACAGCTACCTGCCACTCACGGCGAGCGGCCGCCTGCTGGCGATTGCCTTTGCCGCAACGACGTCGCTCAAGCGCGCCATCAAGCAAAGGCCGGCGCTGTGGGCCATCGTTCGTGCCGGACGGCGCCTTCGCGCGAAAC
>CAISIV010000235.1 GCA_903885555.1 uncultured Hyphomicrobiales bacterium
CCCCGCCGAAGCGGGGCCTTTTCCGTGACATCCGGATTACTGGATGATCTTCACGACTTTGCGCGAACGGCCATCGACGATGACACGCTGGTTGTTCACGACCGCGTAGCGATATTCGGT
This sequence comes from uncultured Hyphomicrobiales bacterium, assembly GCA_903885555.1. GTDB lineage: Bacteria > Pseudomonadota > Alphaproteobacteria > Rhizobiales > Xanthobacteraceae > Pseudolabrys. The sequence goes on from CAISIV010000235.1 coordinate 121, forward strand.
GTGCTGCGGCACGGGGCGCAGTTCGACGGTTTCCGCAAGCGGCTCGCCGACGACGATACGTTCCTTGTAGACAACGGACGGCGTGTTTTCGCGCTGCACGTAGGTCACGACTTCGCCCGGGGGCTCCGCCGCCAGACCAACCGTCGCGCCCACGCCGGCGCCGACCACGGCGCCAACCGGACCACCAACGACGCCGCCAACGACCGCACCGCCGACTGCGCCGGTCGCGGTCGAGGCCTGCGCGAACGCCGCGGCGGGCGCCAGAGTCGTTGCCGCAAGCAAAGCAATGATGAATCGTGTACGCATGTGTGCCTCTCCTGGTTTCAAAAAAATAAGTTCACCCGCTGCAACGCATGTCCTTTGACATGCGTTCCGGGAACTCTTTGAAATCGGAAAATATTTCCGCACGTTTGTTACAGACGTAACGAGAATCGTGAGCGCAGAGTTCCAGCGTTACGCGCCGGACGCAACGCCCGCTTCCCAGCCGAGCATCGCGCGCTTGCGCGTGAGGCCCCAGTGATAGCCGGTGATGTCGCCACTCTTGCCGATGGCGCGATGACACGGCACGACGAAGCTGATCGGATTTTTCCCGACCGCCGCGCCGACAGCGCGGGATGCTTTTGGTGAGCCGATGTGGCTGGCGATGTCGGAGTAGGTCGCGAGCTTGCCCATGGGAATGGTCAAAAGCTTTTCCCAGACGCGCACTTCGAAATCGGTTCCGATCAACACGATGCGCAAGGGCTGATCCTTCGACCACAGCTTGGCATCGAAGATGCGGCGTGCTGTTTCGGCGGTAGCCGTATAGTCCTCGACGTAGGCCGCGCGCGGCCAGCGGCTACGCATGTCGTCGAGCGCGGCACGTTCTTCGCCTGGATCGGCCAGCGCCAATCCAGCAAGGCCGCGCGGCGCAATCATCACCAGCGCCATGCCGAAAGGACAGGGATGGAAGCCATAGGTGACCGTGAGGCCTTCGCCGCCGGCCTTCCACTCGCCCGGCGACATCGCTTCATGCGTGACGAACAGATCGTGCAGCCGCCCGGGTCCGGACAGGCCAACTTCGTAACTGGTGTCAAGAACGCTCGCCGAAGCGCGCAACAGTTCGCGCGCGCTATCGAGCGTCAAGGCCTGAAGGAACGCCTTTGGCGTCAGGCCGCACCAGCGGCGGAACAAATGATGCAGGTCAGTAGGGGACACACCGGCCGCTTCGGCAACCACATCGACCTCGGGCTGGTCGCGCCAGTTGCCGTGGATATGGGCGATGGCGCGTCGCACGACGTCGTAGTCGGCGGCCGCAGTGGAAAGCGGGGACAGGCCGGGGAACCGGTCGTTCAGTGCTTTGGTCGCGAGGGTCATGTTCATGCCAGTCATCTAGGCCGGACCCGGGGCGCCAGCCACCCGATTTCTGGCTATTCCAGCACAGTCCGCGCCGGTCCGCGCCTAGCTTGATGAAGCGCGTTGCCGAGTTCCTGTGCGAAGCTGGCCTTTTCGTCGGGCCCCAGGAAATTCGCGACTGCCAATTGTTTGCCGCGCGATACCAGCAGCAGGTGCTCGATGCCGTATTCCTCGTGGGTAACCTTGGCGATTTTGACCCATAGGGGATTGAGCACCCATTCCCGCGCCGCGCCACGATGGCTGACCTTGCGCACGGTAAGCGTCGAGGACGTCACGGTCACTTCCTCGTAGGCGCCGGCGGAACGGTAGTTGAGCCGGAACGCCCAATACAGCAGCGCGACGTCGAGCCCGAAGAAGCCGAATACCGGCCAGGCGCCGGCGATGAAGAACACGATGCCGGCGATGAAGCTGATGCCGCCGAACACCGCCATCAGGATCAGAAAGCCGGCACGGCCGAGCGAACGGTGCGGCGTGATTACCGCGGAAAAGATCGTGGGTTCGAGTTCGGCGTTGTGGGCGGACGTGTTGTCGGCAGCCATGATCGTCAAGTATACCGCAAAGATGGCGAAAAAAGCGCTGCCCAAAACGACTAAAAAGCCTTCGGTCAAGAAAGCGCTGACCAAGGCGCGCAAAGGCAAAGCGGCCAAGGGCAAGGCACAGCCGGAGCGCGCAAAAGCTGATGCAAAGGCTGTGGTTGGCGTCATCCCGCCAATGAGCGCGGCGCAAATCGAGGAAGCGTTCCGCCGCTTTCAGGCCGCCGAACCCGAACCGAAGACCGAGCTCAAATACGTCAACCCGTTCACGCTGCTGGTCGCGGTGGTGATGTCGGCGCAGGCGACGGACGCCGGCGTCAACAAGGCGACGCCCGCTTTGTTTGCGCTGGCCGACACACCGGAGAAAATGGCGGCGCTTGGCGAAGGCCGCGTGCGCGACCTGATCAAGACCATCGGCCTATTCCGCAACAAGGCCAAGAACGTGGTGGCGCTGTCGCACAAACTGATCGCCGAATATGGTGGACAGGTGCCGCGCACGCGCGAGGCGCTGGAGAGTTTGCCTGGCGTCGGCCGCAAGACCGCCAACGTCGTGCTCAATTGCGCCTGGGGCGAGGAGACCTTCGCGGTCGACACCCATATTTTCCGTGTCGGCAATCGCACCGGCATGGCGACCGGCAAGGACCCCTTCGAGGTCGAGCAGAAGCTGGAAAAGGCCGTGCCCGGGCCGTACCGCCGCCACGCCCATCATTGGCTGATTTTGCACGGCCGCTACACCTGCGTGGCTCGCAAACCGCTGTGCGAGCGGTGTATCATTGCTGACTTGTGCCAATGGCCGGGGAAAACGGTCTTGCAATAACAAGACTTGGGAGAGGCGCATGGGAGGCTCCGGGCGGGCCAACGCGGAAAAATTTATCCGCGACCAGACAAAAGAAAGGTTGCAACAGGCTGGGTTGCAGCCAAAAGCCTGCGATGCGTGGCTCAAAGCTAAACCGCGTATCACGGCGAACTACGCGCGCGATGCTGCCGCTGCCTCGAAGTATTGGCGTCTCGGCACAGAGTTGCTGGGAAAATTGCCGAAAAAACCGAAGCGGACGATAGAACAGCATATGGCTGCTTCCGATATCCTCCAAGATAGCCGCCGTGCGCGCGAAGACTTTCTGGGACGTCACGCCGAAGCGGTCTACCGCAAACTGACGAAAAGCCTCGCCGAGTTTCCGCGAGTCGAGGATCTCCCTTACTTCGCGGCGAAGCTGGTCCCTGGACTGACACCAACGCGGGCGCAAGTCGATGCCGAAAGCGCTTTGCTCCAGTCGGAAAAAGACGGCGTTGAGATCGACCAGGGCATCTTCCTGTCGCACGTCCTGGCCAATGCCGAGACCGGCATGCATCTGTGTCACGCGATGCTGCGGCCAAAAATGGAATCAATCGAGCGCAGCCGCGAATTCGCAACCGATGGCGTCATCGATTTCGGTCCGGCCAAAATCGAGCGGGTGGGCAAGGCCGCGGTCGTCACCGTCCAGAACCCGCGCTTCCTCAACGCCGAGGATGACGACACGCTCGACGACACCGAGACCGCTGCGGACATTGCGATTTTCGATTCGCAAAGCGAGATCTGCATTTTGCGCGGCGGCGTGGTCGAGCATCCGAAATACAAAGACCGCAAGGTCTTTTCCGCCGGCATCAACCTGACGCATCTCTATCGCGGTAAAATTCCTTTTCTTTGGTACATCCGCCGCGACATGGGCATCGTCAACAAGATGTTCCGCGGCCTGGCGATGGGCGGTCGCGGACCCGACGAAATGCAAGGCGGCACTCACGAAAAGCCCTGGGTCGCCGGTGTCGATGTCTTTGCCATCGGCGGCGGCTGCCAGTATCTGCTGGCGATGGACTACGTCGTCGCCGGCAGCGATGCCTACATGACCTTGCCCGCGCGCAAGGAAGGCATCATTCCCGGCGCCGCGAACTTGCGGCTGACGCGCTTTGTCGGCGCGCGAATGGCGCGGCAGGCGATTTTGATGGGCCGCCGGTTTGAATGCGATTCGCCGGAAGGCCGCTTGATCTGCGATGAGGTCGTGCCGCCGGACCAGATGGAACAGACGCTGGCGCGTGTCGTCGACGACTACACAAGTTCAGGTGTCGTCAGCGCCGCCAGCAACCGCCGCGCTTTCCGTGTGTCAGAAGAGCCGCTCGATCTGTTCCGCCGTTACATGGCGGTTTATTGCCGCGAGCAGGCCTATTGCCACTTTAGTCCGGCGCTGATCGCCAATCTCGAAAAGCACTGGAACGCCGCGCAACGTAAAATCTGAGGGAGAGCATGCCGGGGTTGATGCTCAAGGGCGCGGATCTGACGCCGCGCCGCGAGTCGCTCGAGCCGATCGAAATCGCCTCGCGTGACGAGATTGCCGCGCTGCAGCTCAAGCGGCTGAAGTGGAGTTTGAACCACGCCTACGCCAACGTGCCGCATTACAAGCAGGCCTTCGATGCGGCCAGCGTGCATCCGGACGATCTGAAAACGCTGGCGGACCTGGCGAAGTTTCCTTTCACGGCCAAGGACGATCTGCGGCGTCATTTTCCGTTCGGCATGTTCGCCATGCCGCGGGAGCAGGTTTCGCGTGTGCATGCATCGTCCGGTACGACCGGCAAGCCGACCGTGGTCGGCTACAGCAAGAACGATCTCGACATGTGGGCCAATGTGATAGCCCGCTCGCTCCGCGCGGCGGGTTGCCGTCCCGGCATGCTGGCGCAGAATTCCTATGGTTACGGCCTGTTCACCGGCGGCATCGGCTTTCACTACGGCGCCGAGCGGCTGGGCATGACGGTGGTGCCGGTGTCGGGCGGCATGACGGAACGGCAGGTCAAATTGATTGGCGATTTCAAGCCGGACGTCATCTTCGTCACGCCGAGCTATGCGCTGGCGATCCTCGATGAATTTCGCGCACAGGGCGTCGATCCGCGCTCGTCCTCGCTCAAGATAGGCCTGTTCGGCGCCGAGCCCTGGACCACGTCAATGCGCGCCGAGCTCGAAGCCGCGTTTAACCTGCATGCCATCGACAATTACGGGCTGTCTGAGGTGATCGGGCCCGGCGTGTCGTGTGAATGCATCGAAAGCAAGGACGGCTGCACCATCTGGGAGGACCATTTCTATCCGGAGGTGATCGATCCGGCGACTGGTGCGGTGCTGCCCGACGGCGAACTGGGCGAACTGGTGTTTACCTCGCTCACCAAGGAAGCCATGCCGGTCATCCGCTATCGCACCCGCGATCTGTCGCGTTTGTTGCCGGGCACCGCGCGCTCGATGCGGCGCATGGAAAAAATCACCGGCCGTTCCGACGACATGATGATCATCCGCGGCGTCAATGTGTTCCCGAGCCAGATCGAGGAGATCATCCTGCGCGATGCGCGATTGTCGCCGCATTTCGTCATTGAGCTGACACGCAGCGACAGGCTCGATGCGCTTACGGTGGTGGTCGAGGCGCGGCCCGGCACGCCGGAAGAAGATTGGGCGGGCAGCGCTCACGATCTCACGCGGCACATCAAGAACCTGATCGGCGTGACGAGCGAAATAAAAGTCGTGAAGCCCGGCACCGTCGAACGTTCGGCCGGCAAGGCCAAGCGCGTGATCGATTTGCGCGGGAAGAATTAAGCCGCCAGCACAGCCGTTCGCGAACCCGACATCTTCTTGTGAATGTGCACCATGAATGCCATTGCAAACACCGGCGTGGCAAAATTCAGGATCGGTACCGACACGAAACCCGCGATGATCATGCCGGTGAGAAACACGTAACCGGCATTGGCCTTGCGCATCGCCTTGGCTTCTTCGGGCGTGCGGAACCGCATGGCGGCGAGTTCGAAATATTCCCGGCTCAGCAGATAAGCGTTGGCGAAAAACAGGATCAGAAAGCCGAGGCCCGCGAACAGAATGAAGGGCAGGGCGACGAGATAGACCACCAGCGCTAGCAGGCCGAACTTGATGCCTTCGATCGCGGCGCGCCCGAGCGGCAATGCGCGGCCGACCGGGTCGGCCGGGTAGTACTTGATCTCGACAACTTCGGCGACCTCGTCGACGAAAAAGCTGCCGACAAAGGCGGTCACTGCCGGCATCAGGAACAGCGCGCCGGTGACGATGCCGAGGCCGGCGAGAATCGACAGGATCCAGGCCATCGCAGCCCAGACCGAATGGGGGGCAAAGCCCGCGGTCTGCTCGGCCCAGGTCGCGCCGCTGTCGGCCAGCGCCGAGAGCGCGCGCTGCAGGACGACGCCGAAGACGATGATAACCAGTAAAGCGAAGCCTATGGATTTGAGCAGTACGCGGCGCAGCGGTTGGCTGAACAGTTGGGCGAAGGCGTTGAGGGCGGCGTCGATCATGCCGCCACAGTTAGGCGTGCGCGGGAAAAGAGCAAGACGTGAGTAGCTAAATCGCCTGCGACATCGTGCGTTCGCCGACATTTGCCGGATCGGCCGGTACCAGCGACACGATCGGGTCCTGATCGAGTGCCGCAACATCGGCCCAGGCCATCGCTTTGTAGTCGAAACCTCTGACGATGGTCGGCTTCACCACCTCGAAATAGGGCGAGATGTCGAAGTCGCGGGGTGCGTAAAGCGACGAATGCCGGATTTCAAGAATGTCCTGGCGTTCCGCTTCGCTCTCGACGCGCGTGACTTTCGGCAGAATCGGATAACGCACGTTTTCGAAGGCCTGCGCGATCAGCGCCGAGCAGATGATGCGGGTCGGATGGCCGGAGCCGAGCGCCATCATGTGACGGCGCCAGCGGCGCGGTATCGGCAGCGGAATGAGGTAGCGCATCAGGTCGATGATGTTCTTGAGGTCGTAGTCGAAGCCGATGCGTTCGGCGGCATAGGCGCAAACGCGGACGCGATCGTCTTCGTTCAGCCCAATAGGCCGGCAGATGCGTGAATGGACGCGGCCGTATTTCGACAGCGGCACGGCGACGACACCCTGGCCGAGATTGGCTTCCACCAGCTCCAGCGGTTCGCCGTCGGCGCTGACACGGTCGCCGATCGGCCCGACATAAAGCGCTGCATGTGACCAGGTCGATTGCGTGAGATATTTGATGACGCCGGAAATATGGTTGTGGCCTTCAACCAGCAGCACGTCGCCAGGCTTCAGCGTCGCGCGCAGCGCTTCGGCGTCGCCGGGAACGATGTCTTCGTAGCCCTGTTCGGGCTTTTCCAGATAGCGGGCGATCAAGCGCCCAACCCCGTCGGCCATCCAACTCATAACGCCCGGTCCCCGGCATCACTTCTTGATGCCTCGTTGACGCAACGTCCCCACCGCGCGATTTACTTTTTTGCGCATGATCTGGTCCGAAAACCGGTACCCACTTTTCGGGATCATGCGCGTCGCGCGTCTTGTTGCTGCCCAATTTAATGAAGACTCATTGCAAATTGGTTCCTTTTCAGGCCGCAACCGTTAAAGGCCGTTAGCCAAGAAAATTGCGGTGGCATCACTGTTCGGGCACTGTGTCGGCGTCTGCCGGAAAGAATTCGGATACCATGTCGAGCCTTAGCCGCCGCTCATTCGTTAATTCGCTGCTTGCCGCCGGCGCCGCCGTTGCGGCTGCGCCCATTCTGGCTGCGAACGCCGCCGGCGAAGTCGATGTGGTGATCGTCGGCGCGGGTGCAGCGGGTATTGCTGCGGCGCGGCGTGTGGCCGCGGCCAACAAGCGCTTCGCCCTGCTTGAAGCAGGCCCTCGGCTCGGCGGCCGTTGTGCGACCGATACCAGGATTTTCGGTGTGCCTTACGATCAGGGCGCGCACTGGATTCACAACCCGGATAGCAATCCGCTCGCCAAGGCTGCCACCGGCTTCGATGTCTATCCGGCGTCGCGCGTGCAGACCTTGCGTATCGGCGCGCGCAGCGCCCGCGACAGCGAGCTGGAGACCTATCTCGCCGCGACCCTGCGCTCGCATCGCGGCATGAGCGATCTAGGCAAAGCCAAGACCGATTTTCCCGCCAACCGGCTGTTGCCGAAGGATCTGTTCGACTGGCAAAGCACGGTCGAATTCATGCTCGGCCCCTTCGCCACCGGCAAGGATCTCGGCGATATCTCCGCGTTCGATCTCGCGCGCGCGATAGACCGCGAAGGCAGCGCGTTCTGCCGGCAGGGTTATGGCGCGCTGCTGACGAAACTCGGCACCGGCTTCGGCGCGCAATTGTCGACCCCGGTCGAGGCCATCCTGTGGGGCAACAAATTCGCGGTCGACACGCCGAAGGGCAACTTCATCGGCAAGGCGATCATCGTCACGGTCTCGACCAATGTGCTGATCTCGGACAAGATCGAGTTCATTCCGCCGCTGCCCAAACGGCAACTCGACGCCGCCGCCAAGCTTTCGCTCGGCAGCTACGATCACATCGCGCTGGAGATGCCGGGCAATCCGCTCGGCTTGCAGAAGGACGATATGGTGTTCGAGCGCGCCGACGGAACAAAGACGGCGGCGCTGCTGGCCAATGTGTCGGGCAGCGATCTGCATCTGGTCGAGGTCGCGGGTAGCTTCGGCCGCGAGCTGTCGGGTCAGGGCGAGGCGGCGATGATTGCCTTTGCCGGCGACTGGCTGGCGTCTTTGTTCGGCAATAACGCCAAGCGGGCCATCAAGCGCAGCCACGCCACGCGCTGGAATGCCGACCCGCTGGCGCTCGGCGCCATGTCGGCCGCGGTGCCGGGCGGCGCCGACGCGCGGAAGATACTGATGGAGCCGCTCGGCGGCCGCGTCTTTTTCGCCGGCGAGGCGATCCACGAGACGCAATGGGGCACTGTCAACGGCGCTTGGGAATCCGGCACGCGCGCCGCGGAAGCCGCGTTGCGCAAGCTGGGCGCACTCGGCGATGGCGATGAGAAGCCGGCGAAGCACAGGCGGCGGCGCTGATGGTGCAAAAACCGAAAGCGTTGATCGCCTGGTCGAGCGGCAAGGACAGCGCCTGGGCCCTGCACGAGGCGCGGCGCGAAGGCGCCTACGACATCGTCGGCGCGCTGACGACCGTCACCGACACGTTCGAACGCGTCAGCATGCATGGCGTGCGCGAGGAACTGCTGCGCGCGCAGCTCGATGCCGCCGGATTGCCGTCGATTACGGTACGGATTCCATTTCCCTGCACCAACGACATCTACGAAGCCAAGATGGCGGCGGCGATGCAGGACGCCGTGGCGGCAGGGGTGACGCACGTCATCTTCGGCGATCTGTTTCTGGAAGACTTGCGCGCCTGGCGCGAAGCCAAGCTCGCCGCAATCAATGTGAAGGCGGTTTTCCCGATCTGGATGCGGCCGACGGATGTTCTGGCGCGCGAGATGATCGCCGCCGGCGTCGAGGCGCATCTCGCGGTTGTCGATTTGAAGAAATTGTCGGCGGGATTTGCCGGGCGGCGTTTCGACGCGTCACTGCTCAGCGATCTTCCGGGCGCCGTCGATCCCTGCGGCGAGAACGGCGAGTTTCATTCGTTTGTGTCGGCTGGCCCGATGCTGTCGCGGAAAATTCCGGTCAGCGTCGGCGAGACGGTCGAGCGCGAGGGATTTGCGTTTGCGGATCTCGTGCCGGCCTAGCCGCGGAGCGCGCCACCGGTCTTTTTCGACACTTCGGCGACAATGCGCTGGCCGAGCGCATCAATCTCGGCATCGGTCATGGTCTTCTCACGCGGTTGAATAGTAACCGCGATGGCAACCGACTTCTTGCCGGGCTCGATGCCGGTGCCTTCGTAGACGTCGAACACGGTGACGCCGACGATCAGCTTCTTGTCGACGCTCTGTGCCGAACGCACGATATCGGCGGCCTTCACCTTGGTGTCGACGACAAAGGCGAAGTCGCGCTCGACCGGCTGGAACGGCGACAGTTCGAGCAGCGGCTTGGCGCGCGTCGGCTTCGCCTTGGCCGCCGGGATATTGTCGAGGATCACTTCGAACGCCACCAGCGGGCCGTCGGCCTTCAGCGCGGCCAGCGCGCGCGGGTGCAGCTCGCCGAAATGGCCAATAATGTTTTGTGGACCAATTTGTATGGTGCCGCTGCGGCCCGGATGGAACCAGGCCGGTCCGCCGGGCACGATCTGCAGCGCCTGCATCGGCGCACCGGCGGCGGCCAGTACGGCGAAGGCATCGGCCTTGGTGTCGAACACGTCGACCGGCTCGGGCTTGCTCGACCAGTGACGGCCGATGCCGGTGCCCTTGGCCAGCGCGCGGCGCAGGCCGCTCGCGGCGATGAACTGATCCTCGGGCTTGTCGCCTTTAAAAATTTGCCCGACTTCGAACAGCGCCACGTCGGCAAAGCCGCGGTCGGCGTTGCGTTGCGCCGCCATGATGAGACCGGCAATCAAGCTCGGCCGCATGTCGGACAGTTCGGCCGCGATCGGATTAGCCAGCGCCAGTTCGGGCTTGCCGCCGCCGAACAATTCGGCCTCGCGCTTGGAGACGAAAGACCAGGTGACTGCTTCGATCAGGCCGCGTGCAGCGAGCGCACGCTTGGCCTTGCGGGTGCGGGTCTGGATCGGGGTCAGCACCGGCTTGCGCTGATTGTCGGCGCGCGGGAACGGCGTCGGCGGCACCTGATCGAGGCCGGCAATACGAACCAGTTCCTCGACGATGTCGGCGCGGCCGTGCACGTCGGGACGCCACGACGGCACGGCGATCTTGAGGCGGTCGCCGGGGCCGGCGGCGAAGAAACCGAGCTTCTCCAGCGTGCGGCGGATTTCGGTCTGCGACAGCTTGATGCCGGCAAGGCGCGGCAGTTCGGAAAGCGGGAAGTCGACCACGATTTCCTTCGGCAACGGGTTGCCGGCGACCACGGCTTCGGAGGCTTCGCCGCCGCACAGGTCAATGACCATCTGGGTCGCGAGGTCGAGCCCGGGAATCATGAAGTTCGGATCGACGCCGCGCTCGAAGCGATAGCGCGCGTCGCTGTTGATGCCGAGCTTGCGGCCGGTCTGCGCGATGTTGATCTCGTCCCACAGCGCCGACTCGATCAGCACGTCGGTGGTATTCTCGTCGCAGCCCGAGGCTTCGCCGCCCATGATGCCAGCGAGCGACTCGACGCCCTGATCGTCGGCGATCACGCACATGGCGGCATCGAGCTCGTAAGTCTTGCCGTCGAGCGCCGTGAGCTTCTCGCCGTTGTTGGCGCGGCGCACGACGAGATTGCCCTTCACCTTGGCGGCATCAAACACCTGTAGCGGACGGCCGCGGTCGAAGGTGATGAAGTTGGTGATGTCGACCAGCGCGTTGATTGGGCGCAGGCCGATGGCGGCGAGCTTCTTCTGCAGCCAGTCCGGCGACGGGCCGTTCTTGACGCCGCGCACCAGGCGCAGACCGAAGGCCGGGCACAAAGGATGCGTCGCGCCGAAATCGAGCGTCACCTTTACCGGGCAGGGGAACGATCCCTTGATCGGCTTGGGCGCATTTTCCTTGTAGTCGCCGATCATCGTCGCGCCGAGATCGCGGGCAATGCCGTTGACGCCGGTGCAGTCCGAACGGTTCGGCGTGAGATTGATTTCGATGACCGGTTCGTTGAGGCCGAGTACTTCGGCGAACGGCTTGCCGATCGGCGCGTCGGCCGGCATTTCGATGATGCCGTCGCTGTCGTCGGAGAAACCGATCTCGGCGCCCGAGATCATCATGCCTTGGCTCTCGACATCGCGAATCTTGCCGACGGACAGCGTGATCTTCTTGGCCGGAATATAGGTGCCGGGCAGGCCGAGCACGGTCTTCAAGCCGGCGCGCGCGTTCGGCGCGCCGCAAACGATCTGCAACGGCGTGCCGGTGCCGTTGTCGACCTTGCAGACGCGCAGGCGATCCGCGTTCGGATGCTGCACGGCTTCGAGAATCTGCACGACCTTGAAGGGTTCGAATTCCTTGGCCTTGTCCTCGACGTGCTCGACCTCGAGCCCGATCATGGTGAGCTTGTCGACGATCTCGTCGAGCGAGGCCACCGTGTCGAGATGCTCTTTCAGCCAGGAGAGGGTGAACTTCACGTGCTCAATCCCCCGGCAAGTGTCGGGAAGTCGAGCGGGCGGAAGCCGTAATGCGACAACCAGCGCACGTCGGCCTCGAAGAAGGGCCGCAGGTCCGGCATGCCGTATTTCAGCATGGCGATGCGGTCGATGCCCATGCCCCAGGCGAAGCCCTGGTACTCTTCGGGATCGAGCCCACAATTGCGCAGCACGTTGGGATGCACCATGCCGCAGCCGAGAATCTCGAGCCAGTCGGTGCCTTCGCCAAAGCGGATTTCACCCTTGTCGCGCTTGCACTGAATGTCGACTTCCATCGACGGTTCGGTGAACGGGAAGAACGACGGTCTGAACCGCATCTTGACCTGATCGACTTCGAAGAAGGCCTTGCAGAATTCCTCGAGAATCCATTTCAGGTGGCCCATGTGCGATGTCTTGTCGATCACCAGGCCTTCGACCTGATGGAACATCGGTGTGTGCGTTTGATCGGAATCAGACCGATAAGTGCGGCCCGGAATGATGACGCGGATCGGCGGCTTCTGCGTCAGCATGGTGCGCACCTGCACAGGCGATGTGTGCGTGCGCAGCAGCAGCCGCGAGCCATCGGGCTTCTGCGGGAAATAGAAGGTGTCGTGCATCTCCCGCGCCGGGTGGCCTTCCGGGAAATTCAGCTTGGTGAAGTTGTAGTCGTCGGTCTCGATGTCCGGGCCTTCGGCAACCGCGAAACCCATGTCGGCGAAGATCGCCGTGAGTTCGTCGATCACCTGGCTGATCGGATGCAGACGACCGAGCTCGGCTGGCGGTTCGCGCACCGGCAGCGTGACGTCGACGGTCTCGGAAGCGAGACGCGCGTCGAGCGCGCCGGCGGCGAGTTCGTCCTTGCGCGCGGCAATGGCGCCACCGACTTTGTCTTTCAGTCCGTTGATCGCCGGGCCCCTGGCCTTGCGCTCATCGGGCGTCATCGCGCCGAGCGTCTTGAGCAAACCCGATACCGACCCGCTCTTGCCGAGCGCAGCCACGCGCACGGCTTCAAGCGCCGCTTCGTCTTTGGCGGACGATACGGCGGCGAGAAGCTCGGACTCAAGTTGCGCGATATCGGACATGGGACCCCAGCAACCAGCTTTAGCTGGTCATGGCCGGGTCTGTCCCGGCCATCCACGTCTCAGCGAAGGAAGGCGTGGATGCCCGGCACGAGGCCGGGCATGACGACATTCTCTGGCTTACGCCGTGGCGCGCGGCTTTTCGGCCGGAGCCGGAATGGCGGCCTTGGCCTTTTCCACGATCAGCTGGAACGCAGCCGGCTCATGGATTGCGAGATCCGACAGCACCTTGCGGTCGACCAGCAGATTGGCCTTCGCCAGCCCGTCGATGAACTTCGAATAGTTCAGACCGAACGGACGAACGGCGGCGTTGAGACGCTGGATCCACAGAGCGCGGAACGTGCGCTTCTTGCGTTTGCGATCGCGGAAAGCGTACTGGCCGGCCTTTTCGACCGCCTGCTTGGCGACGCGGATGGTGTTCTTGCGGCGGCCACGGAAACCCTTGGCGGCCTTGTAGACTTTCTTGTGCTTGGCGTGGGCTGTGACGCCACGTTTGACGCGAGACATGATGAAGCTCCTGGCGGTTTTCTAACGTGCGATGTGAAAGACGGAAACAACGGCCGCGTGAGCGGCTTCGAATACGGGTCAGCCGTTCGGCAGCCAGTACTTCTTGATGTTGTCGCCGTCGGTCTTGAACAGCACATTGGTGCCGCGCTTGTTGCGGATCTGCTTGGTGGTCCGCTTGATCATGCCGTGGCGTTTGCCGGCCTGGGCGTACTTCACTTTGCCCGAGGCCGTAATTTTGAAGCGCTTTTTAGCACCCGACTTGGTCTTCAACTTGGGCATTTTGCTCTCCTCATCGGCGCAAAGTGGAGCGTAAGCCCCATCTGGCCTGGATTGGCCCACAAGGCGTAAAGCCTGGAACCGTGCTCGGTATTGAGCTGTTTTCGCCGCCACGGCAGCCCTGACTGGCCGGGCGGTGAAGGGCGGCGTTATGGCAGAGGAAGCAGAAGCTTGCAACCAAGGCTTCCGGCTCGGCGTTAACGGCGGCTACGGCGTATATCCTTGGAATTCCGGTGAAATGGCGCTGTTTTTGCTTTCAATACGGATTGGGGCTTAGCGGAAAAACAGCAGAAAACCGCCCAAAATAGGAGATTTTTCGATGTTTCGGGCCGGGAATACCCTTGTTTTCGCAGTTCTACTGGCCTTGGGCGGGCTCAACCGCCCCGCCGCGGCGGCTGGCCATGACGGCAACTGGAGCGTGCTGATCATTACCGAAAAGGGCGATTGCGACCGCGCCTACCGCTACCCGCTCGCGGTGGCCGACGGCCAAGTCCGCTACAACGGCGATTCCAGCGCCAATGTGTCGGGCACCGTCAGTTCGGGCGGCGGGGTCAAGGTCAGCATCCGTTTGGGCGACAAAGGCGCGAATGGCACCGGTCATCTGTCGGGCGATTCGGGCGCCGGCACATGGCAGGGCGCCGGCGGCGGCGCCAGTTGTTCGGGCCGCTGGGAAGCCGAGAAGCGTTAGAAATTCTTGAAGGCCGAAACGCAAAGCGCCGCCCGCGAAACGCGAGCGGCGCTGTTTAGTGTCGGACGTCGCGTCTAGCGCGGCGCCAGCAGCATGACCATCTGCCGGCCTTCGAAGCGCGGCTCGGATTCCACCTTGGCGATCGGGCCGGTGTCTTCCTTGACCCGGTTGAGCAACTTGTAGCCCAACTCCTGGTGCGCCATTTCGCGGCCGCGGAAACGCAAGGTGATCTTGACCTTGTCGCCTTCCTCGAAGAAGCGCTGCATCGAGCGCATTTTCACGTCGTAATCGTGATCGTCGATCATCGGGCGGAGCTTGATCTCCTTGATCTCGACGACCTTCTGTTTCTTGCGGGCTTCAGCCGCTTTTTTCTGCGCCTGGAATTTGTACTTGCCGAAATCCAGGATCTTGCAGACGGGCGGATTGTTGTTGGGAGAAATCTCGACCAAGTCGAGCCCGGCCGCCTCGGCCATACCGAGGGCGACTTGCGTATCGACGACACCCTTGTTGTCGCCGGTGGCATCGATCAGCTGAACTTCTTTCGAGCGGATCTCCTCGTTGATGCGCGGGCCGTCCTTTTGGGCGGGCTGCGCGGCTTTCATCGGACGACGAATGGCTACTAACTCCTCATGCTGTTGCGACGGTCCTTAAGGTGCGCCAAGCGCCCTACCGGATGGGGTAAAGATTGGTAGAAACGGCGAATAAGTCAACGCCGTTCCATCGAACTTGTCGATAGATCGGGCTGAATCGTCGCTCAAAGCGTTCAAAATGCACTAATTTTGCCGGACTGTGGCATCGCCGCCCGGCGCACAGGGACGTCCGGTGATCTCGCTGTAGAGCGCCAGCATCTGCGCCGCTACCCCCTCACCGTCGAAATGTCCGAGCACCCAGTCGCGGCCGCGGCGCCCCATGGCGTTGCGGGCCGGTTCCGACAGGAAAAACAGTCGCAGCAGCGTTGCCGCCAGCGCGGCATCGTCGCCGGACGCAAATCGCAAGCCGGTGACGCGGCCTTCCGGCACCGCTGGTGCGGTGAGAACAACATCGGCGCCGGCGGCGAGGTCGGAGACGACCACCGCTCGCGCCATGGCCTGCGCTTCGAGCAGTGCGCGCTGCACGCCCTCTGGCTGGATCGCGGCCGATACCACAACGGAGGACGCGGCATAGGCTGCCGGCATGTCGCTGACCGGCGCGGCCATGCGGATGACGTCCATCGTGCCCGTCGACAAGACCAGGTCCCACAATTCGCCGGTGTAATGCGTGTGGCCGCGGTCTTCGCCGACAAAGACGAAGAGAAAATCTTTCAGCCCCATATCCTTGAGACGGCGCACCGCCTTGACCACAACGTCGTGGCCCTTGCGGCGCAAAATGCGGCCGGTGACCAGGATGACTTTGGTCTCGGGTTTGACGCCCCAGCTGTTGCGGATGGCATCGATGCGCGCGTGCGTGACCTGCGCCGGATCGAAACGGTTGAAGTCGATGCTGCACGGGACAATCGCGATCTTGTCCCACGGCGTGCAGTAACGGTCGTTGATCAATTGCGCGATCTGGTCGCTGACCGCGACAACGCGGACGCCACGCGCCATCACGCCGTTATACAGACGCTTGAAAACATTCTGTTCCTGAAAGCCCTTGTACCAGCTGGTCACGAAGGGAATGCCGCGCAGCTTTGCCGCAATACAGGCGCTCCAGGCGCCGGCGCGGCCGAAAGCGTGGATCGCGTCGCATTGCCGATCGCGCGCCAGCCGTCCCAACGCCAGGGCATTGCGCAGGATCGCAATCGGATTGTTGGTGCCGGTATCGAGCGCGACGAATTCAGCTCCGGCCGATGTGATGTCGGCGACCAGACGTCCGGCACGCGATGCCACGATGGTGTGGTGGCCGGCGCTTTGCAGAATGCGCACCAGTTCGACCGCGCCGGCGTCTGCTGCGCCGCCGTCCAGCGTCGGCACGACAATGAGCACGGTGATGGGATCGGACGCGATGGGCGCAGCGGATTTCGCCGAGAAACGTTTCTCGATGGCGGGTGTGTCGGGCGCTACTGAACCAGGCATTCGACCTCGAAACGCCCCCCGTTACGCATCGCGCGCTAGCAACGATGTATAGACGCCCCGAATGGCCTCGGCAACGCTCTGTGGCGAGAACGCGAATTCGGCAAACTGCCGGGCGCGGGCGCCCAACGCCTCGTAGGCGGTAACGTCCATGGCCAAAGCGGCGGTAATGGAGCGCGCCAGTTCGCTGACATTGTTGGGGCGCACCAGCCAGCCGGTCCGCAGTTCGTCGCGCATGCGCGGCGGGCACAAAAGGTTTTCCGGCAATACGCCGACGGTGGTGGCGATGACCGGGCGGCCGATGGCCTGCGCCTCGGCGGCCGCGCGGCCGGAATGTGGTGGTTTGAGCGCAGGTACCACGACGACATCGGCGGCGGCCAGTGCGGCGGGCATATCAGCCGGCAGTCCGGCGGTACGGAACAAAGTGTCGATGCCGTGCAGGCGGGCGCGGGCCCGCAGCGACTTTGCGTAGGCGGCGTGACCGCTGTCCTCGCCGGCGAACACGAAGGTGATGTTGCGGTCGCCCGCGGTCACCAGCAGACGCGCGGCTTCGACGACGCTCATCTGGCCGCCCCACGGCGCGATGCGCCCGGCGACAAGAACCACACGCATTTGCGGCAGCACGCCCCAGACGCGGCGCATCGCGGCGATACGGTCGGCGCTCACCGCCGCGGGATTGAATGTCGCGGTGTCGACGCTGCGCGGAATGACGGTGATGCGGTCCGGCGAAATCTTGTAGCGCTCGATCATGGCGCGCGACACGTAGCTCGATGGCGCGATGACACGGTCGCCACGCGCCAGCGAGGCGCGGAACGAGCGGCCGGGCCAGGAATTTTCCGCCACCTGATCGGGGAACGATGTCACCAGAAAAACCGGCATGCGCCGGGTCGCCGAGATTGCGCTCCAGGCCGCGCCGGCGCTCTGCGCATGAACGATGTCGATGCGCTCGCCGGCGATCAGTTGCGCGAGCTTGCGGGCATTGGAATTGATGCGCAGCGGATTGAACGTGTCGTTCGGCATCGGCAGCCATTCGCCGCCGAAGGCGCGCAGGTCACCGACCAGCGGGCCGCCGTCACCGGCGACAATGGCGCGGGCGCCAGATTGCAGCAGCGTCAACGCGATATCGACCGCGGCGTGGCCCGCCGGATCGTCGCTCAGCGCCGGCACGATCTGCAGAATCGTGGCGCCGGCCAGCGATCGTGGCGTGCTGCGCAGATTTTCCTTCACGGGGCCCATAGCCGCACTCTATCTTCGCGCACCGTCATATTGGAATTGCCAAACCGCTCATGAGCGAAGCCCGCCTGACATCCCTGACGATAGAATCGCCGCCACCCGCGCGGACCATCGCCGTGCGCGTGCGAGAGAGCAAGCGAAACGATAAGAGCAACGATAGGCCGGGGTTGGTCTGGCTGGGCGGTTTCAAGTCCGACATGAAGGGCACCAAGGCCGCGGCGCTTGACGCCTGGGCGGAAGCCAATGGCCGCGCCTGCCTGCGCTACGACTATTCCGGTCACGGCGAATCGGGCGGCGATTTTACCGAGGGCACCATCGGCCGCTGGCTCGAGGAAAGCGTGGCGGTATACCGCCAGTTCGCCAAAGGCCCGCAGGTGCTGATCGGTTCGTCGATGGGCGGCTGGCTGGCGCTGCTGCTGGCGCGCGAGTTGCGCAAGAAGCCTGCCGCCCCGGTGGCCGGCATGGTGCTGATCGCGCCGGCGGCGGATTTTACCGAAGAGCTGATGTGGAAGGCTTTCTCCGACGATGTCAAAGAGCAGATCGAAACCACCGGCGCGTGGATGCGGCCGTCGCAATATTCGGAAGCGCCTTATCCGATTACGAAAAAGCTGATCGAGGACGGGCGCAAACATTTGCTGATGGGCGGGCTGATCGAGACCGGCTGCCCCGTGCACATCCTGCAAGGCGTGCTCGACCCCGACGTGCCGTTCAAACATGTGCAGGCGCTGATGTCGCACTTCGCCAGCGACGACGTGGTGCTGACGCTGATCAAGGACGGCGACCATCGCCTGTCGCGGCCGGAAGATATCGAACGGCTGCTGAACGCGGTGGCGGAGTTTTAAGTCCACTCTTCCATCACCGAGGCGTCGTCGTCGGTACGCCGCAATGCTGAAAACTTTTCGGCGGGCAATAATCGCCGCAGCGCCCACACCGCGGCGCCGCGCACGACCGGCGAAGCATCGTCCAGCAATCGCTCGGCTTCGACGCTGAGTGCCGCATCGCCGGAGTTACCGATCGCATAGAGCACGTTGCGCACGAAGCGGTCGCGACCGGTGCGCTTGATCGAGGTCTTGGAAAACAGCGCGCGGAACTGCGCATCGTCGAGCCGTGCCAGGTCGGCAAGCTTGGGCGCACGCAATACCTCGCGCGCCGCGAGCTTGGACTCACGGCCCTGTTCGGCGAACTTGTTCCACGGACAGACGCTGAGACAATCGTCGCAGCCGTAAATCCGATTGCCCATCAGCGGCCGGAATTCCTGCGGGATCGGGCCTTTGTGTTCGATGGTCAGATAGGAAATGCAGCGCCGCGCATCGAGACGATAAGGTTCAGGAAAGGCTGCGGTGGGGCAGGCATCGAGACAGGCGCGGCAACTGCCGCAGCTGTCGTCGACGGGCGCATCGGCGGTCAGGTCGAGCGTCGTGAAGATCGAACCGAGAAACAGCCACGAACCGAAATCGCGCGACACCAGATTGGTATGCTTGCCCTGCCAGCCGAGGCCCGCGCTTGCCGCCAGCGGCTTTTCCATCACCGCCGCGGTATCGACAAAGACTTTCACCTCGCCGCCGGCATTGGCCACGAGCCAGCGCGCGACATCCTTGAGCCGCGCCTTGATCAGTTCGTGGTAGTCGTCACCCTTGGCGTAAACCGAAATGCCCGCTTTGCTCGGTTCGTCGAGAATGGCGAGCGGATTGTGGTCGGGCCCGTAATTCATGCCGAGCATGATGACGGAGCGCACATCGGGCCACAGTGCATTCGGCGCGCCGCGCCGTTCCGCGGTCGTCTCCATCCACACCATGTCGCCATGCAGGCCGTCGGCGAGAAAGCGTTCGAGCCGCGCCTTGGCCTCGGGCACGGCGTCGGGTTTGGTGATGCCGATCGTATCGAAGCCGCGCAGCTTTGCCTGCGCGCTTAAGGCGGCCTTGATTTCGTCGGGGTTCGTTAGAAATCCAGGTCGGCGTAATTTTTCGCCGGCGGAATTCCCGCCAGCGTTTCCGCCAGCAGCGGACGGAACGACGGGCGCGACTTCACCCGCGCGTACCAGTTCTTCGCTGCTTCGTCGTCGTTCCACGGCACGTCGCCCAGATAATCCGCGACCGATATATGCGCGGCCGCGGCGAGATCCGCCAGGCTCAGCCGGTCGCCGGCCAGCCAGTCGCGGGTCTGCACCAGCCAGCCGATATAGGCCAGATGATAGCGGATATTCGTGCGCGCGGCGCGCATCGCCTCGGTATCGGGCGGGCCGCCGCCTTGCTCCAGCGTCATGTGGCGCTGGAACACACGCTCCATCACCAGCGGGCCGCTGACCTCGGCGTGGAATTTGTCGTTGAACCAGCTCGCCAGCCGCCGCACCTCGACGCGCTGGCCGATTCCCGCCGGCAGCAGCCGGTGACCGGCATCGCCCTCATAGGTATCGTCGAGGAATTCCGCGATGATGGTCGCGCCCGGCACCGCGGGCTGCCCGTCGGCAACCATCACCGGAATTTCGCCGGTCGGATTGAGCAGCAGGAACTCCTCGCGCCGCTCCCAGAACCGCTCCTCGACCAGCCGCGCCTCGATGCCATATTCACCCAGCATCAGCCGTACATAACGTGAGTGCGGGCACAGCGGATGTTGAAAAAGCGTCAGCATGAATGTCCGGGTTCAATCGATGGAACAAGAATCGACAACAGCACTATAGAAAGCCGGCGATAAGTCGCAAATTCACGAACGGTTATGGACTTATTACCATTTTTATTTGCCTGAGCGGCATCTGTGCGCCAAAAGCGCAAATCGGTGCGATTGTTCGCTTGATTCCCCTTGGCCGCCGCCTTCCCCGGAGAAGCATATGAATTTCGACGCCATCAAGGCGGCCGTGGTCAGCCTCGTATCGGCCCATCTGGACCTGTTCAAGGCGGCCATCCTGGGCATCGTCGAGGGCCTCACCGAATTCCTGCCGGTGTCGTCGACCGGGCACCTGTTGCTGATGGAGCAGTTTCTCGGCTGGGGCGACGACGCATTCGGAAAATCGTTTGCGATCCTGATCCAGCTCGGCGCCATCCTGGCGCTGCTGACGATCTACTTTGGTCGCATCTGGGCGCTGGCAACCACGATGTTCACGCAATGGGGCGCGACGCGCTTCGTCATCGGCATCCTGCTGGCGTTCCTGCCGGCGGCGGTGATCGGCGCACTGGCCGGCAGCTATATCAAGTCGCATCTGTTCGACGTGCGTATCGTGTGCATCACGCTGATCCTTGGCGGCTTCGTGCTGCTGTGGGTCGACCGCATGAACCTTAAGCCGCGGCATTTCGATGCGACCGCATTCTCGCTGCCGAGGTATTTCGCCATCGGCCTTTGCCAGTGCCTCGCGATGGTGCCGGGTGTGTCGCGGTCCGGCGCGACCATCGTCGGCGCCATGCTGTTTGGCTCGGACCGGCGTTCGGCGGCGGAATTCTCGTTCTGGCTGGCGATGCCGACGATGGTCGGGGCTTTCGCTTATGAAGTTTTCAAGAACCGCGCCGAGCTCGCGCACGCCAACATCACCGCGATCGCCGTCGGTTTCATCTTCTCGTTTATCTTCGGCTGGATCGTGGTGAAGACGTTCCTCACCTACGTGCAGCGCCACAGCTTCGCGGTGTTCGCGTGGTGGCGTATTCTGCTCGGCAGCGCCGGCGTCTACGCAATTTATTTTCTGTAGTCTGAAGCCGACGACTAGGCCGATTTGGGCCGGAACTGCCCGGCGCGGCGGAAACGCCACAGATAAGACGGCACGATCGCCTCGATCGAATCCGGCTCGATACCGATGGCCTGCAGCGTGCGGCCTTCGGCTTTCGCCGCTTCCGACACGATGTTGTCGATGCGCAGCATCTCGACCTGATCGCGGGTCAGCTTCAGCGGCGGCGGCGCGAATTGCAGGAACATTGCCTTGATGTTCGCCGCAAAGAACGGCACCGGCACCAGCAGACGTTTGCGTTCGATGGTCGCCAGCACGAACTGCATCAGCTGCTTGAAGGTCAGCACTTCCGGCCCGCCGAGTTCATAGATCGTGCCGCCGCGAAGTTTGCCATCGACGGCATCGGCAATGGCCGCGGCGACGTCGCCGACGAACACCGGCTGGAATTTGGTTTCGCCGCCGCCGATCAGCGGCAGTACCGGCGACATCCGCGCCAGCGTGGCGAAGCGGTTGAAGAAATCATCTTCCGGCCCGAACAGAATCGACGGCCGCATGATGACGGCCTGCGGCTGCGCCGACAGCGCCAGCTTTTCGGCTGCGGCCTTGGAGCGCGCGTAAGCGGCCAGCGAATTCTCATCGGCGCCCAGCGCCGAGACATGGACAAGACGCGCGCCGTGAGCGTTGGCGGCCAGCGCCACCTGCTCGGTACCGTAGGTATGCACCTTGTCGAATCGCTGCTTGCCGCCTTCGGCCAGGATGCCGACCAGATTGATGACAACCTGGGCGTCACGCGCCGCGGCATCGACCGAGCCGGCATGGCGCAGATTGGCCTGCACGGTGTGAATCTGGCCGACCCGGCCGAGCGGCTGGAGGAAGTTGGCGAGTTCGGGCCGGCGGCACGCCACCCGGATACGATAATCGCGCTTGGCCAGGGCCCGTACCACGTGGCGGCCGAGGAAACCGGAGCCGCCATAGACGGTAATGAGGGTGTCGGCGTTGCTTCTGGCGGTCATTTGGCGCTCGCTTTATGCGGTGGTCCGGCAAAAAGGGTCAGCATTCGGCAGATAGCCGATTGGCCACGGACTGTATAGGGGATCAAACCCTTCAATTGACAAGCTGAAAGCGGCTCCGTACCTAGTCCGAAGTGCCCAGGTGGCGGAATTGGTAGACGCACTAGTTTCAGGTACTAGCGCCGCGAGGCGTGAAGGTTCGAGTCCTTTCCTGGGCACCATAATCCAAGCCGGATAACCGCATGACCATCCGCCTGCATCGCGGCGATCTGCCAAGCCTCTCAGCCTACAAAGGGGCGGTGGCGATCGATACCGAGACCATGGGTCTCGACCCGCGCCGCGACCGGCTTTGCGTCGTGCAGCTGTCGCCCGGCGACGGCTCCGCCGACGTGGTGCAGATCGCGCCGGGGCAGAAAAAAGCGCCGAATATCGAAAAGCTGCTGGCCGACCCGGCCATCGTCAAGATTTTCCACTACGCGCGCTTCGACGTCGCCGTGATGGCCAACGCCTTCGGCGTCATGGCCGGGCCGATCTATTGCACCAAGATCGCGTCGCGGCTGGCGCGCACTTATACCGACAAGCACGGCCTCAAGGATCTGACGCGCGAGATTCTCGGCGTCGATTTGTCCAAACAGCAACAATCGTCCGACTGGGGCGCCGAAACGCTGACCGAACCCCAGGTGGCTTATGCGGCGTCGGACGTGCTGCATCTGCATGCGCTGCGCGAGAAACTGGATGCGATGCTGGCGCGCGAAGGCCGCACCGAACTGGCGGCGGCCTGTTTTGCCTTTCTGCCGCACCGGGCCAAACTCGATCTGGCCGGCTGGGCGGAGCAGGACATTTTCTCGCACGCCTCTTAAGTCTTTGGATTCTAGCTGTTATTGGTAACGTACCTTGAGTCGCTGAGGGTGCGTGAGGTGCCGAATCTGCCGCGCATGGGCCATATTCGCGCGGCAGTATCGTTCTCGGGGCGTACCGACATTCTGAATTTTGCAGCGGTCAGACTCGACGCATGAGCCGTGTGATCACAGCACAAACCGATCCGGATACCGCGCGGTCCTATTGGACGATGAACCGCGGCGACAGCGAGCGCGCGTTTCGCTCGGCGCGCCGTCACAGCCGCGCGGTGCGCATCATGCGCGTCGCGATTCCGGCAGGCGTCATTCTGGTGGTGCTTGGATTTGGTCTTGCCGCCTACTTCAATCCGCTGCGCATGCTGGCCAAGCTTCCGGTGAACATCAACGATCTCGTGGTATCGGGCACCAAGATTACCATGGAAAAGCCGCGCATGACCGGCTTCACCAAGGACGGTCGCGCCTATGAGTTCGTTGCCGATGCCGCGGCGCAGGACCTGACCAAGCCGGACATCGTCGAATTGAGCAACATCCGCGCCAAGCTGCAGATGCAGGATCAGAGCATGACCGACCTGTCGGCGGATGTCGGCGTCTACGACACCAAGCGCGAAACGCTCATCCTCGAAAAAAATATCCTGCTGCATTCTTCCAACGGCAACAAAGGCCGGCTCAGCCGGGCGATGATCGACATCCGCAAGGGTAATGTCGTATCCGAACAGCCGGTCGAACTGGAGTTTTTGCAGGGCGTGCTCAATGCCAAGCAGCTTGAAATCGTCGATTCCGGCGATCTGATCCGCTTTCACGGCGGTGTGGATATGACGCTGATGCTCAACAACACGGCTCTGCCGAAAGCCGCTGCGCCGCAATCCGATTCGCCAAAAGCGGAGGCGCCGAGAGCTGACGCGCCGAGAGCGGACGCGTCCAAAAAAGAATTGCCCAAGCCGGCAGCCGGTAAGCGATGAGAGTATTCCGCCGCGTAAGCGTACGGCTGCTGACGGTTGCCGCTCTGCTGGTGCTGCCGCTTGCTGCCGTTCACGCCCAGCAGCCCGCCAACAAAGGGCCGCCGAATGCGCTGCAGGGTTTCTCGCAGAACCGCGATCAGCCGGTGCGCATTGAAGCCGCGACTTTGGTGGTGCGCGACAAGGACAAGGTCGCAACCTTCAGCGGCGACGTGAAAGTCGTGCAGGGCGACACCACGATGAAGTGCAAGTCGCTGGTGGTGTTCTACGAGGGAGATACCGACGCCGACAAAGCCGGCGCCGCGGCAAAGCCCGCCGGCAAGGCCATGCAGGCGGCGACGCCCGGGCCCGGCGGCGAGCAGAAGATCAAGCGGCTGGAAGCGCACGGCAACGTCGTTGTGATCCAGAAGGATCAGACCGCGACCGGTGAACTCGGCATCTTCGACATGAAAACCAACACCGTCACCATGACCAACAACGTGGTGATGACGCAGGGCCAGAACGTGTTGCGCGGCGACAAGCTGATCGTCGATCTGACCAGCGGCGTGTCGCGCGTCGAATCCGGCAAGAACGGCCAGGGCCGGGTGCAGGGCCTGTTCATTCCCGGCAGCGCCGGTCCAAGCGCTTTGCCCGGTGGTATGCCGGGCAGCAGCCCGCCGGCGCCGGCCCCCGCGGCACCGTCACGCCCTGCGCCGGTGCGGCCATTCTGATCTGTAAAACCCGAGCGCTTGCGGCGGCTGGCCGGTTTGCGGGCAGGGAATCAGCTAATGTCGCGCGCTGATGGCATTAGCGTCATGATA
The DNA here is from genome assembly GCA_903885555.1 of uncultured Hyphomicrobiales bacterium. Taxonomy (GTDB): domain Bacteria; phylum Pseudomonadota; class Alphaproteobacteria; order Rhizobiales; family Xanthobacteraceae; genus Pseudolabrys. The sequence goes on from CAISIV010000235.1 coordinate 25,077, forward strand.
GGCGTCATGCGCCGCGAGGTAGCCCGGTGAATATCCTCTCGCTATTTCGGCGCCGCCAGCCTGACGGCGCGCGCCGTATTTTGACGCCGGCGGAATCGCGCCAGCAGCAGATCGCGGCGGCCAAAGCGCAGTCGGTACAGAATTTACAGGCGCAACGCCCCGCCGCCGCAGCCCCGCAACAAGGCGGCGTGGTGCGCCCGCGTGGCGCCCCCGACAACCGCCAGCAGGCGCGCCACTATCTCGCGGCCCACGGCGTCGAGAAAAGTTTTGGCGCGCGCATGGTTGTGAAGGGCGTCACGCTCTACGTCCGCCGTGGTGAGGCGGTCGGACTGCTCGGGCCGAACGGCGCCGGCAAGACGACGGTGTTCTACATGATTACCGGCCTCATTCAGGCCGATCGCGGACGCATCGAGCTCGACGGCTACGATGTCACCGGGCTGCCGATGTATCAGCGCGCCCGGCTCGGCATCGGCTATCTGCCGCAGGAAGCCTCGATCTTTCGCGGCCTCAACGTCGAGGAAAACATCCGCGCCGTGCTCGAGGTGGTCGAGCCCGACCGCCGCCGCCGCGAAGCCGATCTCAATGCGCTGCTCGAGGAGTTCAATATCGGCCGCTTGCGCAAGACGCCGACCATCGCACTGTCCGGTGGCGAGCGGCGCCGCGTCGAGATCGCCCGGGCGCTCGCAACGCGCCCAAGTTATATGCTGCTCGACGAGCCGTTCGCCGGCATCGATCCGATCGCGGTGGGCGACATCCAGGCGCTGGTGCGGCATCTGACCAACCGCGGCATCGGCGTTCTGATCACCGACCATAACGTCCGCGAGACGCTGGGCCTGACCGACCGCGCCTACATCATTTATTCGGGCGAGGTGCTGATGGAGGGCCGGGCAGAGGATATCGTGAATAACCCGGATGTCCGCCGGCTCTACCTGGGCGAAGAATTCCGCCTATAGAGCGGGCATTCGGCGACGTCACGCCAAATCAGCACAATATTTGTGCAATGCTGCGCTGCGGAATCATATATCGCCAGCGCAGATAACTTGTTATAGTCCAAAACAAGCAAGAATCAGACCAGTTTCCGCCGGGAAACCCTATGGCGTTGTCGCAAAGACTAGAATTCCGTCAGAGCCAAGCGTTGGTGATGACACCGCAGCTGATGCAAGCCATCAAGCTGCTGCAGCTCTCCAGTCTCGATCTGGCAGCCTACGTCGAAGGCGAACTTGAGCGCAATCCGCTGCTCGAGCGCGCCGAGGTTGACGACAACTCGGGCCCGAATTCGGAACCCGAAGCGCCGATGGTCGAGCGCAACGAGGATGCCTCGCCGACCGCCGACTGGATGGGCGAGGATCTCGAGGTCAACCGCGCCTCGATGGAGCAGGGGCTCGGTACTGAACTGGAAAATGTTTTCCCCGATGACGGCGGCGCCAAAACCGCGCCGACCGAAACGCCGCCGCCGGCCTATTCGGAATGGTCGGGCGTCGGCACCGGCGGCTCGGAAGACTCCAGCTACAATCTCGAATCCTTCATCACCGCCGAAATCACGCTGGCCGATCATCTCGCCGAACAGATGGCGCTGGCGATTTCCGATCCGGCCGCGCGCATGATCGGCCGCTACCTCGTCGATATGGTCGACGAGACCGGCTACCTCACCGGCGATCTCGACTCGGTCGCCGACAAGCTCGGCGCCACGCGCAGCGATGTCGAAGCCGTGCTGTCGGTGTTGCAGACGTTCGATCCGCCGGGAGTCTGCGCGCGCTCGCTCACCGAATGCCTGGCGCTGCAACTCAAGGATCGCAACCGTTACGACCCCGCGATGCGCGCGCTCGTCGAACATCTCGAATTGCTGGCCAAGCGCGACCTTGGCGCCTTGCGCCGGATCTGCGGCGTCGGCGACGAAGACCTCACCGACATGATCGCGGAAATCCGCAATCTCAATCCGAAGCCGGGTCTCGCCTTCGGTTCGACGCTGGTGCAGCCGATCGTTCCCGACGTTTATGTGCGCGAGGCGGCCGACGGCAACTGGCAGGTCGAATTGAATTCCGACACGCTGCCGAAAGTGCTCATCAGTCAGCGCTATCACGCGCAGGTTTCGAAAACCACGCGCAACGAAAAAGACAAAACCTATCTCGCCGATTGTCTGCAGACCGCGACCTGGCTGGTGCGCGCGCTCGATCAGCGCGCCAAAACCATTCTTAAAGTTTCGAGCGAGATCGTGCGTCAGCAGGACGGCTTCTTCACCAAAGGCGTGCAGCATCTGCGCCCGCTCAATCTCAAGACGGTGGCCGACGCCATCGGCATGCACGAGTCGACGGTGTCGCGCGTCACCGCCAATAAATACATGGCGACCAGCCGCGGCATTTTCGAATTGAAATATTTCTTTACGTCGTCGATCGCGGCGTCCGATGGCGGCGAAGCGCATTCGGCCGAAGCCGTGCGTCACCGCATTCGTCAGCTGATCGACGCCGAGAACGCCATCGAGGTTCTGTCCGACGACACCATCGTCGACAAGCTGCGCGAGGCCGGTATCGACATTGCACGGCGGACGGTTGCAAAGTACCGGGAAGCGATGCGCATACCTTCTTCGGTACAACGCCGGCGTGAAAAACAGGCTGCCAACGCATAAACTGCGGCAAAAGGCGTAGAGTATTGTTAAACGAAACGTGCCAGACTTTACGGGCGTAAGAGAATCGGAACCTTGTTTAAGCTGAAGTATTAGTCCCTGTTGGATAAAACGGCGGGCAACTCCGCCCGCATCTGAAACGGGAGGCGTTACGGATGCCTTTGCGCGTATCGGGAAAAAACATCAACATCGGCACTGCACTACAACAGCAAATTGCGGACCGCGTCGAAGAAGCGACATCGAAATATTTCCGCGGCGGTTATTCAGGACAAGCGACCGTCGGCCGCGACGGTTTTGGTTTCCGCACAGAATGCGTTTTGCATCTGGACTCTGGGGCCATGCTGGAAGCCGAAGGCATGGCGGCCGACGCTTACGACAGCGCCGCTCAAGCATCCGAACGAATAGAAAAGCAATTGCGCCGTTACAAGCGGCGCCGCAAAGATCATCAGGGTCATCGCGGCGGCTGACGTACTAAGCCCGGCGATAAAACAATCGGATATTGCCTCGCGCGGTATATGGAGGGGATAAATTCGGCCAAATCGCAAGCGATTTGGCTCAAAAATCACCGCGCGTGTGTCAGTAGGCGGGTACCCGCGCCATTGACCTTGCCGCCGGCCGCTCTATAAGGACCGCGATCAACAACAACTCTTAACAAGTTCGCGCGCTGCCATTTTCGATCATTGGACGTATCCATGACGCTCACCGATCTCGTCGCGCCGACAGCGATCATTCCGGCACTCAAAGTCAACGGCAAGAAGCAGGCGATCCAGGAACTGTCCGCGCGCGCGGCCGAGCTCACGGGTCAGAGCGAACGCGCGATTCTCGAAATTCTGTTGCAGCGTGAGAAGCTCGGCTCGACCGGCGTCGGCAACGGCATCGCAATTCCGCACGGCAAGCTGCCGAAGCTTGGCCGCCTGTTCGGACTGTTCGCGCGGCTCGAGCGGCCGATCGATTTCGAAGCGCTCGACAGTCAGCCGGTCGATCTGATTTTTCTTCTGCTCGCGCCCGAAGCGGCCGGCGCCGATCATCTTAAAGCGCTGGCGCGCGTCGCCCGTCTGCTGCGCGATCCCGAGATTGCGCGAAAGCTGCGGGACTCCGGCGATGCCGACGCGATTTACGCCGTGCTCAACATGCCGGCTGCGAGCAGCGCCGCTTAAGACGCAATTCTGAATTGATAAAGGCGCCGCAGCCTGACTGGCCACGGCGCCTTTTTCTATTTCGCTCGCAGTGCGCTTAGTGCAGGCTGACGGGCTCGAGTTCCTGGCTCCAGGCATTGGCCAGCGCGGCTTCGCGCGTGTCGGTCAGCATGATCGGCGTGCCGTCGGCGGCATGCAGGGCAAAAAGTTCGATGCCCGGTTCGATCTTGGGCGCCTGCGGAAACAGGTTCGCGACATCCTCGGACTTGATCGTCTTGACGTAAGCCAGACGGCCGTCGCCCAGATGCGCCAGTGCTTCCTGCGTGATCGCGGGAGCAATCGTGTTCGGTTCAATCGTCTTGTCGATATTCATGGCCTCGACTCCTTTTCCATTCAACGCTCGACGCGGTCGAGTCCTGCTTCACAAGTTCGTCATTCCAGCTCGTTGATCGCGATTGTCTTGATGATCCGCTCGGCCTGCGGCCGCACCAGATCGATCGACAACAATCCGTTCTTCAAGTCGGCACCCAGCACCTCCATGCCGTCCGCCAGCACGAAGGTGCGCTGGAATTGGCGCGCGGCGATGCCGCGGTGGAGATATTGCCGGCTTTTGTCGTCCTGCTGGCGTCCGCGGATTACCAACTGACTTTCCTCGACGCAGACGTCGAGTTGGTCGCGGGTGAATCCGGCAACCGCAAGCGTGATGCGCAGCCGTTCGGGGGTTTGCCCGTCGTGCGCCAGCCGTTCGATGTTGTAAGGCGGATAGCCGTCGGCGCCTTTGGCAACGCGGTCGAGCACGCGCTCGATCTCGTCGAAGCCCAGCAGGAACGGACTGGATAGTGACGGAACTCGTGACATGGTCCTCAAAGTCCTCGCTTGAAGCGACTTTGACGGGGCCCCTCATGGGCACCCCAACCTCGCGGCACCTGCCGTCCGGTCCCGGCTAATATGGGGGGCGCCGGTTAAAGGTTCAAGAACAAGCAGATACCGCCAATTGCGCGGCTCCTCTCGTCCGTTAACGGCCTGGGAAATGCCCCCCGAAGGCCGGGGGAGGGCTCAAAAGGCCCCGGTTTCATTGGTTAAATTAACCGCGCCTGTTTTCCTTACTCGGTAAAAGAAGTCTTAAGATCCGACTCAAGGGCGAACTCCCCCGATAAGGTCGCCGCAGCCTGAAAACAAAAGATTTTCACGCAGGCGGTTGAGGGAGTTGCCACGTGATCTCGCGCGCCATCGATTTCGATCCGTTCGCAGAAACGATCGAGGAAAAGATCTTCCGCAACGCCAAGCGGCTCTGCATCGTTTTCGCGGTCGGCGCGGTGGCGCTCAGCGCGCTCGACATCGCCAACATCCGCACCGTCGAAAACGCCGCCGCCGTCATGCGCGACAGCAATTTGAGCGTCGGCAGTCTGCCGGAAAAATTCCGCGCCGGCATCGAACTGATTTCTTTCACCCCGGACGAACCGTCCGCCGTCGCCGCGATTCCGATCGGCAATTTCAATATCGCCTCGCGCCCGATGGGCGTCGCTATGCCGCCGGTGGATGGCCAGACCACCACCGTCGCCCGCAACGCGCCGCGAATGCAGGCCGCCAATACTCAGTCCACCAAGACTCAAACGGCCAAATCCGAAACCTCCGCGGTCGCCGGCCTCGCCGCAGCGCGCACGCAGGACGCGGTTGAATTCGCCATGGCGCCGCCAACCCCGCTGCGTTCGGAGCTGCGTATCGCCGATCGTGGTCCAGCTGCCAGCGCGCTGCCGTCGGAACCCTTTAAACTTGCCAGCGCCGATCCGTCCGGCTTCCCGTCAAGCTCGGGCGGTCTGTCCGATGTGTCGCTGCCGATGTCGGCTGCGCTGCCGCTCGACATGGTGCCGATGCCGCGTCCCGCGCCCGGCGTGCCGCCGCCATCGCCGGCGCAGCGTTTGAACTTGACCGGCAAGGACTACGCCAAGGCCGAGAAGTGTCTTGCCAACGCGATCTATTTCGAATCGCGCAGCGAACCGGTCCGCGGTCAGATGGCCGTGGCTCAGGTCGTCGTCAACCGCGCCTTCTCGGGCTTCTATCCGAACGACATTTGCGGCGTGGTCTATCAGAACGCGCACCGTCATCTCTCCTGCCAGTTCACCTTCGCTTGCGACGGCAAGAGCAAGGCGATCACCGAGCGCGGTCACTGGGCGCGCGCGGTGCGCATCGCCAAGCAGACGCTTGACGGCCAGATCTATGTGCCGGAAGTCGCCAAGTCGACGCACTACCACGCCATCTACGTGCACCCGAATTGGGTGGGCGAGATGAAGAAGCTGGTGCGTTACGGCCTGCACAATTTCTATCGCCCCTATGCCTGGGGCAACGGCGCCGAAGAGCCGGCCTGGGGCAGCGGCGCGATGGCGCAGGCCAAGAAGAATTAAACGAAGAACTGGCCGCGTGACGCGCGGCTAGAGTTTCAACTTGAACAGTTTGATCGCATTATCGCGGCCGATCTTCTTTCGGTCGGCCTCGCTGATCTCGGCTGTGTCGAACCACTGCGAACCCTGGCCGATATCTTCGAACGGCCAGTCGATCGAAAACATCACACGATCTGAGCCTACTTCGGTCATCGCGCCAACCATCGACGGCGTATAGAAATTGCCCGACGTCGTGAGATGGAAGTTGTTGCGGAAATAATGGCCCACGCCGTGCTTGGCGGGATAGCGGTGCGGTTCCTTCATCCAGCCGTTGCGGCCGTCGATGCGCCACAACATGGCTGGAATGCCTTCGCCAAGATGGCCGAGCAGGATTTGCAGCTTCGGGCATTCATCGAACAGGCCGCTGCCGATCAGGCGCAGGGCATGCACCGCGGTCTCGGCCGCGAACGCCCAGTTCGGTCCGAGCATCCAGTTGTGGCCTTCATACATTTTCGTCCAGCCGGGCAGCGGATTGCGCGGGTGCAGATAGAAGGGCACGTCGAGCGCTTCGACCGTTTTCCAGAACGGCTTGTATTGCGGCAGGTCGTAATAGGTGACGTTGTCGGGCGAACCGATATTCGAAAATCCGTTGACCAGTGCACCGACCATGCCGAGGTCTTTGACGCAGCGCGTCAGTTCCGCGGCCGCGGCGTCGGGATCCTGCATTGGCAAAGCGGCAAATCCGGCGAAGCGAGACGGGCGCTTGCGCATGTTGTCGGCGAGTACGTCGTTTGCTTGCCTGGCGATAGCGATCGCTTCTTCGGTGTCGTGGATTGCCTGGATCGCCGGTGCATTGAGCGAGAGGATCATCATCTCGACGTCGTGCTTGTCCATCTCCTTCAGGCGCGTGTCCTGGATATCGATCAGGCGATGTTCGAGGTCCTGCCAGACGTGACCGCCAAATACTTTTGAATCGCCGAGCGTCGGTTGAATAGCGAAGTGTTCTTCGAGCGCGATCTTGCCTTGCATGTGTTCCCCCGGTTTTGGCGGCATCATGCAACGGGGCGCCGAACATTGTCAGCAGGCGGGCAACAAAAAAGCCGCCCCAGCGGGGCGGCTTTTTTCTGAGCTCGCGAAGCGAGCGAAGGTTGGTGGAGCCAAGCGGGATCGAACCGCTGACCTCCTGCATGCCATATTGGGGGTTTACGATTCTGGGGGATTCGCCTACATTCCCAGCGCGTTAAAAATCGCGAAATTCCGGGACAAAGTGTTCTCTGACATTCCTATA
>CAISIV010000236.1 GCA_903885555.1 uncultured Hyphomicrobiales bacterium
CCGCACCCGCTCGGGCCGCGTGCGCCGGACCGCCTGCTGATCAACACCAGTGCTGGGGCTCAAATAGAGCTCCGGCATATTTCATTCATCTGCCTGCCCTAAACTCGGCTTATTCCTGTTGCGTCTTGGGCTCGTAACGACCTAGAGACCTGACATGAGGCAATGGATTCTTCTTGGGGCCGGTCTGATCGTCGCCTGCGGTTTCGCCGGAGAGGCTTCGGCGCAGGATCGCAAGTCCGCCTCCGGCGCGCGCGAATTCTCCGGCATCGCCTCGTACTATGACAAGAATTACAAAGGCCGCACCGCCTCGGGCGCGACTTACGATTCCAGCAAACTCACAGCGGCCCACCGCACATTGCCGTTCGGCACCCGCCTCGCGGTGACCGATCCACGCAGCCACCGCGTCGTCACCGTGGTGGTCAACGACCGTGGCCCCTTCACCAAAGGCCGCGTGCTCGACCTGTCCTATTCCGCGGCAGAGGCTCTCCGCATGACCGGACGCGGCCTCATCAAGGTCAACGCCGCTATCGAGTAGCGCTGCGTTTAGCGCCTTGGCGGTTCTCCCCAGCCCCACTGGACTGTGATAGTCGAAGCTTCTTAGTCTCGACATCGATCCCCGCCACAAGGACTTCCAGACCATGCCCGCCAAGCGCCCGGCGCCTCGCCTCCCCGTGCTTCAAGAATCCGAGTTGAACGACGCGCAGCGCGCGCTGATGGATGCCATCCGGTCCGGCCCGCGGGGTGCCTCGATGACCCCGCGCGGCCCTTTCGCGGTGTGGCTGCATGCGCCGGAATTCGGCCAGGTCGCCCAGCCGGTCGGCGGCTTTTGCCGGTACCAGACCACTTTATCGCCACGGCTGTCGGAATTCGCCATTCTCTGCACGGCGAGGCTTTGGCGCGCCCAGTACGAATGGTTCGCGCATGCGCCGATTGCCGAGAAGAACGGCGTCAAGGCCAAGACCATCGCCGACCTGAAGGCCGGCCGCGCACCGAAATCGGCGCCGAAGGACGAGCGCGCGATCTACGATTTCGTGCAGGAGATCTACAAGACCAAGCGCGCCAGCGACCGCACCTACAAGAAAATAAATTCGATCATTGGCGACAAGGCGACCGTCGAACTGGTCGGCCTGCTCGGCTACTACGTCATGATCTCGTTCACGCTCAACGTCTTCCAGATGATGCCGCCGGCGGACGCCAAGCTGGCCTTCACGGAGCCTAAATAATCTTAGACGCAACGTGAAAATCCCGGCGCCAACCAGCGCCGGGATTTTTTATTCCAACCGACCGCGTAACGACTAGCAGCTGCGGCGGGTCTTGATGATTACGTTGCCGTTCGGCAGACGGGTCTTGACGCGCACAACGCGGCAATCGGCGTGATGACGGCGCCAGCCTTCGTGACGGCCGTTATCGGAATGCTCGCGCACGACGACGCGGGTACCACGGTCGCCCATACGTTCCTGAACGACGACCTGCGCGGAAGCCGGAAGAGCTCCCATCACGGTCGCGGCAATAACGGCACCCATAACAAACAATTTCATTTTCAAACTCCCTGGTTCATCTGTGGCTATAGGAACGCGGGAGTCGGGAAATGGTTCGAATATTTCGTAAAGTTACATGTGAACGCAATGAATGAGCGTTCATCTAGCAATGATATTGATCGCTTTAAAAGCCAGGTGAATTCAGGCTGAGGCCGGATAGCGGCGAATGAGCTTGTTCTGCCGGAACAGACTGCTGACAAAATCGCCGGCCGATGTGGGCTGAAATCCGCGCGCGCGATTGCGGTCGCCGATCAGGAACAGCAGACGCTGCTGCTCGGCCAGCCTGCGATAGACTTCGGTGACCGGCAGACGCGGATCCCAGCAGTCGATGGCTTCGCCGCCGATGCCGTTGATTTCCAGAATCGCAAAATTCTCGCCGCGCATCAGGCCTTCCACCGTTTCGAACCGCAGGTCGAAACGGCCGTAGTGGAATTCGGTCATGCCGCGGGCGATTTCGTCGAAACATGTATCGAGCGCCGCGGTAATATGACGCCGGCCATCGCGATACAGCGCGCCTGCGCGCTGATTGCCGATCAGAGCGATCCGCACCACTTCGCCGGCGGTGGCGACGCGGTCGAGATCGAACCGATCGAGGCCGCGATGCGTGGGGTCAACACCAAGATGCAGCGCCGCTTTCCATTGCGCGCGCGGGTCGCTGGCGATGAGCTGACGTACCGTGCTGACACCGTCGCCGACAACCTGCGGAAAATAACGCAGCGTGAGCGAGATCACACGGCCGCGGTCCTCGCCCGGCAGACGGGCGTACAGCACCGCCGCCTCCCCTGCGAAAGGCACGTAGCGCTGCAACATCAGTGTCGTGTTTTCCGGAAATCCGGCGAAGTAGTTTTCAAGCGCAGCCGGCGTGTCGATGCGCTGCACACCGTGGCCGTGCCAGCCGATATCGGGCTTGGCGATCAGGGGAAATCCAAGACCGGCATCGGCCCGCGCATTGTTGGCGCGTTCTATGTCAGCGGCGAGAGCGGCACCGGCATTGCGCTTGACGACGACGAAGTCCGCGATCCATTTGCGCTCCGGCAGCGCGACGTCGAAGAAATACGAACTCTTCGATTCACCCCACATGCCGCCGGTAAAGATCGTCGGGTTGGCCGCGGTCGGCAGCGTCAGCGAGCGATGGCGGATGCCGAGCCGGATCCAGTTGAACACCAGCGGCAGATAGAACAGCGCTGGCGGAATGCGCTCGGCCCTCGCGACCTTGCGATCGGCGCGCGACAGCGGCGGCATGCCGTGGCAGGATTCGGTCAGGATCGTATCGGCTTCGCTGTCGGGCTCCGCCGTCTTCCGTAGTCCGAATATCCGCTTGCGCGCGAAGCCGGTCGCCGCGAAGGCCAGGAACAGGATCGGATATGCCCAAAAACCGATGTTGTCGTCGAGCGCATCGCCGAACACGATGACGAGATAGAGCATCAGCGGCAGATAAATTGCCGAGACGATCAGGCTCGCCGCGGTGAAACGCCAAAGCGAAACGCGCGCCCAGCCGCAGGCGACGAACGCGACGAAAACAATACCCGGCACCACGCGGCACAAAGCCACCAGGCCGAACACATTGTGCTTCAGCTTGTCGCCGAAGCGGCGGACGCGGTCGTCGACGGCATAGCGCGACAGCCACGGCACGTAACGGGCGGCCGCGCCTATTCCGTAGAGTGCGAAGTCGCTGGCGACGATGCCGCCATAGATGCTCAAGGCCACCAGTGTCGCCGGCATCAATTTGTTCACGATGATATAGCCGCCGAGGATGATCGCGAGATCCTCATGCGCAAAGGGCAGTACCAGCAATGACGAGACTTGCGCGAATACGGACATATCGAGCGTTGCGATAGGCCCGAACACAGCAAAAGATTGGAACAAGCGCTTCCCCGATCCCCCACATATCTTTTCGGTTATCCGAAAAGACCAAACCTTCCATCTGGCGCGGATCTCCCCAGCCGCTACCGCCTATGGCTCAGGAGTGACATCCCGATGAAAGGCAAAGTTGTGTTTTTATTCTTATATCCCCAACTTCGGGGAGATTTTGGCGTAACGCGATGCCAGGGACAAGGAACTTCGCGTGGATGATCACCCGTATTCTAATTGCGCATCACTTGGCTCCATGACCGTGGCTCAGCAGCAACATGTCCAGACAGCGGCGCGCAGCCACAGATTGTGATGCGCATACGAGGCAAGCAATTCACACCCCAGTTCCGGATTAGGAACAGCGGGACAGCTGTTCGAAGGCTGACGGCCTCCGTGATAGAGTTGCGACGTTATGACCAGTGACAACGGATCTTCGTCCAATGAGGAAGGGCGTGTGGTGAGTTTCCGCCGCGGCCGCCCAGTCGCGCGACCGCCCACCGAGACGCCGGTAGAAGACCTGACGAAATATCAGGGCCAAGAGAGCCCCGAGGACTATCGCGACCGCATGATCACCAATGTGGCCGCCTTCGTCTTCCTCGTCGTTCTGGTCGGAGCAGGCTATTGGCTGGCCGATACCATGGCCAAAAACCGCAAGAACGAGGATTGCGTTGCCTCAGGACGCAGGAATTGCATCCCAATCGAATACAATCCGCAGCGCTGAGAAGGCTTTCTGCGAGCCACAAAGCCTTGTTCCTGCAAGGATAAGGCCTGTGCCCTCCGGGACGGCCTTAGAAGGCCCTGCCATTGAACTTAAGGCTCCGCTTCGCTATACGGGCACCTTGCCGCCAGCCGGGGGCAGTTCGCGCTTAGGGCCTTCGTGCGGCATTGCAAGTCTCGGCTCGAGAATTGTCAGAACTCTAAATAAATCAGAGAGTTACCGATGTCTTCAACCTATGACACGATCGCCAATATTATCGCCGAGACCTGCGATATTCCGCGCGACACCATCAAGCCGGAGAGTCATGCGATCAATGACCTCGGCATCGATAGCCTGGACTTCCTCGACATCGCCTTCGCCATCGACAAGGCCTTTGGGATCAAGCTGCCGCTTGAGCAGTGGACCCAGGAGGTCAATGACGGCAAAGCAACGACCGACCAGTACTTCGTCCTCAAGAACCTCAGCGCCCGCATCGACGAGCTCGTCGCGGCCAAGGGAGCGTAAAGCTCACCCAACTCATGCGCCTCGAGTACTTCCAGCTGATCGACCGGATCGTCGACCTCAATCTCGCCGACCGTTCGATCAGTAGCGAAGCGGTCGTGCCGGTCGAGAACACGATCTTTGAAGGTCATTTCCCCGGCTTCCCGCTGATGCCCGGCGTGTTGCTGATCGAGGCCATGGCGCAGACCTCCGGCTGGCTTGTCGTGGCCATGAACCAGTTCAAACGCATGCCGTTTCTGGCGCAGGTCAAGGATGCCAAATTCCGCACCTTCGTCACGCCCGGTCAGAAATTGGCGGTCAGCGCCAAACTCCTGCACGAAGGCTCAGGTTACGCGGTGACCGCGGCCAAGATCACGCTGGCCGGCAAGCCGGTTTGCGACGCCACCCTCACCTTGCGGGTGATGGATTTCCCCAATGCCGAAGTGAGCGAGAAGATGCGCGAAACCGCCGCCCGCGTCGGCTTCCCAACCGAGGTCGCGGTCAATGGCTAACGCGGAACGCGAAGCCTGGATCACCGGCGTCGGTATCGTTTCCAATCTTGGCGAAGGCGCCGAGGCGCATTGGCAGAAATTGATGGCTGGCCAGCCGGCCGCCGATGCCGCGACCTACGCACCGTTTGTTGTGCATCCCTTGGCTCCGGTGAATTTCGATCTCCAGATTCCGAAAAAAGGCGATCAGCGCCAGATGGAAAACTGGCAGCGCATCGGCACCTATGCGGCCGGTCTCGCGCTCGATTCAGCCGGCGTCAAAGGCCATCCGGAAATTCTGTCGAACATCGACATGATCGTGGCCGCCGGCGGCGGCGAGCGCGATCTCGCTGTCGACGGCACCATTCTGACTGGCATGCCGCAGGCGGCGAACAAGGCGGCATTTCTCAACGAACGTCTGATGAGCGATCTGCGGCCGACTTTGTTTCTGGCGCAACTCTCGAACCTGCTCGCCGGCAACATCTCGATCGTGCATGGCGTGACCGGTTCGTCGCGCACGTTCATGGGCGAGGAATCCTCGGGCGTCGATGCAGTGCGCATCGCGCTGTCGCGCATCGCCGCGGGTCAGAGCGACATCGCGCTGGTCGGCGGCGCGCATAACGGCGAGCGCCCCGATCTGCTGATGCTGTACGAGTTCGGCAAATTCAATTTGAAGAACCATTACCTGCCGGTCTGGGAGCGCGGCGAAAACGGCGGCTTCGCGCTCGGCTCGCTCGGCGCATTCCTGGTGATCGAGTCCCGCGAACATGCAGAGAAACGCGGCGCCAAGCCGCTGGCACGCCTCACCGCGGTAGTATCGGATCGCTCGGCGCGCAAGCCCGGCGCCGTCACGGCAACTTTGTCGAAGCTGTGGGAGAAGATCAAAGCCAAAGCGAAACAGGGCGGCGGCGCCGTTTTCTCCGGCGCCTCGGGCGCCACCATGGCCACCGCCGAAGAACGCAAATTTCTTGAGCAGCACAGCGACCTTGCCGTTCGCGCCACCGGTTCCTATGTCGGACATGCGCTGGAGCCGACATTCCCGATGAATATCGCGTTGGCCACCGTCGCACTGGGGCATGGTACTCTGTTTCCGCCGCACGACTCGACCGGTCTGGAAAAGCCGATGAGCGGAGAACTGAGCCAGATCCTGGTCACAAGCGTCGGACATTGGCGGGGCGAAGGCCTCGCTTTGCTGGAAAAAGTCGGCTGAGGAGAACGCAAATGGCATCGACCACCGACAAAATGGGCCGTCCCATCGTCGTGGTGACCGGGCTTGGCGTCGTCAGTTCGCTCGGCGCCGGCAAGACCGACAATTGGGCCAAACTGACCGCCGGCGAATCCGGCATCCGCGCCATCACCCGCTTCCCCACCGACGGTCTCAAGACCCGCATCGCCGGCACCATCGATTTCCTGGCACCGCAGCCCTGTACCGCGGCGCTGTCGGAAAGCTTCGCCGATCTCGCGGCGGGCGAAGCGATTGCCGAGTCCGGTATCGGCTCCAAGGGCGACTTTCCCGGCCCCCTCTTCCTTGCCGTTCCGCCGATCGAAATGGATTGGCCACAACGGCTCGAGGTCGGCGCCAAATCGGGCGCCAATGAAAAGGTCACTTACGCCGATCTGCTGCGCGTCAGCGGCGATTTCCCCGAATTCCATCGCCGCTATCTGTTCGGCTCGGTGGCGGATTTTCTCGCGGAAAAGTTCGGCACCAAAGGTTCGCCGATTTCACTGTCGACCGCCTGCGCCTCCGGCGCCACCGCGATCCAGCTTGGCGTTGAAGCCATTCGCCGCGGTGAGACCGATGCCGCGCTCTGTATCGGCACCGACGGTTCGATCAATCCCGAGGCCTTGATCCGCTTCTCGCTGCTGTCGGCTCTCTCGACCAGCAACGACGTTCCCTCGGCGGCGGCCCGTCCCTTCTCCAAGAACCGCGACGGCTTCGTGATGGCCGAAGGCGCCGGCGCATTGGTGCTGGAAAGCTACGAGTCGGCCAAGGCGCGCGGCGCGAAAATTCTCGGCGTGATGGAAGGCTGCGGCGAGATGACCGACGCATTCCACCGCACCCGTTCCAGCCCGGACGGCAAGCCGATCATCGGCTGCATTGCCAGTGCGCTGAAGGATGCTGGCTTGAAGCCGGAAGACATCGACTACGTCAACGCGCACGGCACCAGCACGCCGGAAAACGACAAGATGGAATATCTTTGCGTCTCCACCGTATTCGGCGAGCGCATGAAAAGCGTGCCGATCTCGTCGAACAAATCGATGATTGGCCACACACTGTCGGCGGCTGGCGCCATCGAGGCCGTGGTGACGTTCCTCACGCTGCAGAACCAGCGCATCCCGCCCACCATCAACTATACGCCCGACCCCGCCATCCCGCTCGACGTGGTGCCGGACAAGGCCCGCGACGCCCGCGTGACGCACGCCATTTCCAATTCATTCGGCTTCGGCGGGCAGAACGTGTCGCTGGTCATGGGGCTCGAGCCGGTTTAACAACCGCTCACCGCCGCCCCTCGGCGCGGCTATAAAGAGACGAATTAGCATGCGCGCCCTCCAGCTTATTGCCGACCGCAAGCTTGAACTTGCCGATGTCCCTGCCCCGCCGCCGCCCGCCGATGGTGAAGTGCAGATCCGCATCAAATCGGTCGCGCTCAATCATCTCGACGTCTGGGGCTTTCGCGGCATGGCCTTTGCCAAGCGCAAGCTGCCGCTGATTGTCGGCGCCGAAGCGTCCGGTGAAATCGCGAGCGTCGGTTCGGGCGTCAAGAACTTCAAGAATGGCGACAAGGTCGTGATGTACGGCGCCATGACCTGCGGTCATTGCGTCAACTGCCGCGAAGGCCGCGACAATCTCTGCGAAAACGTCGCCGGCATCATGGGCTTTCACATCGACGGCTTTGCCCGCGAGTTGATCAACCTGCCGGCGCGGCTGGTGATCCCGGTGCCCGATGGCGTGTCGCTGCGCGACGCCGCTTGCGCGCCGATCGCCTTCGGAACCACAGAGCATATGCTGTTCGACAATGCCAAGCTCAAGCCGGGTGAAACCATTCTGGTGCATGCCGGTGGCTCCGGCATCGGCTCGGTCGCCATCAAGATGGCCAAGGCCATCGGCTGCACCGTCATCACCACCGTCGGCGATGATGCCAAGGCCGAGAAGGCCAAGGCGCTCGGCGCTGATCATGTTATCAATTACAAGACCCAACGTTTCGAAGGCGTCACGCGCAAGCTGACCGCCAAGAAGGGCGTCGACGTCGTGTTCGAACATGTCGGTGGCGAAGGCTTCAACGCCTCGCTGTTCGTGCTCAAGCGCGGCGGCCGCCTCGTCACCTGCGGTTCGACAGCCGGCCCGACCGTGACGATCAATCTGATGCAGTTGTTCCAGCAGCAGTACAAGATTTTCGGCTCGTTCGGCTGCGTCATCCGCAACGTGCGCGACAGCCTGTCGAAGATCGCCGCCGGAATGTCGCCGATCATCGATAGCGAGTTTTCGCTGGCCGATTTCGAGCAAGGCCTGGCGCGGCTCGAAGGCCGCCAGGTATTCGGCAAAGTGATCGTCAGCTTCTGATGTCGACCGTACGCCGACGCCTGCGCCGCGGCCTCAAACACGCTGGCAATGCGCTCGGCGGTTTCATCGCGGTGGGGATGCTCAAGCTGCTGCGGCTGTTCAGCCCCGACGGCACGGCCAATGCCGCCGGCTGGCTGATGCGCACCATCGGGCCGCTGTTTCCGGAAAACCGCATCGGGCGGGCCCAGCTCAAAGCCGCCTTCCCTGAAAAACCGGACGCAGAAATCGAGACTATCCTGACCGGTGTCTGGGACAACGTCGGCCGCATGGGCGCCGAATTCGCCCAACTCGACCGGCTGTGGAACGAGGATGCGCACGAGCACGCCGGCGGACGCGTCGAATTGGGTCCTGAATCGGTCGCACGCTTCCTCCAGCTGCAGAATGACGGCAAGCCGGCGCTGATCTTTGCGGCGCATCTCGCCAACTGGGAACTGCCGGCCGTCTGCGCGGCGACCTATAAACTCGACAGTGCGGTGCTGTACCGCAAGCCGAATGTCGCAGCGATCAACGATTGGCTGGCGCAAACCCGCGCCGCCAGCATGGGCGAGATCATTTCGACCGGCATGAGTGCGCCGATGAAGATTTCCGAAGCGCTCGAACGCGGCGCCCATGTCGGCATGCTGGTGGACCAGTATTATGTGCGCGGCGTGCCGGTGACGTTTTTCGGCCAGCCCACCATGGCGAACCCGCTGCTGGCGCGGCTCGCCCAGCATTTCAATTGTCCGATCCACGGCACCCGCATCATCCGCCTGCCGAACAATCGTTTTCGCGCCGAACTGACCGGCGAAATCCAGCCGGTGCGCGGCGCCGACGGCAAAATCGACATCGCCGGCACCATGCAGGTGATCATCACGGTGATCGAGGGCTGGATTCGCGAATATCCTGAGCAGTGGCTGTGGCTGCACCGCCGCTGGCGGCCGGAAGACGCAAAAAACGCCTGACCGGTAGCCGCGAATCGTTTGGGCTGCGACGAATCATCCGCGGCGAATCGGCAATCTTTATTTCGCGGTCTCCACACGAATCAGATAGTTCTCAAGTACTTAAGAAAAACGAGGTCTTTCACGCGACAGAAATCCTTAGGGGGACATATGCGCCGAACCGCAGCAATGTGGGTTGTTGGTGCGTTTGTAGCGTGAGGTTCAGTTATTCCAGCGTCAGCGGCGGATTTGCCAAGACCGGTCTATAAAGCTCCGCCTTATCTTGCTCCCGAACCGGTCTTCTCATGGACCGGCTTCTATGTCGGCGCCCATGCCGGTTATGGCTGGAGCAGGCTCACAGGCACGGGCACGTTCGGCTCCGACAGCATCACCGCCAAAGGGTGGCTGGGCGGCGGACAGCTTGGCTACAACTACCAGATCGGCAGGTTCGTCGTCGGCGTCGAGGGCGAATACTCTTGGGCAAACGTCAAATACGATACGCCGCTGTTTGCCGGCACGCTCACGCTCAAGAACGATTACTTCGCCACGGCTGCCGCACGGCTTGGCTATGCCTTCGACCGCTTCCTGGTCTACGGCAAAGTCGGCGGTGCTTGGTCGCGCGACAAATGGAGCGGCAATGACGGCCTTGGCGGCTCACTGAGCGCCACCAGCAATCGCAGCGGCTGGATGCTCGGCGCAGGCGTCGAATATGCCTTCCTCGGCAACTGGTCGGCCAAGCTCGAATACGACTACCTGATGTTCCCGTCGGTGACCCCAACCTTCGCCACCGCCGGTGGCCTGACCGTGGTCGGGACGTCGAGCATCAAGGCGAACACGCAGATCCTCAAGGCAGGCCTGAACTACCGGTTCACAGCCTTCTAACTCAGCGTCTTCAAGTCCAAAGACAAAAAGCCCGGCCAATGGCCGGGCTTTTTTGCGCCTTTCACAGGCACCAGCACGGAACATCTGCCCTGCGTGACCGTTCAATCATGCAGCATGACACCAGCATCAGGCTGGATACCGGGCGACGCTTTCCTTGAACGCGTGAAACGGGCCTATAGGCTGGCCATCACGCGCTGGAGCGGAATCAATCACCCCTTTTGGGGTGAAATCTATGATCGGCAGCGTCCTATTCAGGTCGCCCTTCTCGCTCAAAACCACGATGCACTGCGTGCGGCCTTCATCAATCCCGGCGGGAACGACCTATTTTACGGCGTCGATAATCTGTTCAGTGAGTTTGTCACCGCCGCAGCCAAGGAAAAGCAGACCGAAACGAGCACTGCGGATGAGGTCAGACAACTCTTGAGCGAAATAGAAGCCGCAACCGGGCAATCGACCGGGCATGTCACGTTTCCAAATCCGTTCGCCCACGAATACGGGCTGTGGACCAACCGCGGATTGGCCAGCTACCGCGCTGTGCATGCGCTCTATCAGGCTCGGCGTCTCCAGCAACTGTTGCCGAATGGCGGACGGATACTCGAGATAGGACCAGGCATGGGCCGAACTGCCTATTTCGCCTATCAACTCGGCCTCAGGGACTATTCGACAATCGATCTTCCGATGGGCGTCGTCGGCCAGGCGTGTTTTCTCGCAGCCACCCTCGGTCCAGACAAAATATGGATGATCGGCGACGATCCGAAAGAGAAGAACGGACGCATCCAACTCATGCCAGGATCCCAAAGCCTGCCAGCCGGTCGTTTCGACCTTGTCCTCAATGTCGATTCAATTACCGAAATGAGTCACGCCGCCGCGCTGCGCTACGTTCTCTGGATGGCTGACCATGCGTCACGCTTTCTGTCCATCAATCACAACAAAAACGAATTCACGGCATCCGAGCTTTGCCACCAAGCCTTTTCGATCAAACGCGTGGACATGAAACCTTATCCATTGCGCGATGGCTATTTTGAAGAATTGATTGATATCGGGCCAAAGCGATGGGCCATTGGTGCGCGTTACGAGGCGTTCGTCGCTGATATGCGAGAGCGCGCATCCAGTGCGCTGGGCCGCCGGTCGCCACACTAGCGGCGGGATTACTCAAATCTTAGTGGGAAGCCCTGCGGCCTTCCAGCCGAGGATGCCGCCGGCGAGATGGGCCTTGTAGGGATAGCCGGCATCCTGCGCGACGATCGAAGCCGTGATCGAACGGCGGCCGGAGCGGCAGGCAAACACCACCTGCTTGCCCTGCGGATCCGGAATGTCGGTCGGATCGAACGACGACAGCGGCACCACCACCGCGTCGGGATAGCTTTCCACCGACGTCTCGTTGAGTTCACGCACGTCGACCAGCAACATGCGGCCTTCTTTAAGCCCCTGCGCAACCTGTTCCGGGGTGAGGTTGGTCACCTCGTCGGCGCGCGGCATTTCATCGGCCATAACGCAACTCCATTTCAATCGAAGGTATTTTTAGCCGGAATTCGCGCCGTACACTAGCGCCCTAGACCGTGACTTGCGTGCCGACCTCGACCACACGTCCGGTCGGAATCTGAAAGTAATCAGTGGCGTCATTGGCCTGGCGGGACAATGCGATGAAAAGCCGGTCCTGCCAGCGCGGCATGCCGGATTGCACAGCCGGTTTCAGCAGGCGCCGCGACAGGAAGAACGACGTCGACATGATGTCGAACTGCCAGCCATGCTTGCGAGCGATCGCCAGGGCCTTCGGCACGTTCGGCGATTCCATGAAGCCGAACCGCAGCACAACGCGCGAGAAAGTGTGCCCCACCGGCTCGATCCGAACGCGTTCGGACAAATCGACTCGCGGCGTATCGGCGGTTTCGATGGTGAGCACGACGTTGTTCTCGTGCAGCACTTTGTAATGCTTGAGGCTATGCATCAGCGCGGTCGGCGCGAACTCCGGATCGCCGGTGAGGAACACCGCGGTGCCGGGCACCCGCATCGGCGGTTTCTTTTCGAGATTAGCCACCAGGAAGGCGAGCGGAATTTCCTGCTTGCGGGTCTTTTCGAACAGCAACCGGCTGCCGCGGCGCCACGTGTACATGATCGTCATCACCAGCGCGCCGAGCAACAGCGGCATCCAGCCGCCTTCGACGACTTTCAGCATGTTGGCGGCCAGAAACGTCAGATCGATGAACAGGAACGGCAACATCAGCGCGAACGTCGCAATCCAGTGCCAGCCCCACACCCGCTTGATGACGATGATCGCCATCAAGGCGGTCACCACCATCGTGCCCGTCACCGCGATGCCATAGGCCGACGCCAGCGCACTCGACGAGCGGAACAGGCCCACCAGCAGAAGCACGCCCATCAGAAGCAGCATGTTGACCCGCGGCATGTAGATCTGGCCGACGAGGGATTCAGAGGTGTGGCGGATTTCCATGCGTGGCAGCAGGCCGAGTTGGATTGCCTGCTGCGTCAGCGAATAAGCGCCGGTAATGACCGCCTGACTGGCGATGACGGTCGCCGCAGTCGCCAGCAGCACCATCGGCAACAGCGCCCATTGCGGGAATAGCAGGAAAAAAGGATTTTCGATCGCTTTGGGATCGGCCAGCACAAGCGCGCCCTGGCCGAGATAGTTGATCAGAAGCGCCGGCAGCACGACTGCCAGCCAGGCGAAGCGGATCGGTCCACGGCCGAAATGGCCCAGATCCGCATAAAGCGCTTCGCAACCGGTCGCCACCAGGAATACGGCGCCGAGCGTGTAAAAGCCGATGACGCCGTGATGGATCAAAAAGTTCACGCCGTAATACGGATTGAACGCCAGCAGCACGTTGAGGTTCTGCCCGATGTGCCAGAAGCCGGCGACAGCGATGGCGGCAAACCAGACCAGCGTCAGCGGGCCGAACAGTTTGGCGACGCTCGCCGTGCCGCGCGATTGCACCGCAAACAGCGCGATGAGGATGATGACCGTGATCGGCACAACAAACGTTTCGAGATGTGGCGTGACGATCTTGAGACCTTCGACCGCCGACAAGACCGACAGCGCTGGGGTAATGATGGCGTCGCCGTAGAACAGCGCACCGCTGATAATGCCCAGCAGAATGACGATGCCACTCGAACGCCCGAGCGCGCGCGAGGCCAAGGCCATCAGCGCCAGCGTGCCGCCCTCGCCGTTATTGTCGGCGCGCAGCAGAACGAGCACGTATTTCGCGGTTACGACGATCAGCAGCGCCCAGATGATCAGCGACAGGATGCCGAGGACCACCGGTTCGCTCGCCGGATTGCCGGGGCCGACCGCCGCCAGCACCGATTCACGTAGCGCGTAGAGCGGGCTGGTGCCGATATCGCCGTAGACCACGCCGATGCTGCCGAGCGTGAGCGCCCAGAAACTGACTTTGGCGGGCGCATCGGGACCCTCCGGCGAGACGCCGGTCGTAGTCGGTGCGTGGTGAGACATGGCGCTAAGGCCTTACGTTCAAGCGAAGCAGACAATGGTGGCGGCTTATAGCCCGGACCGCGCGCCCCGGCACTTGATATTCCGCAACAGGCTACAAACTTTACAGTCTTTTTATACAATAAATACAATGACTTACATCGGCATGCTGCCGGAGGCGTCGCAGCTATGGCCTATACCGTCACTTGGGTACCGACTTCCACCACCCGCCCGGTCGGAATCTGGAAGAAGTCGGTGGCGTCGCTCGCTGAGCGCGCCAACCAGATAAACAGGTGGTCCTGCCACGACGGCATGCCCGATTTCGCCGACGGTTTGAGCGAGCGCCGTGACAGGAAGAACGACGTCGACATAATGTCGAACTGCCAGCCGTGCTTGCGCGCAATTGCCAGCGCTTTCGGCACGTTGGGCTGCTCCATGTAACCGAACTTCAGCGTCACCCGCGAGAAGTGCGCCGACAACGGCGTGATCTGCACCCGCTCCTCCTCCGGCACACGTGGTGTATCGGCGGTGTTGATGGTGAGGATCACGTTGTTCTCGTGCAGCACCTTGTTGTGCTTGAGATTATGCAGCAACGCGGTCGGCGTGAATTCCGGATCGCTCGTAAGGAACACCGCCGTGCCCTGCACGATATGCGGCGGCTTCTTCTCGAGGATGCGGAACAGCGTATCGATCGGCACTTCGGTGCGCCGCGTCTTGCTGGCAAGAATGCCGGTACCGCGCCGCCATGTCAGAATCAGCAGCACCATGCCGGCGCCGAACAGCAGCGGCGCCCAGGCGCCTTCGAACAGCTTCAAGGCATTGGCAGAAAAGAACGTCACGTCGACAATCACGAACGGCAACATCACGGCGACCGCTTTCCAGAGCGGCCATTTCCACAGTTTCCAGAACACGAAGAACGCCAGCAGCCCGTCGACCACCATCGTTGTCGCCACCGCGATGCCGTAGGCCGAAGCCAGCGCGCTTGAGGTGCGGAACAGGCCGACCAGCAACAACACGCCGATCAGCAGCGCGATGGTGACGCGCGGGATGTAGATCTGACCGACATGCGAAGCCGACGTGTGCAGGATCGCCAGCCGCGGCAGCAAGCCGAGCCGGATCGCCTGATGCACCAATGAGTACGCGCCGGTGATGACTGCCTGGCTCGCGATCACCGTTGCCGCCGTTGCCAATACGATCATCGGCAGCAAGTAAGCATCAGGCACCAGCCGGTAGAACGGATTTTCAATCGCGCCGGGATCGGCGAGGACCTTCGCGCCCTGCCCGAAATAATTGATAAGAAGCGAAGGCAGCACCAAACAAAGCCATGCGATCTGGATCGGCTTGCGGCCGAAATGGCCAAGATCTGCGTACAGTGCCTCGCCGCCGGTCACCACCAGGAACACCGCGCCCATCGTCACCAGCCCGATCTTGCCGTGATCGGCCATGAAGGAGACGGCGTAATAAGGATTGAGCGCATAGAGCACGTGCGGGTCATCGTGAATATGCATCGCGCCGGCGATCGCGATCGCAACGAACCAGACCACCATGACCGGACCAAAAAGGGCCGCGACCTTGGCGGTGCCCCGGCTTTGCGCCGCGAACAAAGCGATCAACACGAACACCGCAAGCGGCGCGACGACATCGCCGAATGCCGGGTTCGCAAGTTTCAGGCCTTCGACCGCCGACAGCACCGAAATTGCCGGTGTGATGACGGAGTCGCCGAGAAACATCGCGGCACCGATCACACCGAGGATGTAGATGAAAGCGGTGCGGCGGCCAATCGCGCGCATCGCCAGCGCTGTCAGTGAAAGAGTGCCGCCCTCGCCATTGTTGTCGGCACGCAGCAGCAGCAAGACGTATTTCAGCGTCACCGTGATGATCAGCGCCCAGACGATCAGTGACAATACGCCAAGCACCACCTCGCGGGTAACGCCCTGCACGTGGCTGGCCGCCATCACCGCCTCGCGGAACGCGTACAGCGGGCTGGTGCCGATATCGCCATAGACGACGCCGACGCTGCCGAGCGCCAGAGCGACCATCGTTGGCGGCGCTTCTCGGCCGGTGCCCGCATGAGCGGCATCGGCGACGGTTGCCGTCTCGGTTACGCGTTCAGTCATGGAGAGTTTGTGTCGTTCCGCCGGTGCGGTTGAATGCCGGGGCTTATAGCACCGCCCCAGCCTCGACAATACCGGGCTCTACCGCGGCCCTTTGACCGGAATCAAGCGACAGGAGCCGCGTTTGTTCCGCCTTACGGGCTGAAATTGACCGGAATCGGCGGCTCTTCCCGCATCAGGGTAATGGTCACCCGGCGGTTGGGCGACATCGTGGGGTTGTCGGGGAAAAGCGGATCGGTATCTGCCTTGCCGGCTACCATGAAGATGTTGCCGTATTTCAGGCCCTCGCCGACCAGGATTTCGCGCACCGCGTTGGCGCGGTCGGCTGAGAGTTCCCAGGGTCCATAGCCCGGCTTCGGCGGGACTTTAGAGGCTGCCGTGTGACCGGTGATTGAAACCCGGTAAGGCATCGCCTTGAGCTGCGGCGCGATCTTCTTGATCAGCAGCTTCGTGCGCTCGAACGGTTCCTTGCCGCCGTCGGGAAACATCGATCGCCCGTCCTGATCGACGATCTCGATGTTGAGACCGTCGCGGCTTTCCTCGACCATGATGTGTTTCGAGATTTCGCTGATCTCGGGCATGGATTGCAGAGCCTGCCGCAGCGACGCCGAGGCCAGCGCGAACTTGCGGTCTTCCTTGAAACGCGCGCCATAGGTGCGCTGGCGATCGTTTTCATCCGGCGCAGGCGTTGCCGAGGCTTCGCTCGGATCGATGTGTGCGGCGTTTTTGAGCTTCGGCCGCGTCGGCAGACCCATCACTTCGATGATGCCGGAATAGCGCACCTTGTCCTGCACGCCGAAGGCGTCGCGCATCGAACCGGCGACGACCTGGAGCTTGGCCTGATCCTGCGTCGAGAACGCCACAAGCATCACGAAGAACGCGACCAGCAGCGCCATCAAGTCGGCGAAGGTCACGAACCAGCCGTGGCCGCCTGCATGTCCGCGATTTTTCTTGGCCATCGTACGTTACCCGTCAGGCCGCAGCCGGCTCCGCCTCATCCGCTTCGTGATGACGGTGCTTCTCGGGCAGATAAGCGAGCAGCATTTCACGCACCAGCGACGGGCTCTTGGCTTCGCGGATCATCAGAATGCCGTCGATGATCAAGGTGCGATTGACCTCTTCCTCGACCAGCTTGCCGTGCAGTTTGTCGGCGAGCGGCAGACAGATCAGGTTGGCGACCGTTGCACCGTAGAAGGTTGCCAGCAACGCACCGGCCATGAAGGGACCGAGCTTGGACGGGTCGGTCATGTTGGCGAACATCTGCACCATGCCGATCAGCGTACCGATCATGCCGAAGGCCGGCGCGCAGTCACCAATGGCGCGGTAGATCTTCTGGCCTTCGTCGAGATGGGTCAGGAAGTTGTCGCGGTCGCGCTCGAGGTTGTCGCGAATAAAGCTGGTGTCGTAGCCGTCGGCGACGAAACGGATGCCCTTCGCCATGAAGGGGTCGTCGCACTCGACTTTTTCAAGTCCGATCGGACCTGCCTTGCGCGCGATCTCGGCGATGCTGGCGAGTTCGTCGACCAATTCGCGCTGCGACATGCGGCGCATCGTGAAGGCGAACTTCGCGCCCAGCGGCATGCCGTGGAAAATCGCAGCGAGGGGGAAGCGGATGAGTGTGGCGGCGAAACAACCGCCGAAGATCAGGATCGCGGCATGTTCATTGACGAACATGTGCAAATCGCCGCCCATCAAAATAACAAGGGCGATAACGCCAACACCGGCCGCCAGGCCGAGACTGGTTGCAATATCCATAACCTACCCCACTCAACACATTCTGTGCCCCGGGCGTACGGCCCGGAATATCCCGTGAACCCTAGACTGGCGCTGTTAAGAGGCAGTAAAGGCTAAGAGTTCGTGAAACATAATTGGCGTGTGAAATACCGTGGACCCGGTGACCCGACCGGGAAAACCTGCGAAAACAGTTAGATCAGACGCCGATTGCCCTAAGACCCCGTTGAGGGTCCGTTAAGAACCGGAGGACCGACCATGCGTGAGATTGGCCATTACATCGGCGGCAAGACCGTCAAAGGGGCATCGGGCCGGTCCGGCGACGTGTTCGACCCCAATACCGGTGAGGTACAGGCCAAGGTCGCGCTGGCGAGCAAGAGCGAGGTCGAGCAGGCCATCGCCAATGCCGAAGCTGCCCAGCCCGCCTGGGCCGCGACCAATCCGCAGCGCCGCGCCCGCGTGATGTTCAAGTTCCTCGAGCTGATCGCCAAGGAAAACGAAAGCCTGGCCAAGCTGCTGTCGTCCGAGCACGGCAAGACGGTGCCTGACGCCAAAGGCGACATTCAGCGTGGCGTCGAAGTGGTCGAATTCGCCTGCGGCATTCCGCACCTGCTGAAAGGTGAGATCACCGAAGGCGCCGGTCCTGGCATCGATCTCTATTCCGTGCGCCAGCCGCTCGGCGTGGTCGCCGGCATCACCCCGTTCAATTTCCCGGCGATGATCCCGCTATGGAAGTGCGCGCCCGAGATCGCATGCGGCAATGCCTTCATTCTCATGCCGTCCGAGCGAGATCCTTCCGTGCCGATGCGAATCGCAGTACTGTTACTTGAAGCAGGCCTGCCCCCGGGCATCCTCAACG
>CAISIV010000237.1 GCA_903885555.1 uncultured Hyphomicrobiales bacterium
CCGATGTCGCGGTGATCTGGGCCAAGCTCGACGGTGTCATCAAGGGCTTCATCGTCGAACGCGGCACCAAGGGTTTCTCTACGCCCAAGATCGAAGGCAAGCTGTCGTTGCGCGCCTCGATCACCGGCGAAGTCGTGCTCGAAGACTGCATTATCCCGGAAGAAAACCTGTTGCCCAACGTGAAGGGCCTCGCGGGTCCGTTCGGCTGTCTCAATAACGCGCGCTACGGCATTGCCTGGGGCGCGATGGGCGCCGCCGAATTCTGCTGGCATGCCGCGCGCACCTACACGCTGGAACGCAAGCAGTTCAACCGGCCGCTTGCCGCCAACCAGCTCGTGCAGAAAAAGCTCGCTGACATGCAGACCGAAATCGCGCTTGGGCTGCAGGGCGCGCTGCGGCTCGGCCGCATGATGGAGCAGGGCCAGGCGGCGCCGCCGTCGATCTCGTTGATGAAGCGCAACAATTGCGGCAAGGCGCTCGACATCGCGCGCGTTGCCCGCGACATGCATGGCGGCAACGGCATCAGCCAGGAATATCATGTGATGCGCGTGCTCTCGAACCTCGAGACGGTGAACACCTACGAGGGCACCCACGACATCCACGCGCTGATCCTCGGCCGCGCGCAGACGGGGATCCAGGCGTTTTTCTGATCTTCCCTCGCCCCGCGAAGCGGGGAGAGGGTGGCGAGCAAAGCGAGCCGGGTGAGGGGCTTTTGCCAAGCATCTGCCCCTCACCCCGACCCTCTCCCCGCAGGCGGGGAGAGGGAGAAGAGCTCAAAGCGGTATCCCTCTCACCATCTTCGCCAACTCCGCGATGCGCTTCGACATCTTGCTGTCCGGATCGGCGAGAGGATCGACCACCGTGAAATGATTGGCTCCGGGAATTTCCTCGTAGCGGGTGGCGACGCCGCGTGCGCCCCAGGTGTCTGCCATGTCGCGGCTCTGGCGCAGAAATTCCGCCGACTCGATGCCGCCGACGACGCAATCGAGCGTGCGGCCGGCCGGTACGTGCCACAGGATCGGCGAGGCCGCGCGCGCCGAAGCATCGTCGAGTTTCAGATCGGCGTTCTGCGACACGTGCGTCAGCGGCAACAGATCGAACACGCCTGAAATCGAATAGGCTGCCGGAACGAGATCGTTCGGCGCGCAATCGTTTGGAAGATTTGCGTCGAGTGCCTTCCATTCCGTCGCCAGCATGCAGGCGGCCAGATGTCCGCCAGCGGAATGGCCAAACACCATGATGCGCCGGTGATACTTGCGCCAC
This sequence comes from uncultured Hyphomicrobiales bacterium, assembly GCA_903885555.1. Lineage (GTDB taxonomy): Bacteria > Pseudomonadota > Alphaproteobacteria > Rhizobiales > Xanthobacteraceae > Pseudolabrys. Next base: position 1,264 of record CAISIV010000237.1, read on the forward strand.
AGGAACAGACACGCCGCGCGCATCTGGCCGGTGATGGTGGCGATCGACACATTCGGGCAGAGATCGTAACCGGCCATCGCGACGGTGACGCCGTGGGCGTTGAGCCCTGCCGCCGAATGGCTGAATTCGCGTGGATGCAAGGTGCGCCACCAGCCGCCGTGGATGAACAAAGCCACGGGCGCGTCGGCATTCTTGGCCGGGAAAATATCGATGAACTGCCGCTCGCTCGGCCCGTATTTCAGTCCGAGTTCGGCGTTAGGTGAGGCCTGGCGATAGGCTTCGGCATCACGATGCCAGCGCGCGAAAATATCGACATGCTCCGGCACCCGGGCGCGGTTGTCGTATTCTTTTTCGTAGTCGATCGTCGCCACGGTCTTCTCCCGCCAGTTTGCACCGGCGGGAGACTGCGGCAAAGCTGCCGATCCGGCAAGCTAGTTGGCTCTGGCTTTCACCTGCGCCTTCAGCGTTTCCGCGACCGTGCGGTCGAACGAATCCGCCGCCGGTTTGGGCGCCTTTTTGGTCTGTTCGGCAGCGTATGCATCGCGCTGCTTGACCAGTTTGGCCATGCGCTCGTTGAGCGTCTTGCGCGAGGCCTGTTGCTTGTCGACATAGGCCTGCCGCTCGGCCGCGGACATGGTGCGCACCGCATCAGGCAGTTCGTCATCCTTCACCGCGGCGAGCTTCTGCCGTCCGGCGGCAAGGTCGGCGACAAGATCGCCGCCGCCGGTGATGGCTTCGCCGTTCTTGGCCGCATTGCGCGCCATGTAACCGGCCATTTCGGTGGCGACCGACGCCGGCGCGGCGGCGACCTGCCGGGTCTTGTTCTCGACGTCGCTGCGCTGGCGGCGCGGCCCGTAGGGAATGACCGTGCCGTTGATCTCGCCCTGCAGCTCGATGATCTCGCGATCGTAGGGCGTCTCGATGATGACGAGATGGCCGCCGTCCTGCGGGATCGGGATGTAGCGGCCATTGCCCATCTGGGCGATCTCGCGCCACACGCGCTCGGTATCGCGCGCGCCGCCCGCCTGCACGGCATTGACGATAATGCCGCGCTCGCGCGCCATGCGCATGACCTCCGGATATTTGACGTCCTGCGCATAGTCCATGTGCGGCGGCGCGTCGCCGACCAGGAAGATGATGCGGCAGATTTCCGAGCCTTGCGTCCAGTTGAGCTTGGTGACGCCAACATGCAGGGCTTCGTTGACGCTTTCCGGCCAGTCGCCGCCGCCGCGCGCCTTGAATTCAAGGAGGTTGGCGTAGAGGTCCTGGATGTCGGTGGTGAGATTGAAGGTCTTGGTGACGTAGTCGTCGCCGATGTCGCGGTAGGCGACGAGGCCCATGCGGACTTCGGCGCCGGGATTGGCATCGACGATGGCGGTGGCAATCGACCAGATCTTGCGCTTGGCGCCCTCGATCAGCGGCCCCATCGAGCCGGTGGTGTCGAGCACGAAGGCGACTTCGACCACCGGTTTGCCGGTGGCGACGTTGGCGGTGCCCTCAGTGGCGCGGGCGGTTGCAAGGAAGATCAGCGGCAGCATAAAAAAAGCGAGAGCCGTGGCCCTCGCGTGTGTCGCAAGCATGTTTTCACCCCTCTGATGAATCATCCGAACAAGGCGGAGTGTCCCGGCGCTTCGCGTCCGGCAAAGGTCCGAATTGGGGCGGGGCATCGGCTGATTTGTGGCGCTTTTCGTATTTGGGTTTGTCCCTGCGGCACAGGCGCGTTATGAATTGCCCATGAAAGTAAACGGAAAAAGCACGCGCACCATCTGGCTCGACAGCGACGGCAAAAGCGTCGGCATCATCGATCAGACCCTGCTGCCGCATCAATACGCCATTGTCCGCCTCACCAATCTGGAAGAGGCCGCCCACGCCATCAAATCGATGCAGGTGCGCGGCGCGCCGTTGATCGGCGCTGCGGCCGCCTATGGCGTCTGGCTCGCCTTGCTGCACGATACGTCGGATGAATATCTCGAACGCGCCTGCGCGACGCTCGCGGCGACACGGCCGACCGCGATCAATCTGAAATGGGCGCTCGACGAAATGCTGGCCGCGGTGCGCAACCGGCCGCGCGCCGAACGGGCCGCCGCCGCCCTCAAGCGCGCGCAGGAGATCAACGAGGAAGACATTGCCATCAACCGGGCCATCGGCAGCCACGGCCTGGCGCTGATCGAGGAAATCGCCGCCACCAAGAAAAAGGGCGAGCGCGTCAACGTTCTCACGCACTGCAACGCCGGTTGGCTGGCGACGGTCGACTGGGGCACCGCCACTTCCCCGATCTATCAGGCCTTCGACAAGGGCATTCCGATTCACGTCTACGCCGACGAAACCCGCCCGCGCAATCAGGGCGCCTCGCTGACGGCGTGGGAGCTTGGCCATCACGGCGTGCCGCACACCGTGATACCCGACAATACCGGCGGCCATCTCATGCAGCACGGCATGGTCGATCTCGTCATCGTCGGCACAGACCGCACCACGGCCGAGGGCGATGTCTGCAACAAGATCGGCACCTATCTGAAGGCGCTGGCGGCGCGCGACAACGGCGTGCCGTTCTATGTCGCGCTGCCATCACCGACCATCGACTTCACGGTCAGCGACGGCGTGTCGGAAATCCCGATCGAGCAGCGCGGGCCCGAAGAAGTCGCGACCATGACCGGCAAAACCAAGGATGGCCGTATCGAAACCGTGCAGGTGGTGCCGGACGGCTCGCCTGTCGCCAATTATGCCTTCGACGTGACGCCGGCGCGGCTGGTCACCGGGCTGATCACCGAGCGCGGTGTGATTGCTGCCAACCGGGAATCGCTCGCGAAGGCGTTTCCGGAACGTGTCGCCGCGCTGAAGAAGGCATGAGGTGAGATGTGAGTCTCAGCGTCAAAAAGCCGCTGGAATTGCCGGTTGATGGACGCCAGTCCGAAACCGCGCTGGCGGTGGCGCGCGGCACCGCGCGGCTGCTGCACGCCCACGGCTTTTCCGTCGTCGGCGAACTGTCCCTACCGTCCGGGCGTCGCGCCGATCTGGTGGCGCTCGATTCAGGCGGCACGATCTGGATTGTCGAGATCAAGTCGTCGGTGGCGGATTTCCGCGCCGACCAGAAGTGGCAGGATTACCGCGCCCATTGCGACCGGCTGTACTTCGCGACGTGCCTGGAAGTGCCGTGCGAGATTTTTCCGCCCAACACCGGCCTCATCGTCGCGGATGCCTTCGGCGCCGAATTCAAATGCGACGCGCCGGAACACCGGCTGCCGGCCGCCACGCGCAAGTCGATGATGCTGATGTTCGCCCGCGCCGCCGCGCAGCGCCTGCAGTCGCTCGCCGACCCGACCGGGCCCTATGGCGATATCGACTGAGCTTTAGCCCGCGACGCATTCCTTGATGCGGCCTTTGAATTCCTTGGTCTCGCCGGCCTTGGAGACTTTGAGGACATAGCGTCCCGAATATGTGTCGGTCTTGCTGTTGAGCCTCGCCACGATCACCAGGTTGACGTTCTGCTTGGCCGCATCGTCCTCAACCTCGATGTGCAGGCGCAGATCGCCGTCCTGGATCCATTGCTGGAGCAGGTGGATGCGCTCGACCTTCATGGGAACGGCAAGCTTCATCGCCGCCGGCTTGATCTCGATGCTGCCGACATTGATCTGATTGATCGGTCCGGCGCGGCCGGCGATCGCCTCAAGCTCGAAGGCAATGAAACGGTCGTCGATCGAGCAGTCGACGTTGGCCGACGCGAATGCCGGTGCGCTTATCATCAACAAGGAAACGATGGCGAAGGCGAGTTGGGCCGGCCGCTGTATTCTCACCGTGGCGCGCGTTTGGCGAGGATCCGCTGCAAGGTGCGGCGGTGCATGTTGAGCCGGCGCGCGGTTTCCGAAACGTTGCGGCCGCACAGTTCGTAGATGCGCTGGATGTGTTCCCAGCGCACGCGGTCGGCCGACATCGGATTTTCCGGCAACTCGATCTTGGTGTTGTCGTGCGCGAGCAGCGCGGCAACGACGTCGTCGGCGTCGACGGGCTTGGCCAGATAATCGACCGCGCCGAGCTTCACCGCGTTCACGGCGGTGGCGATGTTGCCGTAGCCGGTCAGGATGATGCCGCGCGCTTCGGGCCGGCTGAGCTTGAGCGCCGAGATGACGTCGAGGCCGTTACCGTCGCCGAGCCGCATGTCGACCACCGCGAAGGCCGGCGCGCCGCGCTCGACCTGCAGCAGGCCGTCGGCCACCGATTCGGCGGTGGTGACGATGAAGCCGCGGCTCTCCAGCGCCTTGGCCAGGCGCTGCAGGAACGACTTGTCGTCCTCGACGATCAGTACCGTCCGCTCGCCGGGGATATCCACCTGCGGGATCGGCTTGGCGAGGTCGTTGACGGCAATATCCACGTTGTCACCCGTGCGTTGGAGCAGCGCTTTATAGCCTGCGCAGCAATATAAACACAGCGTAAAAATGGCTAAACTTGGCCGGAAACTTAGGTCCCGGCAAAGCTGAGTGTCCTTTCGAACTCGGTCCGGTCCCACCGTAGCCGAATAAGTGCGCCCCGGTCGGGCAAACCCCGGTTGGCAAAGGACAAAGAAGCGCCGGACCGCTCCAGCAGGGTCTTGGCGATGAAAAAGCCCAGACCCAGGCCGGTCGGTTCTTCATCGCTGGCGTTGGGACGGCGACGGCGTGTCGTCACATAGGGCTCGCCGATCTTGGTCAGGATTTCCGGCGCGAAACCCGGCCCGTCGTCGCTGATGACGACATCGACGGTGTCGTCATCCCAATAGGCGGCGACCGTGACGCGTTCGGTCGCGAAGTCGACCGCGTTCTCCAGAATGTTGCCGAGGCCGTAGAGGATGGCGGGGTTACGTGCGCCGAGCGGCTCCGAGCTGCGGTCTTCGGGCATGGTGACGTCGATGTCGACGCCGAAGTCGCGATGCGGCGCCACGACTTCCTCGATCAGCGCCGTGATCGGGACGCGGTCGAACGGCTCGCCGCTCGACAACTCAGTGATCTTTGCAAGGATGTCCCGGCAGCGCGCTGCCTGCTCGCGCAACAGCCGTACGTCGTCGCCATGCGGCGCGTCGGCGGGGATGGCATTCTCCAGTTCTTTGGCGATCACCGAAATGGTCGAGAGCGGCGTGCCGAGTTCGTGCGCCGCCGCGGCGGCAAGACCATCGAGCTGCGACAGATGCTGTTCATGCGCCAGCACCAGTTCGGTCGCGGCCAGCGCGTCGCTGAGCTGGCGCGCTTCCTCGGTGATCTGCCAGGCGTAGACGCCGATGAATCCGATGGCGAGCAGGATCGAGAGCCAGACGCCCATCATGTAGATCGGCGGCAGCAGCAGCGGATCTTCCGGATCCCACGGCAAAGGGTAATGCACGAACACCAATACGGTGGCGCAGGCTACGGCGAAGGCGCCGAGCATCAGCGTGAAGCGCGGCGGCAGCGCCGTCGAGGACAGCAGCACCGGTCCGAGGAACAGGAACGAGAACGGATTCTGCAGTCCGCCGGTCAGGAACAGCAGCATCGCCAGTTCGGCGATATCGAAGGCGAGCAGCCACGCGGCGCGGTCGGGCTCAAGCCGCTGTGTCAGGTGGAACCGCAGCCGCAAGCCGATATTGAGCCAGGCCGACAGCGCGATCACGGCGAGACAGGCATAGACCGGGAAGTCGAAGTTAAGCCCGTATTCGACGACCAGCACGGCGGTGGTCTGGCCGATAATGGCAAGCCAGCGCAGCCGCACCAGCGTGTCGAGACGCACGTTGCGGCGGGAATGGGTGTCGATCGGGTCCAGCTTCCTCGGCATGGGCGCACTCTATAGTGATGCGGAGAGGCCTACCAAGCTGGGCCTTGCCAAGTCTGGTCTTGCATTGCATGCGGCGGAGCGTCACATCTTGCCAAATGCACGAGACCGTTTCGCCCGCCATTGCCGTCGACAATCTAGTCAAGGTTTATAAGGCCTCGACGGCGGTCGACGGCATTTCGTTCCGCCTGGCCCCCGGCACGATCACCGGCCTGCTCGGCGGCAATGGCGCAGGCAAAACCACAACCATTGCTACCATCATGGGGCTGGTTACCCCCACCGCCGGCACCGTTACGGTGCTGGGCGCCAACATGCCGCGTGAGCGCTACCGCGTGCTGCACCGCATGAATTTCGAAAGCCCCTATGTCGATATGCCGATGCGGCTGACCGTGCGGCAGAACCTGTCGGTGTTTGGTCAGCTTTACGCCGTGCCCGATCTCAAGGGCCGTATTGCCGGACTCGCCGCCGATCTTGAACTCACGGAATTCCTCGACCGCCCCGCCGGAAAATTGTCGTCGGGACAAAAGACCCGCGTGTCGCTGGCCAAGGCTCTGCTCAACAGACCGGATGTTCTTCTTCTCGATGAGCCGACCGCCTCGCTCGATCCCGACACCGCCGACTGGGTGCGCGGTCATCTCGAACGCTATCGCCACGACAACAATGCCACCATCCTGCTGGCCTCGCACAACATGAACGAGGTCGAGCGGCTGTGCGACCGCGTCATCATCATGAAGAAGGGCCGCATCGAAGGCGACGACACGCCGGAGCGCCTGCTGGCGCATTACGGCCGCGCGACGCTGGAAGAAGTCTTTCTCGATGTCGCACGCGGCACAAGCGCGGAGGCGGCGTCATGAGCCTCAGCGACACCGGCGTGAATTTTTCCATCCGTCGCGTTTCCGCGATGGTGCAGCGCTACTGGTATCTGCTGCGCTCGTCCTGGCCGCGCATCCTCGACCTGATCTACTGGCCGGCGGTGCAGATGCTGATGTGGGGCTTCCTGCAGCTCTACATCTCGCAGAACGCCGGCTACTTCGCCCAGGCCGGCGGCGTCTTCATCGGCGCCGTGCTGCTGTGGGACATACTTTTCCGCGGCCAGCTCGGCTTCTCGATTTCGTTTCTCGAAGAAATGTATGCGCGCAACCTCGGCAACCTGATGATGTCGCCGTTGCGGCCGCCGGAATTCCTCGCCGCGCTAATGATCATGAGCGTGGTGCGACTGTCGATCGGCATGATTCCGGTGTCGCTGCTGGCGATTGCCTTCTTCGGCTTCAATCTGTGGGCGATGGGCTTTGCGCTTGCCGCGTTTTTCGTGAATCTGATTTTGACGAGCTGGGCGATCGGTATCTTCGTCGCGGGGCTTTTGCTGCGCAACGGTCTCGGCGCCGAGAGCATGGCCTGGACCATCATGTTTCTGTTTCTGCCGCTGACCTGCGTCTACTACCCGGTCGGCGTGCTGCCGGAGTGGCTGCAATATGTCGCCTGGTGTCTACCGCCGACCTATGTGTTCGAGGGTATGCGCGCGCTGCTGATCGACCACGTTTTCCGGGCCGACCTGATGCTGGAGGCCTTCGCCTTCAACGTCGTGCTGTTCTGCGGTGCCTCGGTAGCCTTCCTCAAGCTGCTGGCCAGCGCGCGCGAGCAGGGCTCCCTCTTGCAGGGCGCTGACTAGTACTTATCTACATGATATTATTGGATAAAAATCTAATAACCGTCTCTGTAAACCGGAACCCAACGACTTCCGGTTAAGTTGACCCTATGACAGAAACGCGACAGGCTGCTGCGGTGCAGCATAGGCCGGGGACATAAGCCGATGCCGATTGGTGAATTCGACGGGGCAGCAAAGCTGCCCGGTGACAGTGCCGGCTTGCTCGCGACTCCGATGTACTGGCTCTACGAAATGGGCCACGCCGCGCTCGACCCGTCGCGCGCTTTCGCCGACGCCACAAAACTGTTCTTCAAGAACCCGGCCAATCCTTTCGCGCATACGCAATACGGCAAGTCCGTTGCCGCCGCGGCGGAATTGTTCGAGCGCGTGACGCGCCGCTACGGCAAGCCGGAATGGCACATCGACTCCACCATGGTCGGCGGCGAGCGCGTGCCGGTTCATATCAATTCCGTGTGGGAGCGGCCGTTCTGCCGCCTGCTGCATTTCGAGCGAGCCATGACCCATGCGCCGCGCCGGCCGCAGCCGAAGCTGCTCATCGTTGCGCCGATGTCGGGCCACTATGCGACGCTGTTGCGCGGCACGGTCGAAGCCTTCCTGCCCAACCACGACGTCTACATCACCGACTGGCGCAATGCGGGTCAGGTGCCGGTGTCGGAAGGCCGCTTCGACCTCGACGACTACATTGATTACGTGATTTCGATCTCGCACTTCCTCGGCGGCGATTGCCACATGATCGCGGTCTGTCAGCCCTCGGTGCCGGTGCTGGCCGCCGTTGCGTTGATGGAAGCCGACAAGGACCCTTACGCACCGCACTCGATGACGCTGATGGGCGGTCCGATCGATACGCGCATCAATCCGAACGGCGTCAACAAGCTTGCCGAGAGCCGCGGTCTCGAGTGGTTCCGCTCGCACGTCATCACCAAGGTGCCGTTCCCCCAATCCTGGCGTCATGCGCGACGTCTATCCGGGCTTTCTTCAGCTTACGGGCTTCGTGTCGATGAATCTCGACCGCCACCTCGAAGCGCATCGCGAGCTGTTCCGCAATCTCGTCAAAGGCGATGGCGACAGCGCAGCCAAGCACAAGGACTTCTACGACGAATATCTCGCCGTGATGGATCTGTCCGCCGAATTCTATCTGCAGACCGTCGATACCGTCTTCATCCGCCATCTGCTGCCCAAGGGCGAGATGACGCATCGTGGCCGCGTGATCGACCCAAGCATGATCGAGGGCGTTGCGCTGCTGACGGTGGAAGGCGAGCACGACGATATTTCCGGCGTCGGCCAGACCGAGGCGACGCACAAGCTCTGCCCGAACATCCCGGCCAACATGAAGGTGCATTATCTGCAGCCTGGCGTCGGTCATTACGGCGTGTTTAACGGCTCGCGGTTCCGCTCCGAAATTGCGCCGCGTATCGCCGACTTCGTGCTGTCGAACAATGGCGGCAAAGGCGGCGGCACCAAGCGCACGCAGCCTAAGAAGACTGAAGCCGCGCATTAAAATTCGCCAATAAAACTAAGGTTGTGGCAGACTGACGGCCGTTCTGATTCTGGGCTGCCGATGTCGATCCCGTTCCGCGCACTTTTCTTCAAACGCACCAGCGAACCGGTGACGATCGACGTCGTCCACGAAGACGAGATCTATCAGATCCGGCTGCGCGGACACCCGCGCGCGCGCCGTTATACGCTGCGCATTCATTCCACCACCCGCGAGGTCGTGCTGTCGATGCCGCCGCGCGGCAGCGTCAAGCAGGCCACTGAATTCGCGCGCAAGCACGGCGCGTGGATTGCGGCGCGGCTGCAGAAACTGCCGAAGCCGGCACCCTTCAGCCACGGCACGATCATCCCATTGCGCGGCGTCGATCACCGCATCGAGCATCGCAGCGGCGTGCGCGGCACAGCATGGACCGAGATCAATGCGACGGGCGAGAACCTGCTGTGTGTCGCCGGCGCCGAGCCACACGTACCGCGCCGCGTGCGCGATTATCTCAAGCGCGAGGCCAAGGCGGATTTGGAAGTTGCGAGCAAGAAAGCCGCCGCTGCGCTCGATGTTACGGTGAAGCGCGTTGCGATCCGCGACCAGGCAAGCCGCTGGGGCTCGTGCTCGACCACCGGCGTGCTGTCGTATTCGTGGCGGCTGATCCTGGCGCCGAGCTACGTGCTTGAATACCTCGCAGCGCATGAAGTCGCGCATCTGGTCGAGATGAACCATTCCCGCGCGTTCTGGCGGGTTGTTGCGCGCATCTGTCCCGACATGGACCGTGCCAAGACCTGGCTCGATACGCACGGAACCGCGTTGCATCGCTACGGCATGAAAGACAAGGCAGCGCGCTAGCATCTGTTGCAGCCATGATGTAGTCAGACGCTATGGCCGGATGTTTACCGGCCATCACTGTTTTTGGATTTGTCATGCTTCGCGCCGGTTCTTTCGCGCTCACAATATTGCTGGCAGCGCTCAGCGCGGTCGGTCCGCTCACCACCGACATGTATCTGCCGTCGCTGCCGGACATCGCGCGGCAGCTCGGCGCGTCGACCGCGCAGGTGCAGTTGACGTTGTCAGCCTATCTGATCGGCTTTGCTGTCGGACAGATATTCCACGGGCCGATCTCCGATCGTCACGGCCGCAAGCCGGTGCTGATCGCGGCGCTCTTATTGTATTGCCTGGCGAGTCTGGCCTGCGCGCTCTCGACATCGGTCGAGATGCTGATCGTCGCGCGCTTTGTGCAGGGCGTCGGCGGTTCCGGCGGCATCGTTCTGGCGCGCGCCGTGGTGCGCGACATGTACACCGGGGCACAAGCCGGCCGCCAATTGTCGGTGATCGGTTCGGTGATGGCGCTGGCGCCGGTGCTGGCGCCGGTGGCCGGCGGCATCTTGCAGACCGCCTTTGGCTGGCGCTCCATTTTCGTCACGCTGGTGATTGCCGGCATGGTCGGCGTGACGGTGGTGTGGCTGACGTTGCAGGAAACCCTGCGCGAACGCGCCGCCGACCGCGTCTCGCCACGCAGCATGTTCAAGGCCTACCATCATGTAGCGCGTCATCCGGCCTATCTCGTCTATCTCGCGCTCGCGACCACCAGCTATGCCGGACTATTTGCCTGGATTTCCGGCGCCTCTTTCGTGCTGCAGAATCTTTACGGTCTGACACCGTTCAACTTCGGCGTGGCCTTCGCGTTGGGTTCGGTCGGCTACATGGCGGGCGCGACGATTTCGGCGCGCATCGTGATGCGGCTCGGCATCGACGGCACGCTCGGCGTTGGCGCGGCGACGCTGGCAGTCGGTGGGCTCGGCATGGTGGTGACGGTGGCGATGGGCCTGGTCTCGGCCTGGTCACTGGTACTGCCGGTGTCGATCTATCTCGCCGGTCTCGGCATGGTGCTGCCGCAGTCGATTGCCGGGGCCATGACGCCGTTTCCGGATCGCGCCGGCGCCGCTTCGTCATTGCTGGGCTTTGTCCAGCAAAGCGCGGCGGCGATATGCGGCGCACTGGTCGGATGGTTGCTGGGTGCAAATGCCTGGCCGTTGGCAATAGCGGTGGCGGGCATGGGGTGCGCGACGTTGGCGATCTGGCTGGCGACGCGGCGCGTTCGCGCCAGCGTTCACAAGGTTTAGCCGCGCAAAACTTACCCGCGTTTGCCGAACAGATTGTTGATCAGCCAGCCATCGAGGCCGCCGTCACCTGTGGTCGAGCGCGCAGGCGGTTGACCGACGCTCGCCGGCGGCAAGGGCATCGCGTCATTCGGTGTGAGCGTATTTTGCGACTGCGGTTGTTGCTGCGAGCGCGAGCCGCCGAACAAATCGGAGAACACGCCGCCGCTCGCCGGGCCCGGCAGCGCTGCGACCGGCACGCCCTGATGGGCGTCGCGCATGAAGCGGCTCCAAATCTCGACCGGCAGGCCGCCGCCGGTGACTTTCTTGGTCGGCGAATTATCGTCATTGCCGACCCACACGCCGGTGACGAGATGCCCAGTGTAGCCGAGGAACCAGGCGTCGCGGAAATCCTGCGACGTGCCGGTCTTGCCGGCGGCCGGCCAGCCGGGCAGCGCCGCCTTGTGCGCGGTGCCCATGGTCAGCGTTTCCTGCATCATCTGGTTCATCATCGCGATGTAGCGCTGTTCGATAATGCGTCCGAGCTGTTGTTCGGTGCGCGAGTAGAGCACTTTGCCGTTTGAGGCGACGACACGCTCGATCACGTGCGGTTGTACGGCATAGCCGCCATTGGCGAAGGGCGCGTAGGCGCCAACCAGCTCCAGCATCGACACTTCAGAGGTGCCGAGCGCGATCGAGGCATTAGGTTCGAGCTTGGACGCGATGCCGAGCCGATGCGCGGTGCGGATCACCGCCATCGGCGTGAATTCCATTGTGAGGCGCACCGACACGGTGTTGAGCGACAGCGCCAGACCCTTGGTCAGCGTCACTGGTCCGAAATACTCGTGGGTGTAGTTCTCGGGCTGCCAGCCCTTGATGTTGATCGGCTTGTCTTCGCGGATCGTGTTCGGCGTCAGGCCGTGTTCGATCGCGGTGAGATAGACGAAGGTCTTGAAGGCGGAGCCCGGCTGGCGCTTGGCGGCAACGGCGCGGTTGAACTGGCTTTCGGCGTAGTTGCGGCCGCCGATCATGGCGCGCACCGCACCGTCCGGCGTCATCGCCACCAGTGCGCCTTGCGACACGTTGCCTTTGTCGCCCTTGGCGGCGAGTTCTTCGGTGAGCGCCTTTTCGCCGCTCGCCTGAAGCGATGAATCGATCGAGGTCTGCACCACGACGTCGTCTTCAATATGGCCCACGACGTCGTTCAGCACATCGACGACCCAGTCGGCGACGTAGTTCACCGCGCCATTGCCGGCCTGCGCGACGATGCGTGGCGGTTTGGTCAACGCGACCTTTTCGTTCGACGGCGTGATGAAGCCGAGCTCGGCCATTGCGGCGATGACGATCTTGGCGCGCTTCTCGGCGGCGTCGAAGTTGCGGTTGGGCGCCAGTCGCGTCGGTGATTTGACGAGGCCGGCGATCATCGCCGCTTCGGCGACGTTCATCTGCTTGGCGGGTTTGCCGAAGTAGCGCAGCGAAGCCTGCTCGATGCCGTAGGCGCCGGAGCCGAAGTAGACGCGGTTGAGGTACAGCTCGAGAATCTGCGTCTTGGTGAATTTGCGTTCCAGCCAGACCGCCAGCAGCACTTCCTGCAGCTTGCGGGTGACCGTGCGTTCTTGAGTCAAAAAGAGATTTTTCGCCAATTGCTGTGTGAGGGTGGAGCCGCCCTGGGCCACACCGCGGTGCAAAACGTTGGCGATCAAGGCGCGGCCGATACCCAAAGGATCGACGCCGTAATGCTCGTAGAAGCGCCGATCCTCGATGGCGACGAAGGCCCGAGGAACGTATGGCGGCAGGTCCTTCAGCGAGATGACTTCGCCGGCGAGATCGCCGCGGCGCGCCAACTGCTTGCCGTTGATGTCGTTGATCTGGATCGAGGGCGGACGCTTGGGGATTTCCAGCGACTGGATCGGCGGCAGATGCGCGCCGACATAGGCGACGACGCCGGCGACGCCGATGACGAGCCACAGGCAGGCGACCAGGCTCCAATAAGTGAGGCGCACCAGCAAAGGCCGGCGCTTGCCGGCTCCGCCGCCACGCGCGGATTTCTTTTTCTTTTTGCGGCGCGGTTTGGGAGCGGGACGGTCCGGTTCGGGCGCGCTGCGCTCGGCGGCGCTCACGCGCAAGTCGGGGCTTGAGTCGAACACCGGCTCGCGGCGCCCCCCTGATTTTCCCCGACCCGACGCCATAGGCAATTCGCTTGCGCGACCCGTTACTCAGCCGGCGGCAGCACGCGCACGCCGGTCCCCGCATGCACGCTAGGGGTCCCGGTTTAAGGGGTCGTTAAGCCCGGATTACCTCGCAAATACGGGTGTTTACGGCGCCGGTTTGGCGGGCTCTTCGGCCACGCCGGCGTGAATCGCCAAAAGGCGCTTGACCAGGTCCGGCTTGCGAGCGCGGGCAAAGCCGCACTCCGTCGCCACGCCGAAGCTGGGTACATATTTGCGCGCCAGTTCGATGCGTTTGGCGGCGCCTTCGACGCCGTCGGCGGCGTGGATGAGGCCGAGATAAATCTCGGTGCCCGGCGCCAGTTTGAAGTCGCGCATCGGCGCAAAGAAGTCGTCGGTCGCGCGCGGCAGCGGCACCGGCAGGTGGATATAGGCGATAGGGTGCTTCACCGCGCCGGCAATCGCATTGGCGATATCGACGATGTGGCGCGCCGTCACCGGATCGAAGAAATGCTTGCCGCCGAAATCGCCGTAGCAGAGATGAAAGCCCAGTTCGACATCGTCCGGCAGCGTTGCGCAGATGCGCGTGAAGCGCGAGGTGATGTCGGCCTTCGACGCATTGACCAGCGGGAACTGATCCTGCGGCTGGCCGTCCCACACGATCATGTCGTGGCAGACGTCCCACTGGATGCACAGATCGGCATGCGGGATATGGCGGCAGATGGCGTCGACTTCGCGCACCATCGCCGCCTCGTAAGCCGGCTCGATCGCGGCGACATCGCGCGCGGTGCAGAAGGCGTAGATCACGCTCATCGGTGTCGGCAGGCAAACCTGGAAGCGGGTACCGGCGGCGATATCGCCGCGCTCACGTGCCGTGACGAAGTCGAGATAGGACGCGCGTGCTTCCCGCGCGTAACCGAGTTCGCCGAAGCGAACATCGCTCGCCGCGACGCCTTCGGCAAGGCATAGCAGCGGAAAGCCGGATGTCTTGCGCAGCGCGCCGCTCGGATCGGGCCGCAGGAAAGGGCTCGACCGCAAAAGCGGATACTGGAAGCTCACCCACAGGCGGCGCGGACCGGGCTCGCCATCGGGAATGCGTTTGAGACGGCGGCCGAGCATCGGGCCGACCGTGCTGAACACGTCCTCGACGCCGTCGAGTCCGATGCTGCCGACGAGGTGGACGCAATCGGGTGCGGGTGTTGTCATTCCCATCTCTCCCTGTAGATTTTTCTTTGGAGTATTCCATAGCGCGCGGGGACTGGCGACGCTGCGGCAGCAGCCTGTGATGGATTTTCGCCCCGCGATGCGGTACGCCCGCGTCCTATGCGGCGCGTCGCAAAATGGTAGGTTCGCCGCCCATGGACAGGTCGGATTAGCTCATTGGACACTCAAGTCATCATCGTCGGTGCCGGACCGGTTGGCCTGACGCTCGCCATCGATCTCGGCCGCCAGGGCATCCGCTGCATCCTGCTGGAGCAGAAGCCGGCGCCGCAGTTTTTGCCGAAGATGGAGCGGTGCAATGCCCGCACCATGGAAATCTACCGGCGCATGGGGCTCGCGCAGAAAATCCGCGACGCCGGTTTTCCGCGCGACGTGCCGATGGACGTTTTCATCGTCACCACGCTCACCGAGCCGCCGTTGCTGCAGCTAACGTATCCGTCGGTGGCGCAGGCGCAAGCCGAGATCGCTGCGCGCAATGACGGCACGCTACCGCTCGAGCCCTATCAGCTGATTTCGCAATACACGCTGGAGCCGCTGCTCAAGTCGGTGGCTGACGGCATGCCGGCGATCGACGTGCGTTACGGCTGCGAGTTCATGAGCGCCGAGCAGGACGCCGGCGGCGTGCGCGCGCGCGTCAAGCGCGGCAGTGCCATCGACGAAATCAGCGCGGACTATCTGGTCGGCTGCGATGGCGGCTCCAGCCTCGTTCGCCGCCAGCTCGGTATCAAGTTGCAGGGCGACGCCAACCTGCAGCAGTTCCGTCAGGCGCTTTACAAATGCGACGACCTGTTCGACCGCATTCCGATCGGCAAGGGGCGGCATTATCACGTCGCTGACGGCCAGGCGACGTTCCTGATCGTGCAGGATTCCACCAAACACTTCACGCTGCATTCGGTCGTCGACACCGACGCCGATATGGCGACGATGTTCGAGAAGATCGTCGCCATGCCGGTGCAGTACGAAATGCTGTCGGTCGGGCAATGGCGGCAGAACCTGCTGCTGGCCGACAAATACAGCGACGGCCGCATATTCCTTGCCGGGGATGCCGTACATCTCGTGATTCCCACAGGCGGCCTCGGCATGAACAGTGGCGTCGGCGATGCCTACGATCTGTCGTGGAAGCTGGCCGCGACGCTGCAGGGCTGGGGCGGACCGAAGTTATTGGAAAGCTATGAAATCGAGCGCCGCCAGATCGGCGGCCGCAACGTCGAAGCGTCACGGCAGGCCTCGCGCGGCCGCCGCGCCTGGCGCGCGATGTACAAGCCCAACATTCGCGACAACACGCCGGAAGGCGCAGAGACCCGCGCCGAACTCACCCGCGTCGCCAATGTCGAGCAGCGCAAGAGCAACGAGATGATCGGCGCCGAACTCGGCTACCGTTATGTCGGCTCGCCCGTGATCGCGCAGGAAGAGGGCGACGGCCCGCCGCACGAGTTCATGACCTATGTGCCGACCACCTGGCCCGGCGTGCGCCTGCCGCATGTCTGGCTCGAAGACGGCACCGCGCTGCACGACAAGATCGGCGACGGCTATACGCTGCTTCGCTTTGGCGGCAGCGCGGCGAACTCGGCGCCGCTGGCGCGGGCCTTTGCTGGCTACGGCGTGCGCTTCACGGCGCTCGATATCGCCGACGCGTTACCGCGCGAAATTTACGGCTGCGATCTGCTGCTGGTGCGACCCGACTTACATGTGGTGTGGCGCGGCAACAGCCTGCCGGGCGAAGCCGACAAACTGGCCGCGCTCGTAACCGGGCACTAGGCCCGGTAGCGCGGCATGATGCGCGCCGCGTTGCCGCGCTCGATATCCTGCATCTCCGCTGCGCTGAACAGGCCGGTGTCGCGCAGTCCGGCGGCGGCGGCTTTCGCCGTGCCGAAGGGCGAGTCCGTGCCGAGCAGGATCTGCGTCGGTTTGACGATTTTGGTGAGTGCGGTGAGCGGATGCACGGTCGTTGCCGAGGCGGTGTCGTAACAAAAACGCTGCATGTAATAGGCCGGCCCCTGCGGCAGCCGTGCCTGCAGATCCTTGCGCTGCTCGAAATAGGCATTGAAACGCTGCATCAGGCCGGGCGCGGTGCCGCCGGCATGTGAGAAAATCCACTGGATGTCGGGAAATTTCGCCGCGGTACCGCTGAATAACAGGCTGGCGATGGTGCGCGCCGTGTCGGTGCCGAGTTCGATGATCGGCTCGGGCACATCAGGGATGAGATTGCGGCAGCAGTCGTTGCGGTTGGGATGCGTGAACACCACCGCTTTGCGGCGGTTCAACTCTTCCATGATCGGCGTGAACGCGGCGTCGCCGAGGAATTTGCCCTGATAGTCGGTCATCATGCAGATGCCGTCGACTTTCAGCGTATCGAGCGCGTAGGCGATTTCCTTTAGCGTGCTGTCGACGTCCGGCATCGGCACGATGGCGAACATGCCGAAGCGGCCGGGATGATCCGCAATCATCTTGGCGCCAAAATCGTTGCATTCGCGGGCGAGCGCGCGGGCGCCGTCGTAGTTGCCGAAGAACACGCCGGGTTCGCTGATCGACACGATCGACGTGGCAACGCCGCCCTGGTCCATCTCGTCGATCGATTTCGATACTGTCCAGCGCATCAGCGGCACCTGGCCGGTGCGGCGTCCGGCGATTTCGGCAATGAAGCCCGGCGACGACAGATGGTGGTGCACGTCGATACGGAACGGCTTTTCCGCGGGTGTTTGGGCCAGTGCACTGCCGGACAGCGCGGTTGCGCCCAGCGCGGCAAGTCCGCCGAGGAAACCGCGCCGGCTGCAGCAGGCCAGGCCGGAATGGATGTGTTGCGCGTCGTCGCAGGTGAAAGACGGAATCGTCTTGTGCGGTGCCAGTCTCATGCGTTTCCCCGGGCTTGCCATCCAGTTGGTCTGAATGCTTTTACGTTGCGATGAGCCTACCAGCCGGCCAAGCCGCCGGTAAGCCGGGGGCGGTCGATAGGCATTATGAAGAAATGAGATAATACGGCTGCATTCCTGACGTCTGTGCCAGGGGACTTGCGCGGCCGCTTTGGCTCCGCTCCAATCGCCTCAAACGGGATCCCAAAATGTCGAAGAATCTTGCGCTTTCACTCGCTTGCGGTGACTACGAAATCGTCCGCCCTTTGATGGACGGCCGCGTGAAACCGGACGGCATCGATCTCACCATTCTGACCAAGATGGATTCGGCGACGCGGCACTGGCGCTTTCTGCGCGACCGCGAATTCGACGCCGCGGAAGTGTCAGGCTCCGGCTATCTCGCCGCGCGGGATAACGACTGGCCGTTCCGCGCCATTCCCGTGTTCCTGCACCGGCGCTTCCGCCACGGCTTCATCTTCATCAACACCGGCAAAGGCATCAAGAAGCCGAGCGACCTGATCGGCAAGAAGATCGGCGTCAAGACCTTGATGACGACGGCGGTGTTGTGGATGCGCGGCCATCTCGAGCACGATTACGGCGTGCCGGCGAAATCCAACGAATGGTTCGCCGAGCTGGAGAACGACGTCGATGTGAAAATGCCAGCCGATTTCAAGCTGACGCGGCTGCCGGACGACAAGTCGGTTGAGACCATGCTGGCCGAAGGCGAGCTCGACGCCGTGCTGCATTCCGATCTGATCAAGCCCTTTGTTGCGGGCGATCCGCGTGTGGCGCGGCTGTTCGCCGATCCCAAGGCGGAAGAAATGGCCTACTTCAAGAAGACCGGCATCTTCCCGATCATGCACGTGCTCGGCATCAAGCAGGAAATTACGGACCAGCATCCATGGGTCGCGGTCAGTCTGCAGAAGGCGTTCGATGAGGCCAAGACCGTTGCCATGAAGCGCATGGAGAACCCGCGGATCGTGCCGCTGGCCTGGTATCGCGATGCCTGGGAAGAGCAGGAGCAATTGCTGGGGCCCGATCCGTGGGAATACGGCATGACGCCGTCGAACAAAAAGAACTTCGACACGCTCATTGCCTATTCGCACGAGCAGGGGTTGATCAAGAAAAAGCCGGCGGCCGAAGAGTTGTTTCTCAGCGTCTCGCAAGGCAAAAAGCGCGGCGTCGAGTATCGGATATAGCCACACTTGTCATGGCCGGGCATGACGGAAGAAAAAATCGGAGGATTCATGTTCAAGCCATTCGCTGTCGCCGTCGCGCTATTCGCCACGCTGTCCGCCGCGCAGGCGCAGGACAAGGTGTGGAAGCACGGCATTCTCGAAGCCAAGAGCGATTCCGGCTTCATCGGCATGGTCGATAAAGGCGGCTTCGGCGCCAAACGCGGACTCAAGGTTGAGATCCTTCAGATCAAGGCCGGCGCCACGCTGATGAAGGCGCTGATCTCCGGTGAGATCGACAGCGTCGACATGGGCGCGGCGGAATCCATCGTTGCCGGCGCGCGCGGCACCGGCGTGAAAATCGTCGGCTGCACCTGGCCAGGCGTACCGCAGGTCGTGCTGGCGAAAGCTGAAATCAATTCGCTGGCCGACCTCAAGGGCAAGAACGTCGCCATCTCGTCGCCCGGTTCGCTGCCGGATCTGCTGTTCCGCGGCATGCTGGACGCCGCCAACGTGCCTTTCGCCGACGTCAAGCTGGCGACGCAGGGCGCCGATCTCGACCGCTACAAGTCGCTTGTTGCCGGCATCGTCGATGCCGCGGTCGTGTCGAACGAGTTCGAGCCGATCATGCCGGCAAACATCAAGGTGCTGGCCAAAGGCGGCACCGCAGTGCCGAAGTTCCTGCGGCTATGCATTGCCACCAACAGCAAGGTGCTGGCCGAACGCCGCGACGATCTGGTGAAATTCGTCGCCGCCGAGATGGACGCCTACAAGTTCGCCGCCGCCAATCGCGACGCCACAGTCAAGCTGGCGCAGGAAATGACGCAGGCCAAGCCCGACGACAAACGTGCCGAGTTCATTACCGATCAGGCCATTCGCGAGAAGCAGATGGACCCGGCGCTGCCGATCCCCGCCGACCGCATCGACTGGATGCAGGAGTTGTTCGTCAAAGCCGGGGTTCTTCCCAAGACTGTACCGGTGGCGACGCTGATCGATGCCAGCGTGCAGGCGGACGCAGCGAAGCTGTCGGGCAAGTAACTGGCGGCAGCCGCGGCGCTTATTTGCTCAGGCGCTTCAATTCAGCACCGGCGGCCAGGTAAGTCGTCGTGTGGATATTGCAGAACGCGCGGGCGCGTTGAAACCGCGCCGCCGCACCGGCGGTGTCCTTCTTGAGAAGCGCGTCCTCCCCGGCGAAGAAAGCCAGATTGCATTCGCGGCCGTGCCCCATGGCGCCGTGATTGGAAGGGGGCGACAACTGATCGATCGACGTGCGGCCGAGATAAAATGAGATCAGCGTGCCTGGCCACGCCTTCAGATCGACTTTTTCGGCGTTGCGGGCGAGTTCCTCGGCATCGTTTTGGCCGGCGCGGGCGCGCGCGATATGCAGCCAGGCGACCTGATAGGGAATCCACAGCACATCGCCGGTGCGTGCGGCCGCGCCCATCGTCAGCGCCTTGTCGAAATCGGCCGCGGCTGCGTCAAAGCGCATTGCCAGGAACTGAGCGGTGCCGCGCTCGTTGAAAATTTCCCAACTCTCAATACCGGCATCTTTCGCGTCGAGGCCGAGCGCGGTGGTGTAGCCGTCGACGGCGCTGTCGTAATTGCCCTTGCTGCGCAGGCTGTTAGCCCGTTGCAGACGGCTGACAAGTGAGTCATTCAATTTCAGCGCAGCGTCGAAATCCGCGATCGCCAGATCGTATTGACCGTTGAGATGATAGACTTGCGCGCGCCCGATACTGACGCTGGCGTCGTCGGTCTTGATAGCAAGTGCAGCCGTGAAATCGGCGATGGCGCGTTCGCGCGAGTCCCTCGCCTGATCGAGGCGGCCGAAGGAGTCGTCGATCAGGCTTTTGACGGAGTATTCCGTGGCGCGTCCTTTGCGCGCGGCGAACTGGTCTGCCGGTGCAAGATCGCCGGCCGCCAGAGCCTTGGTGAAGAGGCCGATGGCCTCATTGGGGCCGCCCTGGCCGACCGCCGCGGTCGCCGCCTTGAGATCGTCGAGGCTACCGGCCTGCGACATCGAGGCAGACAGCACAAAGCACGCGGCAAGCAGCACAATCTTGATCATGACCACTCCAAGTTGGCCATAATCCTATCGCAACCGGTTTGGCGAACCTTGCGTTAAGTCAAGGTCGGAGGCCGCCATGCGTGCGGCATATTCAACCGGCGGCGGCCTCGCGCAGCACTTCGGTGGCGATGCGGTGGGCCTCGTTCGACGCCGGGATGCCGCAATAAAGCGTGAGCAGCAGCAGCACTTCCTGGATCTGCTCTGGCGTGCAGCCGTTCTTCACCGCTCCCTTGAGATGCACGCGCAACTCGTTGGCGTGTCCGGCCGCTGCCATCATGCCGACCATGACGAGCGATTTGGTCGCGGCTGGCAGCGCATCGCGGCTCCAGACGTCGCCGTAGGCATCTGAATTGATGATGTGCTGTAGCGGCTTGCCGAAATCGCCGAACGCATTCATGCGTTTTTCGACCGCCTCCGCGCCGAACATCTCGGTGCGCAGCTTCAACCCCCGCTCGTATTGCGAATCTTTTGAATCGCCTTTGTCCGCCATATGGTTTCCTTCCCCGATTGCGCTGAGTGCGCCGCTTGTTCTAATAAGACCACGACACCCTTTCTCCCGCCAGCCTGAAGAAAAAACAGAATGATCAATGTCGCCGTGATTGGCCTCGGACGCTGGGGCAAGAACATCGTTGAATCGACGCAGGGCAAGAGCCAGCACCTGCGCATCATTCGCGGCGTCAGCAAGGAGCCTGAGCTGGTGGCGGATTTTGCCAAGGCGAAAGGGTTCGAGCTATCGACGGACTTCGCTGAGGCGATCGCCGATCCGCGCGTGCAGGCGGTGTGTCTGGCAACGCCGCATTCGCTGCACTTGCAGCAGATTCAGGCGGTCGCCGCGCTCGGCAAGCCGCTGTGGTGCGAAAAGCCGCTGGCGCTGACGCGCGCCGAATCCAAGAAGGCGATCGACACCGTGAAAAAGGCCGGCGTGGTCTTTGCGCTCGGCAACAACAAACGCTGCTTTGCATCGATGCGCGAATTAAAACGTGTGGTGGCCGAAGGCACGATCGGTGAGGTGATGCACATCGAGGGCAACTTCACCAACGAGCACTCCACGCGCGTGCTCGGCGGCTGGCGCGACGATCCGAACGAATCGCCGGGCGGCGGCATGACCGGCGCCGGCATGCATGTCATCGACGCCTTCGTGAACATGGCCGGCCGCATCGCCAGCGTCGATGCGCATGTCTTCCATAAAAAGGCGGCGCCCGATCCGCGCGATGCGGCGACCGCGCTGGTGAAATTCGAGAGCGGCGCGACCGGGACGCTTGCAACGGTGCGCGCGGCGCCAGCCTACTGGCGCGTCATGGTGTTCGGTACCAAAGGCTGGGCCGAGGCGCGCGATGAAACGGTTCTGACCACCGCGCTGGTCGGGCAGCCGCCCGAGACGAAGGTCTACCCGCAGGTCGACTCGCTGGGCACGCTTTTGGAATCATTTGGCGCCGCTGTCGAAACAGGCTCACCTTTCGCGGTGACGACCGACGACATGGTCGAAGTCGCCGGCGCCTTCGAGGCCATCATCAAGTCGATGGCGCAAGGCAAACCGGTGAACGTCGAGCACGACTAGCCGCTCACGCGGCAGCTGTGCTCGTTATTTCTTGGGCTACTGCTGACTGATCTTTGCGCCTTCGCGCACCTTGTCCCAGCGTTTGTATTCGTCGGCCAGGAACTTGCCGAATTCATCGGCGGTGCCGCCTTTGACGAGGACGCCGACCGCGGCCATGCGCTTCTTCACGTCTTCTTCCTGCAGGCCTTCGTTGATCACCTGGTTGAGCTTGGCGATGATCGACGGCGGCGTACCGGCCGGCGCGAACACGCCATACCAGGTGGTGACGTCGTAACCGTTCATCACACCCGATTCGACGGCGGCCGGAACGTCCGGCACGGCCGGGAAGCGTTCCTTGCCGGTGACGGCCAGCGCTTTCAACTGACCGCCCTGCACCTGGCCGATGACGGCGGACACGGTGTCGAACAGCACGTCGGCGTGCTTGCCGAGTAAGGCGTTGATCGCTTCCGGCGTGGTCTTGTAAGGCACGTGGAGCAGTTCGACGCCCGCGATCTGCTTGAAGCTCTCGCCGGCGAAATGCTGGGTGGCGGCAAAGCCGGGGCTGGCGAACACGATCTTGCCGGGATCCTTTTTCGCAACGGCAATGAGTTCCTTGACGTTGTTGGCCGGGAAGTCGGGGCGCACCACGATCATCAGGCTCGCGGTCGCGACCTGCGTGATCGGCGCGAAAGCGGTATTGGTGTCGTAGGGCATATTTTTCTTGGTGACGGCGGCGACAATCTGACCCGCGGTCATGATGCCCAGCGTGTAGCCGTCGGGAGCGGCCTTGGCGACCGCGTCATTGCCGAGGATGCCGCCGGCGCCGGGTTTGTTCTCAACGATCACCGCTTTGCCGAGTTTGCGCTGCATCGATTCGGCGAGGATGCGGCCGATGATGTCGGCGCCGCCGCCGGGCCCGAACGAAATGATGAACTTGATGGTCTGCTGCGGGTAATCCTGCGCCGCGGCGGGCTGGGTCAGTCCGGCGGCAAGCAGCAATGCCAGTACGAGCGAAAGCTTCTTCACGGTTTCCTCCCCTGACGCCTGCTCGGGGAAGATCAACGGCCCCGGCGGCGCACTTCTTTTATGATGGCGCTGTTATCCAGCTCAGCTTCGCCTGCCTTGGCGCAGGCTTCAAGCACATCCGCATGCACCTGTAGCACAGATAATGTTTGCCCGACGGCCTTGGCCTGATCGAGCATCAAATGGGCATCCTTCAGCGTCTGTTTGACGCGGCCCTCGGGCGAGAAATCGCCGCGCACCATCTTGGCGCCCTTGGTTTCCATGACCTGCGAATAGGACGCCGAGCCCTTGGCGACCTCGAGGAAGGCCGCCGGGTCGAGCCCGAGCCGCTCGGCGAACACCAGGCCTTCAGCCAGCGCCAGGCGGTTGAGGCCGAGGATCAGATTGACGGCGAGTTTGGCGCGGCCGCCGTCGCCGATTTTGCCCACGTGAAAACGCCGCACGAACAGCGCGTCGAAAATATCGCTGACTTCCACGGCGGTCGCGGCATCGCCGCCGATCAGCGCCACGCCGTCACCCTGGCGGACCTGCTCGCTGGTGCCGGAGACCGGGACGTCGAGATAGCGGATGCCGCGCGGCACAACACGCGCGGCCAGCGCCGCGACCTGGTCGGGATCGCAGGTCGCCATGCAGAGCACGATCTTGTTGGAACCTTCGCCCAGCGCCGGCAGCAGATGGTTTTCGATCACATCCTCGACCTGCGCGGTAGAGAATACCGCGACGATGATGGCGCGCGCCCCTTTGGCCAGTTCGCCGATGGTATCGGCAGGCGTGCCGCCGATGTCTTTTAGGCGTGCGCGCCGGGTGGGATCGATATCGAAGCCCGTCACCGGAATGCCGGCATCGAGCAGGCGCTTGGCATAGACCTCGCCCATCAGGCCGAGGCCGATAATCGCAACGGGGGATTTTGTCATCGCACTCTACTTCATGGAACGTTTATTGGACGGGCCGTCAGGCAGGGACGTCGCTTTTCGTTTTGGCCTTTGCGTCCGGCGCAAACAGCGGGATCATCGCTCGCTTGATTGCCGCCTGCCGCGTCGGCGACGTGACCTGCGCGCCCATCAGGTCGGTGACGTAGAACACGTCGACCACGCGCTCGCCGAATGTCGCTACGTGCGCCGAGGCGATGTTGAGATTGAGCTTCGACAGCGTCGTCGTCATCTCATAGAGCAAACCGGTGCGGTCGAGGCCGGTGACCTCGATCATGGTGTAGCGGTGCGACCACTGGTTATTGATGGTGACCGAAGGTTCCAGCGCGAAGGCCTTGATGAGGCCCTTCGGCGCCACCCGCTTGCCCAGCGTATCGGGCAGCCGCAATTCGCCGCGCAGTGCTTTCTCGATTGAATCGGCGATACGGTTGGCGCGGCGCTGTTCGTCTTCGTCACGCTCGAACTCGCGCGACAGCGAGATGGTGTCGAGCGCCAGGCCGTCGGTGGTGGTGTAGATCTGCGCATCGACGATATTGGCGCCGGCCATGGCGCAGGCGCCGGCGATGATCGCCAGCAGCCAGGGGTGGTCGGGCGCCAGCACGGTGAGTTCGGTCACGGCGTTGCTGGAAAAGCCGACGGTCGTCGCCAGCGTCTTGCCGGCCTGTTCGGCGCCGCGCACGAAATGCGCATGCTCGACTTTGTGCTGCAGATCGACCTTGAGCCAATAGGCCGGATAGAGCCGCGAGATATAGGACTCGAGGTCGGCGGCCGGCCAGTGCTTGAGCGTCGTGCGGAATTCGGTCTGCGCCATGGCGACGCGCTGGGCGCGATTGACCTCGGAGAAGCCGCCGGTCAGCACCGGCTCGGTCTCGTAATACAGCGTGCGCAGCAACTGCGCCTTCCAGCCGTTCCATACGCCGGGGCCGACGGCGCGGATGTCGGCGGTGGTGAGAATGGCGAGCAGCTTCAGCCGTTCGGCCGACTGCACCACGGCGGCGAAGTTCTCGATGGTTTTGCGGTCGGACAGGTCGCGCGACTGCGCAACAGTCGACATCACGAGGTGGTTCTCGATCAGCCAGGCCACGGTGTCGGTATCGGCCGGCGACAGGCCGAGACGCGGACACAGCCGCCGCGCCACGCGCGCCCCGGCGATCGAATGGTCTTCGAGACGGCCCTTGGCGATGTCGTGCAGGAACAACGTAACGTAGATGACAGTTCTGTTGCCCGGCAGCAGCTTCTGAAACAGCTCATGGGCGAGCGGCGTTTCCTTGTCGGTGCCGCGCTCGATCTCCGACAGGATGCCGATGCAGCGCAGCAGGTGCTCGTCGACGGTGTAGTGATGATACATGTTGAACTGCATCATCGCGACGATCTTGCCGAAGGCCGGAATAAACTGGCCCAGCACGCCGGTTTCGTTCATGCGGCGCAGTACGGTTTCCGGATCGTTCTTGGAGGTGACAATCTCCAGGAACAGCTTGTTGGCTTCCTTGTCGTCGCGCAGTTTCGCATCGATCAGCTGCAGCGAGCGCGTGATGGCGCGCATGGCGTCGGGATGCAGCGCCAGATTGTTCTTCTGTGCCAGATGAAAAATACGGATCAGGTTGACCGGATCGCGCTTGAAAACATTCGCCTGCGTCAGCGTGATGCGGTTGTTGTCGGCGATGAAATCCTCGGTGCCGGCGATCTTCTTGCGCTTGACCGGCTTGAGCTTCGACATCATGCGGCTCAGCACAGGCGCGTTTTTTGTCTGGCTGTCTTCGAGTTCGGCGCAGACGATGGCCGTGAGATCGCCGACGTCCTTGGCGATCAGGAAGTAGTGCTTCATGAAGCGCTCGACATCCTGCTGGCCCGGATGTTCGGTGTAACCGAGCCGCTGCGCGATTTCGCGCTGGATGTCGAAGCCGAGGCGTTCTTCCGCTCGCCCTGTCACAAAATGCATGTGGCAGCGTACCGCCCAGAGGAAATCCTCGCAGCGGCGGAACAGCTGATATTCTTCTTTATTGAACACGCCGCGCTTGATCAGTTCGTCCGGTTCGCGCACCCGGTAGACGTATTTCGCGATCCAGAACAGCGTGTGCAGATCGCGCAGGCCGCCTTTGCCGTCCTTGACGTTCGGCTCGACCAGATAACGCGACTGGCCACTGCGGCGGATACGCTCCTCGCGCTCGGCCAGTTTGGCGGCGACGAATTGCGACGCGGTGTTGCGCACCACGTTGTTGTCGAAGCGCGTGATCAGTTCGTCGAACAGCTTGCGGTCGCCGAGCAGGAAGCGCGCTTCGAGAATGGCGGTGCGGATGGTCATGTCCGCCTTGGCCTGACGGATACATTCATCGACCGAGCGGGTGGCGTGGCCGACCTTCAGGCCAGTGTCCCACAAACAATAGAGGACGGCTTCGGCGACCGACTCGCCCCAGGCGGTCTGCTTGTAGGGCAGCAGGAACAACAGATCGATGTCGGAGCCCGGCGCCTGCAGACCGCGGCCATAGCCGCCGGTCGCCACGACCGCCATGTGTTCGGACTCGGACGGGTTCTGCGACGGATACAGATGCTTCTTCACGAACTCGTAGAGGATGCGGATGATCTCGTCTTCCATCCGGCACAGCCGCTCGGCGCAGCGGCGGCCCTGACGATCCTTCAGCAGAAGCTGTTCGGCCTTGGCGCGGCCCTCGACCAGGGCGGCCTTCAGCCGTTTGGCCAGCGCGGTGCGCAGGTCGCGCTCGTTGCCGGCGTGGCTGCCTGCAAGTTTTTCCAGTTCAGCGGCAATCGCCCTGCTGTCGATCAGTTCGACCGTCGCCCGGGCGGGGGCATCGGCACGGGCGCGCGTTGGCGAGTCGATTGCAAGGGAAGCCATGGGGGAATCCGAATAGCGGAGCGGGTGCGTCGTGTCACCGCTACCGCATAAAGATAATCACTCTGTTATAGGGCGGGTGATTGGAGAACGTACGTTCTATACTGATGATAATATGGAGAATTTAATGCTTTTGACCCCGGTTTACCGGCCCCCTATAGAATAAAAATTACGCCAGATTGATCATGGCCGCCTGAACGGGCGAAATGGGGAGAGTACATATGTCGTTGTTTTCACGCCGGTCGCTGTTTGCGTCCGCACTTCTTGCCGGTCTGCTGCCGACCACGGCGCTGTTTGCCGCCGACAAGCCGGACACCATCAATATCGACTGGGCGACCTACAATCCGGTCTCGATCCTGCTGAAGGACAAGGGCCTGCTTGAGAAGGAATTCGCCAAGGACGGCATCAAGATCCGCTGGGTGCAGTCGGCCGGCTCCAACAAGGCGCTGGAATTCCTCAACGCCGGTTCGATTGATTTCGGTTCGACCGCAGGTTCCGCCGCGCTGGTCGCCAAGATCAACGGCAACCCGATCAAGTCGATCTACGTTTATTCGCGCCCCGAGTGGACCGCGCTGGTCACCGCCAAGGACAGCAAGATAGCGTCGATCGCCGACCTCAAGGGCAAACGCGTTGCCGTCACCCGCGGCACCGACCCGCACATCTTCCTGGTGCGCGCGCTGCTCGGCGCCGGTCTGACTGAAAAGGACATCACGCCCGTGCTGTTGCAGCACGCCGACGGCAAGACCGCGCTGATCCGCGGCGATGTCGATGCCTGGGCCGGTCTTGATCCGATGATGGCCGCCGCCGAAGTCGAGGACGGCGCCAAGCTGTTCTTCCGCAACGCGGCTGCGAACACCTGGGGCATCCTCAACGTGCGCGAGGACTTCGCCAAACAAAATCCGGAACTCGTCAAGCGCGTGCTCGCGGTCTACGAAGAAGCCCGCAAATATTCGCTCGCCAATCCGAACGAGGTGAAGGCCGATTTCATCGCCGTCACCAAACTGCCGGACGCAGTGGTCGAAAAGCAGCTCAAGGAACGCACCGAGCTGACCCACAGCAAGATCGGCGCGCCGCAGCGTGAATCGATCCTCGCCGCCGGTATCGCGCTGCAGCAGGCCGGCGTGATCAAGGCCGACGTCGACGTCAAGAAGGTCGTCGACGACCTGATCGATCCGCAATATCTCGCGGCGCCGACGAACTAACTGTCGATTGAACTCAGGCCCCCGGGCTGCGCATCGCGCAGTCCGGGGTTGCCTTTCGCGGGCTGCTTATGTCTCTTGTGCAAATGACCGCGACGGCCGAGCCGGCACAGGCTGAACAGAAACAACGAAAATCGGGCTTTGGCCGTTTCGCCCGGCCGGCCATCGGAATTTTATTGCCGTTGGTGCTGGCGGTCAGCTGGGAAATGGCCGTACGCACAGGCTGGTCGAACGGCCGCCTGGTGCCGCCGCCCTCGGTGATCTACGCGACCTTCGCGGAGCTTGCCAAAACCGGCGAACTGCAGCGCCACGCGCTGGCGACGCTGGCGCGTGTGATGGCGGGCTTCGGTCTCGGCGTTATGTCGGGAACGCTGCTCGGTGCGCTCACCGGCTACTCAACGACAATGTTCCGGCTGCTCGATCCAACCTTGCAGGCGCTGCGCGCCATTCCGTCGATCGCCTGGATCCCGCTGTTCATTCTCTGGCTCGGCATTTTCGAAACGTCGAAGGTCGTTCTTATTGCTGTTGGTGTTTTCTTTCCGGTCTATCTCGGCGTCACCGGCGCGGTGCGCTCGGTGGATCGCAAGATCGTCGAAGTCGGCCGCGTGTTCCGGCTATCGGGCTTCGCGATGGTGCGACGTATCTTGTTGCCGGCGGTGCTGCCGACTTACGTGATCGCGCTCCGCTCGGGCCTCGGCCTCGGCTGGATGTTCGTCGTCGCCGCCGAATTCATGGGCGCTTCGGAAGGTCTGGGATTCCTGCTGGTCGATGGCCAGCAACTCGGCAAGCCGGCGCAGATCGTCGCCGCCATCGTCGCCTTTGCGGTGATCGGAAAACTAACCGACTGGATTCTGGTCGGCATTACCGCGCCGTTCCTGCGCTGGGAAGATCGCTACAATGCCGCCGCGGTGGAGGACTGACATGCTCACCCTCGACCGCGTTGGCAAGACTTATCCGAATGGCGTGCATGCGCTTGATGGAATTACGCTGGATGTCGCTCCGGGCGAGATTGTCGCCATCGTCGGCGGTTCCGGCTGCGGCAAGTCCACGCTGCTGCGCGCCATCAGCGGGCTCGATACGCCGAGCCAGGGTCGTGTGCTGCTCGACGGCGAAGCGGTGACGCAGCCGCACGAAAAGATCGGCATGATCTTCCAGGAGCCGCGGCTGCTGCCGTGGCTGACTGTGGCCGGCAATGTCGGCTTCGGTCTCGAACACCGGCCGCGCCGCGAGCGAGACGAACGCGTTGCCGACGCACTGGCGCGGGTCGGTCTTACCGACAAAGCCAAAGTCTGGCCGCGCGAATTGTCCGGTGGGCAGGCGCAGCGTGTCGCGATTGCCCGCGCATTGGTACCGCGCCCGGAAGTGCTGCTGCTCGACGAACCGTTTTCGGCGCTCGACGCTTTCACCCGCGTCGATTTGCAGGATCATCTGCTGACCCTGTGGGCCGACCTGAAGCCGACGCTGGTTCTGGTCACCCATGACGTCGACGAAGCCATCGTGCTCGCCGACCGCGTCATGGTGATGCGTCCGCGTCCCGGCCGTATTTTCGAAGAGATCGTCGACGACCTGCCGCGTCCACGCGACCGGCAATCGGCCGCGTTCGATTTCATCAAGCGTCGCGTATTGGCGGCGCTCGACCGTTCGCTGGCCAAGCCTGCCACCATCGACGACACGCAGACCAAGTCCAGCGAAGGCGCCGCGCTGTGGTGGTGACCCCTATCCAATAGGCCTTCGCCTGCTATGCTCCCGGGAAATCATAAAAGCCCGGGGAGTGAAGCATGCGTATGTTCCAGGTCTGCCAGTGCGGCGCGCCGTTGCAGCTCAATGAGAAGCCGACGCCAACGCCGACTGGCAGCGAAATCCTGCTGAAGACCGTTGCCGCCGGCGTCTGCCACAGCGATCTGCATATCTGGGACGGCTATTACGACCTCGGCGCCGGCAAGAAGCTCGACCTGCTCGGCCGTGGCATCAAGCTGCCGCTGACCATGGGCCACGAGAATGTCGGCGACGTCGTTGCTGTCGGTCCCGACGCCAAAGGCGTCAAAATCGGCGCGCGCGTGCTGGCGCATCCATGGATGGGCTGCGGTGAATGCTCGGTCTGCAAGCGTGGCGACGAACAGCTCTGCAAGACGCCGCGCAATCTCGGTGTGTTCAGCGACGGCGGTTATGCCGACTACATCATGGTGCCGCACCCGCGCTATCTGTTCGACATCGGCGACATGGCGCCGGAAAAAGTCGCGCCGCTTGCCTGCTCGGGCATCACCACCTTCAGCGCCATCAAGAAGGCAGGCTCCATTATCAAGGACGAGCCGCTGGTGATCATCGGCGCCGGCGGACTTGGGCTGATGTGCCTCGCGCTCAACAAGATGATGGGCAACAAGGGCGCCATCGTCGTCGACATCGATCCGGTCAAGCGCGACGCGGCGATGAAGGCCGGGGCGATTGCCGTGGTCGACGGTAAGGCGCCCGACGCCGCGCAACAGATCATCAAGCTGACCAATGGTGGCGCCTGGGCGGTGAACGATTACGTCGGCTCTTCGACGACCGTGCAGCTCGGCGTCGACTGTATCACCAAGGGGGGCAAGGTCATCGTTGTTGGCCTGTTCGGCGGCGATATCACGGTGTCGACGCCGTTCTTCCCGCTCAGGGCGATGGCGATCCAGGGCTCCTATGTCGGCAGCCTGCCGGAGATGAAGGAATTGCTCGATCTGGTGCGCGCCAAGGGCCTGCCGCCGATCCCGATGACGACGCGTCCGCTCGACCAGGTTGCCAGCGCGCTTGACGATTTACGCGCCGGAAAGGTTATCGGCCGCGTCGTGCTCACGATGGCGTGACTCCCCTGGCGCGGGAATACGGGATAGGGCACGGGTGTTGATCTGCATTCCGGCGTTGCATGTTTGGCGCTTCCCTCGACGCGCCGGCCGGAATAACGAAAAGAAAATGGAGAATGAGTATGGATGCCAACGAACTTCGCGCCATGCAGGCGCCGATAAAGGACCGTTATAAGCAGGATGCCAAGGCCGCGTTCATCACGCTGAAGGCCAAAGGCACGCTCGATGACACCAGCATCGCCTGCAAGGTCGAGACCGGCCGCGCGCTGGCTGTCGCCGGCCTGCATCCGGCCACCGGCGGCTCGGGCATGGAATTGTGCTCCGGCGACATGCTGCTCGAAGCGCTGGTCGCCTGCGCCGGCGTTACCGTGAAGGCGGTGGCCACCGCGCTCGATATTCCGCTCAAGTCCGGCAAGGTCTCGGCCGAAGGCGATCTCGATTTCCGCGGCACGCTCGGCGTCGACAAGACCGCGCCGGTGGGTTTCGCGCAGATCCGCCTGCGCTTCGATCTCGATACCGACGCGCCGCAGGAGAAGCTCGACCAGTTGCTCAAGCTGACCGAGCGCTACTGTGTCGTCTACCAGACCATCAAGGCCGGCCCGCCGGTCGATGTGAAGATGGCGAAGGTATAGCTTTCTTCACCTCTCCCCGCGCGCGGGGAGAGGTCGGCCGTCGTCGCGTAGCGACGTCGGTCGGGTGTCTTTACTGGCGCTGCCTCGCTAATGCCCCTCACCCCAACCCTCTCCCCGTAAGAACGGGGAGAGGGGGAAGCAGCGAATGTCCCCCGAACTCTATTTCGCCCTCACGCTCGTCATCAAAATGGCCGTCACCGCGATGTTCGTCGTCGCGGCGACGGTGACGGCGGAGCGCGCGGGGCCGCTGGTCGGCGCTCTGGTAGCGACACTGCCGCTCGGCGCCGGGCCAGTTTATGTTTTTCTGGCGCTCGATCACGATGCGCATTTCATCGCGCAGAGCGCGCTCAACAGCCTTGCCATCAACACGGTCAACACGACTTTCGCCATGGTCTATGCGCTGCTGGCGCAGAGGCGATCGGCGGCAGTGAGTGTAGCCGGAGCGTTGGGCGTATGGGCAGTGCTGTCCTGGATCGTGTTCAAGATTCACTGGGCCTTCATTCCGGCGCTCGCGCTCAACGTTGTGGTGGCTGGCGGCTGCATCGCGCTGTCGCGGCCGCTGCGCCATGTGCGCATGCCGGCGTTTCGCGCGCACTGGACCGATCTGGTGATGCGCGCCGCGCTGGTCGCGATGCTGGTCGGCTTCACCGTCACCTTCAGCTTTCAGCTCGGACCGGAAGGCAGCGGCATCATGGCCGTGTTTCCGGTGATCCTGCTCAGCATCATGTTCATCCTGCACAACCGTGTCGGCGGCAAACCGACCGCGGCGGTGCTGGCCAATACGCCACTCGGGCTGGTCGGCTTCGCCTGCGCCTGCACGATGCTGCATTTCACCGCCGAACCTTTCGGCGTGCCGGTAGGCCTGGCCCTCGCGCTGGCGACCTCGGTGTCGTGGAGCCTGCTGGTGCTGCTGGCGCGCCGCCGCGGCTTTGCCGTATGAGCGCCTTCTGGCTGTTGTTGCTGCTCAAGATCGCGATGACCGCGGGCATCGTCGTTGCGGCATCGCTGATCGTCGAACGCTGCGGGCCCTTCGTCGGCTCGATGGTGGCGGCGCTGCCGACGGCGGGCGGCGCGGCCTTGATCATTCTCGCCATGGACCATCCGCCCGATTTTATTGCGCAAAGCGCGATCGGCAGCATGGTGTCCAATCCGATCGTCGCTGTTTTCGCGCTGACTTACGCCGCGCTGGCGCAACGGCGTTCTCTACCGGTCAGTATCGGCGTGGCCTTTCTGGTCTGGTTCGTCTGCGCGGCACTGTCGCGGCTGATCGACTGGACGCTGCCGATGGCGCTGCTGCTGAGCGCTGTGGTGTTTCCGCTGACGATCATCGCCGGATCGCGCTTCCGTGCCGAAAACGCGGCAAAGACCAAGGTCGCCTTCACGGCTCGCGATCTCGCCTGGCGTGCCGCCGTGGTCACGCTCAGCGTTGTCATCGTCACCGCGGCGAGTTCAGCGATTGGCTCCTATTTCTCCGGCATCTTCGTGTTTTTCCCGATCGCCATGGGATCGTATTTCGTCATCCTGCACCCGCGCATCGGCGGGCCCGCGACAGCCAGCGTCGCGGCGCACGTGCAGGCCCCGCTGATTGGGTTGGGTCTCGGCCTGATCGCTGTGCGTTATTTGGCCGAGACAACCGGCGTGTGGTGGTCCTACGCTATCGGTTTGGTAATCGCGATCGCGTGGAATGCGGCGCTATGGGCGTGGCGTTCCCGCCAGAAACTAGCCTAGCAGGCCTTCCTCCAGCGCCTTGATCTGGATCGCCAAGTACCGCGAGAAGATGCGGCATTGCGCCAAACTGCCGGCGGTGAACCACAGGCCCGGCTGCGCGGTGCGCTTCCACATATTGTTCAGTTCGCCGCCTTCGTCGAAACCCCACACGGGCCCGATTGAGTCCGCGATGCTGTCGCCGAGATAGGCGCGCACGGTGTCCTGCTGGTTCTTGTAACCGGTGGCCAGTACCAGCAAGTCGGCTTTCGTGGTCGTGCCGTCGCCCAGCTTTGCGCCGTCGGCAACGAAGCGTTCGATGTCGGCGAACTGCAGCAGACCGACCTTGCCGTCGGCAATGAGGTCCGAACAGCCGACGTTGAAGTAATAGCCACCGCCGCGCCGCAGATACATCATCTGGAAGCCGGTCTCGTCCTCGCCGAAAGTGAGCTTGAAGCCCTTGGCGGCGAGTCTGTCGAGGATCGTCTTATCGACCTCGCGGCCCTTCGCCGTCGAGATCTGATACGAGCGTTGCAGAACGGGATAGGGCATCGAGGTGGCGAGTAGGTCGCAGTCCTCGAACGGGATGCCCTCCTGGTAGATGGCATAGACGCTCTGCGCTTCCTTCAGGCTGACGACATAAGTCGGGCTGCGCTGGATCAGCGTGACGTCGGCGCCGTTGGCCTGCAGTTCCTGCGCGACGTCGTGCCCGCTGGTGCCGGAGCCCAGCACGAGCGCTTTTTTGCCGCGCCAGTTCTCGGCGTTCGCGAACGAGCCGGAATGCACCACCGTGCCTTTGAAATCCTCCAGCCCGGGCAGCTTGGGGAAATACGGAATGCTGCTGACGCCGGTGGCGAAGATCAGATGCCGCGGATGCATAACCCGCATGCTGCCATCGCTGCGCTTGAGCGTGACGTTCCAGCGCTTTTGAGCGGCGTCGTAGGAGCCGCTTTCCAGCGCCGTGCCGGTCCAGAAATTCAGCTCCAGGCTTTCGACGTAAGATTCGAACCAGTTCGCCAGTTTGTCCTTCGGGATATAGACCGGGAAGCTCGGCGGAAACGGAATATAGGGCAGGTGGTTGACGAATACTTCATTATGCAGCGTCAGCGAGTGATAGCGTTTGCGCCAGTTGTCGCCGATGCGTTCGTGGCGGTCGACGATCAGCGTATCGACGCCGAGCGCCTGCAGCCTTGCGGCGATCGACAGCCCGGCCTGACCGCCACCGACAACGATGACGGCTGGGTCGCGGTCTTCGTAAGCGCGCTGCTTGGTAAGCCGGTCGAGCCAGTTCTCGCCGCCGAAGGTGCGGGTGTCGCTGATGGCGGCACGCGCGTTCTTCCATTCCTCGTGGCCGCGCAGTTCCTGCAAATTCGTCACGACGGTCCAGGCGCGCAAGGCGCCGCTCTCCGGCACCAGCCGCAGCGTGCCGTGACAGGGCCCGAAGGCGGTCTCGAATTCGAAGATGACCTCGATGCAGTCGCGCCCAGCACGGCTGACCCAGCGCGGCGGCGTGCGAGACGCCGGGATATGGAAGTTCGCGGGTTTGGTGCGCGCCAGCGTATCGCGCAACGTGGCCTCGATTTGTTCGCGCCCATACTGCGTCTGCAGATTCCAGGTGAAGGCCAGCACGTCGCGCCACAGGCCGTCGTCGAGAAACAGTTCCGCCGCGGCTTTGGCGTCCCGCGCCTGCAAGGCGGCGTCGAAACGCGCGAGCCAGTCTTGCGCCTCGGCCGGCGCCGTCGCGTTTTTGCGTTCGGCGATATTCATCGATTCTTATTTCTTGGCCGTCTGGTCGAGCCTGGCTTTCAGCATATAGAGCGCATCCATCGCCTCGCGCGGCGACATGTCGTCCGGATTGAGCGCCGCGATGGCGGCGATCATCGTCGCCTGGATGTCGTCCTGCGGCTTCTGTGGCGGTGCATAAGGCGCGGCAAAGAGCGGCAGGTCCTCGAAGCCTTTCGGCTTGGCGCGGTCTTCCTGCTCGAGTTTGGCCAGCACCAGTCTGGCGCGTTCGATGACGGCGGCGGGCAGGCCTGCAAGCTTCGCCACCTGGATGCCGTAGGAATGATCGGCCGAGCCAGGCACGACCTCGTGCAGGAACACGACGTCGCCCTGCCATTCCTTCACGCGAACGGTGGCGTTGTGCAGCCGGTCAAGCCGCGCCGCCAGCGCGGTGAGCTCGTGGAAATGCGTGGCGAACAGCGAGCGGCATTTGTTGACGTCGTGCAGATGCTCGACGGTCGCCCAGGCGATCGACAGGCCGTCGAAGGTCGCGGTGCCGCGGCCGATTTCGTCGAGGATCACCAGCGACCGCGCGCTGGCCTGATTGAGGATGGCCGCGGTCTCCACCATCTCGACCATGAAGGTCGAACGGCCGCGCGCCAGATCGTCCGCCGCGCCGACGCGCGAGAACAGCCTGTCGACGACGCCAATATGCGCGGATTTCGCCGGCACGTAGCTGCCGGCCTGCGCCATGATGGCGATCAGCGCGTTCTGACGGAGAAAGGTCGATTTTCCGGCCATGTTCGGGCCGGTGATCAGCCAGATACGGCCGCCATTGGTTTCGCCGGGCGGCGACAGGTCACTGTCGTTGGCGACGAAGGGGGTGCCGTCGCGCGCCAATGCTTGTTCGACCACCGGATGACGGCCGCCTTCGATGACGAAGGCGAGGCTGTCGTCGATCTGCGGCCGGGCATAGTCGCGTTCGGCGGCAAGCGCTGCCAGCGCACTCGACACATCGAGCGCGGCCAAGGCATCGCCGCATTGCTTGATCGGCGCAGTCTGCGCGATCACGCTGGCCGACAGCTTTTCGAAGATTTCCAGCTCCAGCCCGAGCGCGCGTTCGCCGGCGCTGGCGATCTTGGCTTCCAGTTCGCCGAGTTCGGTCGAGGTGAAACGCACCTGTCCGGCCAGCGTCTGGCGGTGGATGAAGGTCGTGTTGTGCGGCGCCACGGTGAGCTTGTCGCCGTGCTGCGCGGTCACCTCGACGAAATAGCCGAGCACGTTGTTGTGCCGGATTTTCAGGCCTTTGACGCCGGTCTCGTCGGAGTAGCGCGCCTGCAGCGCGGCGACGACGCGGCGGGATTCGTCGCGCAGCGCGCGGAATTCATCGAGCGTAGCGTCGTAGCCTGTGCGCACAAAGCCGCCGTCGCGCTTGAAGGCGGGCAACTCGGCGGCAAGCGCTGCCGACAGCTCGGCGGCGAGCATACCATCCGGTGCGCGGCAGGCCTGTATGGCGCCGGCGATTTCAGCGGGTGCGTTCTTCAGCGATCCGAGCGCGCGGGCCAGATCGGCCGCGGCCAGAATGCCGTCGCGGATGGCGGCGAGATCGCGCGGCCCGCCGCGCTGCACCGCCAGCCGCGCCAGCGCACGGGCGAGATCCGGCGCCGCCGCCAGGCGCGAGCGCGTATCGGCGCGCGCCGCGACGTCGTCGACGAAGCTCGCCACTGCATCGAGCCGCCGCGCGATGGCTGCCGGATCGGTCAGCGGCGCGGCCAGGCGTTGCGCCAGCAGGCGCGAGCCGGCCGAGGTCACGCTGCGATCGATGCAATCGAGCAGCGAGCCGCGGCGTTCGCCGCCGAGTGTGCGGATCAGCTCCAGATTGCTGCGGGTCGCCTGATCGATGGCGATCGAGGCGCCGGCGCTTTCGCGCAGCGGCGGCGACAATGGCGGGCGCTGGCCGAGTTGCGTGCGCTCGACATAGGTCACGCAGGCCGCGGCGGCGGTGACTTCGAGCCGCGACAGCGCGCCGAAAGCTTCGCTGGTGGCGACCGCGAAGAACGAGGTCAGCCGCCGCTCGGCGGAGGCGCCGTCGAACACGTCGCGGGTCAGCGGCGTCACCGCCGGCAGCGTGCGCCAGTACGGCACCAGATCGGGATCGGCGAACAACGCGTCGGAAACGATGATCTCGCTCGGCTCCAGCCGCGCAATCTCGGCGGTGATCGAATTGCGGTCGCATTCGGCAATGCGGAATTCGCCCGTGGAAATGTCGATCCAGGCAAGGCCGAACCGGTTTTCATCGTCGGCCGACGACAGACGCGCGCGAGCGACGGCAAGGAGATAATTGTTGCGCTTGGCGTCGAGCAGCGTGTCTTCGGTCAGCGTGCCGGGTGTGACGAGGCGTACGACGTCGCGCCGCACCACCGACTTCGAGCCGCGCTTGCGCGCCTCGGCCGGATCCTCGATCTGCTCGCAGACCGCGACGCGATGGCCGAGCGCGATCAGCCGGTGCAGATATTCGTCGGCGCGCACCACCGGCACGCCGCACATCGGAATATCGCGGCCCTGATGCTTGCCGCGCTTGGTCAGCACGATGCCAAGCGCGCGCGCGGCGGTCTCGGCATCGTCGAAGAACATCTCGTAGAAATCACCCATCCGGTAGAACAGCAGGGAGTCCGGATTGTTGGCCTTGATCTCGATGTACTGCTCCAGCATTGGACTTGGGCGTCCGGCTTCGCCGGCCGCGCTGGGACTGGGACGTGCATTCACGTCAGCCGCCGGCGCCGCGCCTTCTGGCGGCGTTTCGGGTTCGGACAGGCCAATGGGGTCGATCAGTGCCATTGGCAAAGGTTAGCAGATGGCGGCATTGAATCCATCCGCGCGGGCAGGCCGATTACACAGCAAAATGAGCCATTTATTGGATTTCGTTGGCCCGTTTGAGGCCCGAGATCATCGAGGTGCTGAGCATGTGCTCGCGCGCCTTCGCCGGGTCGGCGGCGACCGCGATCAGTTCCTTCAGCCGCGCCCGTTGCACCTCCGGGTCGCGCTCCTCCATCATCCGCTTATTGCGGATCGACATGGCCTGCACCTGCTCGACGGTAGCGGCGCGACGCTGGCGCGAATAGAGATCGAGCAGACCGCCGCTCTCGCCGCGCCAGTGGCGGCCGAGCTTGTCGCAGAGATTGACGGCGTCGTGGATGCCGCTGTTGAGCCCGAAGCCACCGAGCGGGTTGTTGAGATGCGCTGCGTCGCCGGCGAGCAGCACGCGGCCGGCAACGAACGACGCGGTGACGCGCTGGTGGACGCGGTAGGTGCTCTTGTAGACGACATCATAGGGCCCGGGCTTTTGCACCAGCCGCTGCAGCGCCGCCTCGACACGCGGCGCTTCGAGCAGAGCCTCGTCGCTTTCGTCCGGGTTGGCCGGATAGGCGAGGCGCCACAGGCCCGGTGGGCCGTCATGCGGCAGCTTGAACAGCGCGCCGAATTCGGTCGGATCGGCGATGTAGCAATTATAGGCAAAGCCCTGTTCGCCGAAATCGTGTGTGGTGCTGGCGACCACGAATGTCTCAGGCCAGGTAAAGCCTTCGAATTCGATGCCGGTCGCCTTGCGCACAGCGCTGCGGCCGCCGTCGGCGCCGATCAGCCACGATGCGGCGATTGTCTCGACCGCGCCGCCGCGTTCAACGGTCACCGCAACGCCATCGGCGTTCTGCGTGTAGCCGGTGATCTTGCAATTAAAGCGAATATCCGCGCCACCTTCGTTGCGCAGGATGTCGAGCTGGATTGGCGTCAGGCGGTGCTGCTCGAGATGCAGCCGGTGCGGAAATGGCGTGACGTCGGCCAGCAGGCCGAGATCGAATTCGGCGATGAGGTCGCCTGGCTTGTTGCGGATCTGCCAGTACCGCACCTTGATGCCGTCGACCAGCATCTGCTCGGTGATGCCGTAGGGCGCCATCATTTCCAGCGTCGGGGGATGAAACGCCCCGGCGCGGAGATCGTGGGTGAGATCGGATTCTGCCTCGCAGAGCACCACCGGAATGTCTTGCTTGCGCAAAGCGAGCGCGCACATCAATCCGGTCGGGCCGGCGCCGGCGATGACGACTGGTAAACGCTTCGTCATCGGCCGGCCTCGGAATGCTTAGCTCTTGAACTTCACGCCGCACATGCGTTCGAGGTTGCCGTGCCAGACCATTTCCTTGTCGGCCTTCGGCATGTCCTTCTCTTCGATGATGCGCAGCGTTTCGCGCGTATACATCGTGCCTTTTTCCGGATCGAACGGGCAATCGGACGCGAACACGATCTTGTCGATGTCGTAGAAGGCAAAGCCCGCGTGCATCGCCGGTTCGCCGGTGAAGGTCGCGGTGTCGGCGTAGAACACGTGCTTGAAGTAATCGAGCGGACGCTTTTTCAGGCTCTTGTAGAGCACCTGGAGATCTTCATCCGAGGTGCGGGCACCGAGCTGATCCCAGCCGGGACCGATGCGGCCTTCCAGCATCGGCGTGATGCCGCCGAAATGATGGGTGATGATTTTCAGCTTCGGATATTTGTCCATGATCTTGGAGAACACCAGCCGCGACATTGCGGCGGTGGTCTCGTAGGACCAGCCGAGGGTCCACCAGATTTCGTACTTCGATTTCTTCTCCGAGGCGTAGTCGGAGAAACTTGAATTGCGCGCCGGATGCAGCCAGATCGGCTTGTCGAGCTTTTCCATCGCCGCGAAGAACGGTTCGAATTCCGGCTCGTCGAGCGGCTTGCCGGCGATATTAGTGTAAATCTGCACGCCCAGCGCGCCCGCTGCGATCGCGCGCTTGGCTTCACCGACGCCGGCATCCGGGGCATTCAAAGCAATTTGCGCCACCCAGCCCGGGAAATGATCCGGATCCTTGGCGCAGATTTCCGCGAATTCGTCGTTGATCAGCTTGGCGTATTCGTTCGCCTTGACGCCGTCGCCCTTGGTGAAGACTTCCAGGGGCGGCATCGGATAGGACAGGATCTGCGCGTAATCCTTGAACGTATCGACGATCTTCTTGCGGATATCGAGATCGTAAATGCAGGGCACTTCGCGCATGCGCTTGCCGATGTCGGGATAGCCGCTGTCGACCAGCAGCTTGAACATCCGGCTCGGCATGAAATGGGTATAGGCGTCGATACGCATGGGCATTCCTCGGTGACTGGTTTTTGTCGGATTGGTGAAGTGTTTAGTACGGCGTGATGACGTTGAGCAACGCCTGACTGCCGCCTTTGACGGCGTCGCGGGCGCGGATCAGCGCGTCGGGCAGATCGGCGGGCTTTTCCACGCGTTCGGTATAGGCGCCCTGCGCGCGCGCCATTTCGTCGTAAGGCGGCGCCGGATCGAGATCGGCGAGATCGCGGCCATCGTTTTCGCCGGCGACACCGTCCTTGAACATCGACAGTGTTGAGTTGCGCACCGCGCCGTAACGGCTGTTATTGAAAATGATGGTGAGGATGGGCAGGTTGTGCTTGCCCGAAACCCAGTGGCCCACCATCGGGTTGGAGAACATGTAGGCGCCATCGCCGAGCGTCGCGACGACGAAGGAGTCGGGCGAGGCGAGCTTTGCCCCGAGCGCTGCGCCGAGGCCCCAGCCAAGTCCGCCGGCCGGTCCGAGCGCGAACAGCGTGCCGGGCGTCTCGCGCGCGCAATGATCGGCCCGCAGCGAATATTCGTTGAAGATGACGGCATCGCTGCAGGCCTCGCCGATGCAGCGCGACAGGTAGGCCGGCGAGATCGTGGTGCCGGGCGCGGAATCCTTGGCGAGTTGGGCGCGCCGGTTACGCATGCGCTCGGTCAGCTTCGTGCGCCGCGATGCGATGCGCGCTTCGGCCATCTGCAGGCGATGTTCGACCGCTTCACTCAAGGCCTTCAGCGTATTGACGACACCGGCCTGCACCGAAAGGTCGCTCGGAAAGCTGCGCATCGGATAGCGCAGAACAGTGGATCCTCGGCGATATGCGCGACGTGGCAGCCGGCCGGCGGATGCTGCAGATGCGGAATCCATGGCACGTCGGATTCCAGCGAGATGACGAGATCGGCGTCGGTCAGCAGCGCACCCGGCTCGAAGCCGAAATGCATCGGGTGGCTCGACGGCATGCAGACGCTGCGCGGATTGTGCGTCACCACCGGAATAGCGCAACGCTCGGCGAGATGCGCGAGGATCGACACGGCTTCCGTAGGCAAGGTCGCGGCGATGATCAGCGGGCGTTCGGCGCTGGCGATCCATTCCGCCAAAGTCGCGATCGACTTCGGATCGGGATAAGTGGCCGGCGCCTGCGGCCGCGGCTTGATCGGGGCGATCGGCTCGGCAAGAGGCGCTGACAGCGGCTCGCGCGGCAGCACCATGTAGACGGGACCGCGTGGATGCGCCATCGCGACATCGACGCCACGCGACACCACGTCGCCGATCTGGTCGGCACTGCGCAGCTCGTAATCCCACTTCACCAGTTCGCGCACCATGCCGGCCTGGTCGAACATTTCCTGCGCCCAGTGGATCGGGCGCGAGCGCGAACCGAATTTGCCCTTCTCGCTGATGGGCGTGCGGCCGGCGGCGAGGATCAGCGGCACGCGGTCGCGCGACAGGTTGGTCAGGTTGTTGATGGTGTTGGCGGTGCCGACGTTGACGTGGACCATCACCGCCTGCGGCTTGCCGTTCATCAGATAGGCGCCGTGCGCCATGGCGACCGCGAGGTTCTCATGCGGCACCAACACCGGCTTGGGAACCTTGGCGTTGGTCTTCTTGGCGCGGGTGAAGGCTTCGACGATCGGCGGAAAATCGGTGCCGGGATTGGCGAAGAAAAAATCAATGCCGTGGTCGGCCAAGGCACGCAGATAAGCCTCGGCGGCAATCGGGGGACGTTGTCCGGATTGTGGTGCAGCCATGCCGTTTCGCCCCTGCGTTCTTATTCGTTTTTCGAGGGGGGTTTTACGCGACAGGGCGAGGACGCGCAAACGTAACCCGGCCCACCTTGCGGATGGGCCGGGCAGCTATGTCAGAATGGATAGTGCTGGTGGCTTTCGATGGTGATCCAGCGCAGTTCCGTGAATTCGGCGATCGCGGCGGTGCCGCCGAACCGGCCATAGCCGGAATCCTTGGTGCCCCCGAACGGCATCTGCGCCTCGTCGTTCACGGTCGGGCCGTTGATATGGCAGATGCCGGCCTGGATGCGCTTGGCCACCGCCATTGCGCGCTGGATGTTCTCGCTGAACACGGCGGACGACAGGCCGTACTCGGTATCGTTGGCGATCTTGACCGCTTCGTCGTCGCCATTGACGCGGATGATGCTTTTCACAGGGCCGAACGACTCTTCCTTGTAGATGCGCATTTTCGGCGTGACGTTGTCGAGCAATGTCGCCGACCAGACGGTGCCGGCCCGCTTGCCCCCGGCGATGAGCTTGGCGCCCAGCTTGACGGCGTCGTCGAGCAGTTCCTGCATGCGGTTGGCGGATTGCTCGCTGACCAGTGAGCCGAGCACGACCTTGGTGCGCGGATCGCCGTAGGGCAGGGCGTTGGCCTTGTTCGCCAGTTTGCCGACGAAAGCGTCGGCGATCTTGTTGTCGACGATGATGCGCTCGGTCGACATGCAGATCTGGCCCTGATGCATGAAGGCGCCGAACGCCGCGGCGTCGACCGCGTCGTCGAGATTGGCGTCGTCAAGCACCAGCAGCGGCGCCTTGCCGCCAAGTTCGAGCAGCACCGGCTTGAGATATTTCGCCGCCGTCTGCGCGATAATGCGGCCGACATGGCTGGAGCCGGTGAAGTTGATGCGGCGCACGGCCGGATGCGCGATCAGCGCTTCGGTCACCGCCGGCGCGTCTTCGCGCGAATGGGTGACGACGTTGATGACGCCTTTCGGCAGCCCGGCTTCCTGCAGCACTTTGCCGATCAGCATGTGTGTGCCGGGGCAGGTTTCGGATGCCTTCATCACCACGGTGTTGCCGCAGGCCAGCGGCATCGCCACCGCGCGCACGCCGAGAATGACCGGCGCGTTCCACGGCGCCATGCCGACGCAGACGCCGGCCGGCTGACGGATCGCCATCGAGAAGCAGCCCGGTTTGTCGGACGGAATGACCTCACCGTGCACCATCGTGGTCATACAGGCGGCTTCGCGCAGTACCTTGGCGGCGAACATCACGTTGAAGCCGGACCACGGACCGGTGGCGCCGGTTTCTTCCATCATCAGCTTGATGAATTCGGCGCTCTTGGCCTCCAGCATATCGGCGGCTTTGAGCAGCAGCATGCGGCGTTCGGTCGGGCCTTTCTCGGACCACGCCGGAAAAGCGGCGGCCGCCGCGTCGCAGGCGGCGTTGACGTCTTCGACCGTGCCGGCTTCGGCGACGGTGGCGACTTTGCCGGTGTAGGGGTCCTTGCGTTCGAAAGTGGCTTTGCTGCGCGACTTGACGTCGGCGCCGTCGATCAGAAGCTGGACGTTCATGTCTCTCTCCCTTGGATAGTTTTGTTTTTACAGCGGCGGCTGAGGCCGCCGTCTGCGGTTTAATGTCTCAAAGATGCGGCAGGCGGACGTCGAGTACCGCGCACCGCTTCTCGTCGCGCACCACGGCAAAGGCCTCCGCCAGCGCCGCTTCGATTTCTTCCGGCTTCTCGATCTTGCGCGCCCAGGCGCCGCCGGCTGCTGCAGCAATCGCGGAATGGTCGGGCGCGGGATCGAATTCGACGCCGACGGCATTGGCGCGGCTGGCGTAGCCATCCGGATGCACGGCAAGCGTCGACATTTTCGGCGAACGCCATCCGCCGTTGTTGTAGACGATCTGCAGGAACGGCGTTTTGTACTTGCGCGCCATCCAGTGCACCGATGAAGGCACCGAGAACATGTAGGAGCCGTCGCCGGACAGCGCGATCACGGTTTTGTCGGGATGCGCCAGCTTGGCGCCGATGGCCGCGCCGCCGTTCCAGCCGAGCGAACTGCCGCCGCTAAGGAAATACTGGCCGGGCGTCGATGGCCGCAAATGATTGGTGACGACCGGATAGTTGGTGATCATCTCGCTCAAGATGATTGTGTTGGCATCGACGTATTTGCGCAGGCACGCGGTGAAATATTCCGCGGTGACGATGCCGGTCGGCTGTTCGCGCTTGAGCATCTCGTCGGACCGCGCTTTGCCCAGCTTGCTGTAGTGCGCGGTGCGCTCCTTCACTATGCCGGCGTCGAGCTTGATGCCGTCGAGCGCTTGGTTGATTTGTGCCAGCGCTGTTGCTGCGTCGGCGCGCAGCACGCGGCGGGCCTTGAAGTACCAGAGCGGAATTTTGTCTTTGAGCGGATCGACGTCGATGTGAAATACCTTGGCGTCCGCATTCGGCTTGCTGATCGCCGGCACCCAGGGCGCGTCGCTGTCGATCACCAGCACGACGTCGGCCTCGGCCAGCACCGGTTCCTGGTGCGGCTCGCTCCAGCGGTTACCCATGTAGAGCGGATGATCGAGCGGGAAGTTCAGACACACCGGAGACTGCTCCAGCACGGCGATGCCGGCGCGTTCGCACAGTCGGGTCAGTTCGCCGACCGCCGCGGGATTGCGGCCGGAATAGCTGGTCACGATCAAAGGGCGTTTCGCCGTGGCCAGCGCCTGCGCCAGTTCGGCAGCGTCCTGCGTTCGCAGAGGTAGCGGGGCGACTGCCGGCCATTCGTCGATATCGATGGCGAGCGGCGTGACTTCCTCTTCCATCACCTCGCGCGCGCCGACCAGATAGACCGGCCCCATCGGATCGCTCTTGGCGAGTTGCAGGGCGCGGTGCGTGACCTGCTTGATGTTACGGCCCGTACGGAATTCGTAATCGAACTTCGTGTAGTTACGCACGATGCCGCGCTGGTCGCCGATGTCCTGGATCCATTGGATCCATTCGTTGCGCGAACCCTTCAGCTCGCCTTCCTGCGTATAGGGCGTGGCGCCAGCGAAGATCAGCACCGGCACGCGGGCGCGGCAGGCATTGTGCACGGCGCCGCCGAGCGCCTGGGTACCGCATTCGACGTGGACAATAACGACCTGCGCTTCGCCGCTGACCTGCGCGTAACCATGC
Source organism: uncultured Hyphomicrobiales bacterium (assembly GCA_903885555.1). Lineage (GTDB taxonomy): Bacteria > Pseudomonadota > Alphaproteobacteria > Rhizobiales > Xanthobacteraceae > Pseudolabrys. The sequence goes on from CAISIV010000237.1 coordinate 46,227, forward strand.
GCCGCGCTCAGCGCCACCATCTCGTTCGGGCAGGTCAGCATCGCGGGAAAGCCGCGGCCATTGGCTTTGCCTTCCTCGATCGACTCGACGATCGCCGGGTGGTCGCTACCGAGATTGGCGAAAATATAGGAGACGCCGGCCTCCTTCAGAGCTTCGAGAAATGCCGTACCCGCAGTCCGCACGCGACGTTCCTTTTATTCGTTTGATCGTCTTATGGTTGGGCCCCCAACCATTTTGAAGACCGGATGCTATCATATGAGCAGCCGGAGGAAAGGTCTTCACATCTTCGACGGCAGCCACAATGCCAGGATCGGGAAGGCGATCAGGATCACCAGCCGGATCAGGTCGGTGGCGATGAAGGGGATCACTCCCTTGAAGATGGTGGTGAACGACACGTCCTTAACCACGCTCTTGATGACGAAGACGTTCATGCCGACCGGTGGATGAATGAGCCCGAGTTCGACCGTCATGACGATGATGACGCCGAACCAGATCGGGTTGAAGCCGAGATGCGTAATGACCGGGAAGATGATCGGCACGGTCAGGATGATCATGGCCATGGCGTCCATCAGGCAGCCGAGTACCAGATACATCACCATGATCAGCGCCAGCACGCCGTAGCTGCCCAGCCCGAGACCGGTGAGAAACTCGGTGACCTTCTGCGGCGTCTGCGTGACGGTGAGGAAATAACCGAAGATCAAGGCACCGATCAGCACGGTGAATACGGCGGCCGCGGTGCGCGTTGCCTGCAGCAACGACGTCAGAATTTTTTCTTTGTCGAGCCGTCCGGTGAAGACGCCGATCAGGAAAGCGCCGGTGGCGCCGACGCCGCCGGCTTCGGTCGGCGTAAAGCGCGGCAAAAACGGCAAGCCGTAGAGGCCTCCAATGACGAAGATGAAGAGCAGCATTGGCGCCCAGATATCGCGCAGGCCCGAGAAGCGCTGCCGCCACGTCGTGCTCGGACCGGTCGGCAGGAAGCCCGGCCGGAAGTAACCGATCAGCGCAATGGTGATGACGTACATGACCATCGCCAGCAGGCCGGGAATGATGCCGGCGATGAAAAGTTTGCCGATGTCCTGCTCGGTGATGATGCCGTAGACCGCCAGCACGGTGGACGGTGGCAGCATGGCGCCCAGCGTGCCGCCGGCGGCGATCACGCCGGTGGCGAAGCTCTGCGGATAGCCGTAACGCCGCATTTCCGGATAGGCGACGGCGGAGAAGGTTGCCGCGGTCGCCACCGACGAGCCGCAGATCGCGGCAAAGCCGCCGCAGGCGACGACCGTGGCGAAACCCAGGCCGCCGCGCAGGTGTCCGACAAAAGCATTGGCGGCCTTGAACAGGTCGCGGCTCATGCCGGAGTTCGACACGAACGTTCCCATCAGCAGGAACATCGGGATGACGCCGAAGGTGTAGTCGGTCACCGTGCGCATCGAGGTCTGGCCGACCAGCTTGAGCGCGGGGCCGCCGCCGACGAGGTAGCTGAAGCCGCCGACGCCGACCAGGCCCATGGCCATGCCGACCGGCACGCGCAGCAGCATCAGCGCGAACAGCGCGACAAAGCCCAGGATGGCAACGGCGTCGGTGCTCATTATTCCGCCGTCTTGATTTGAGGTTCTTGCATCAGCTCCGGCTGGAAGATCAGCCGGTAGGTGCGGACCGCGATCAGCAGCACGGCAGAGACGTCGCCGATCCAGGCGACCGCGAAGAACGGCCAGGTCGGCCAGCGCAGATCGAAGGTCAGGACGTTGTCGTTGTAGGTGCCGTACACTTTATCGAACAGCGTGTAGGTCTGGACCGCCACGACGAACAACAGCACCAGCGTCGCAAATACGTCGATCCATCGCTGATACTTCGGGCCGACATTAGCCCAGATCAGATCGACCGTGATGTGCGTGCCGCGATACGAGGTCGCGGCGATGCCCCAAAAAATGAGAATGCCGAGCAGCAGGCGGCCGAAGTCGAAAGCGTCCGGGATCGAAAAGTTGAAGACGTTGCGCAGAATGACCGCAAGAAAAATATTGGCGGCGACGATGCCGACGAAGCCGGCGGCGATCCACTCGATAGTATCGATGAAACGATCCATCGCGACGCGTTTCATGGGCGCACTGCTGTCCGGCTGAAAGGAAAAGCGGCGGCGGAATGTCCGCCGCCGCAGCGCGTGTTCTGTCTACTGCGCCAGCGCCTTGTACTTGGCGAGTTCGGCGCGCAGTTCCTTCATCGCGACATCGGCGTCGATGCCGGCTTTCTTGACGCCATCGGCCCAGTTCTTGACCAAAGGCTCGGCCGCCTTTTTCCATTCCGCGGTCTGTGCCAGGTTCAGCGTGTAGACCTCGTGCCCGGCCTGCGCCTTGACCTTCTCGACGCCGGCATCTTCGAAGGTGCCCCACGGCCCGCCGACGCGGCCGGCCGCTTCGGGGTTGCAGTTGTTGTCGATCGCCTTTTTCTGGCGATCGGACATCTGGGCGTATTTGTCCTTGTTGAACACGAAGGCGAAGGTGGTCACGTAGAGCGGCGCCTCCATGTGATACTTCGTGACTTTATCAACGCCAAAGAGCACCAGCGATCCCCATGGGAATGTCACGGCGTCGGCGACGCCGCGCTCGATGATGTCGCGTACTTCCGGCGCCGAGGACTGAACGTTGGTGCCGCCGAGCTGCGTGACGAAATTGGCGATGGTAGCGTCGGCCGGGCGGATCTTCATGCCCTTGATGTCATCGGGCAGCACGATCTTCTTGGTGCGCGAGTGAATGCCGGACGGTGCGTGCACGAAGGCGAGGCAGAAC
>CAISIV010000238.1 GCA_903885555.1 uncultured Hyphomicrobiales bacterium
GGTATTCGAATTTATCGACCGCCTTCATCAGGCCGATATTGCCTTCCTGGATGAGGTCGAGGAACTGCAGGCCGCGGTTGGTGTATTTCTTGGCGATCGAGATGACGAGGCGCAGGTTCGCTTCGACCATTTCCTTCTTGGCCTGGCGGGCTTCGCGCTCGCCCTTCTGCACCATCTGCACGATCTTGCGGAATTCGCTGATCTCAACGCCCGTTTGTCCGGCGAGCTCGTGCACGAGGCCGCGGATCTCCTTGATCTTGTCCTTTTCCTTGGCGACCAGATTCTTCCAGCCCTTGGCGGACAGCTTGGAGATGCGGTTGAGCCAGCGCGGATCGAGCTCCGAGCCCATGTAGTTTTTCAGGAAGTCGTCGCGCGTCACGCCGTAGCTTTCCGATAGGCGCATCAGGCGGCCTTCGTTCGACACGAGGCGCTTGTTGATGTCGTAGAGCTGCTCGACCAGTGAATCGATACGCGCCTGATTGAGGCGCAGCGACTTCACCTCGCCGATGATCTCGTCCTTGAGCTTCTTGTACTTGCGCTCCTGGGCCGGCGACAGCGACGAGTTCTTCAGGCGGAATTCGATGTCCTGCTCCTGCAGGCGGCGCAGCCGCTTGAAGGCGTCGGCGATGTTGTCGAAAGTCTCGACGACCTTGGGCTTGAGCTCGGCCTCGATGGCGGCGAGCGACAGCGAATTCTCCATGTCGTCTTCGTCGTAATCGCCTTCGGCGGCCGGATCCTTGGCCTCCTCGCCGCCTTCGGCGGCGTCACCCGTTTTGAACGGCGTCGCCTGCGCCGGCGCGGTGGGCGCGGCGGCGGGCTGCACGACCTGCAGATGCGGCGCACCCGGCACCGGCGTGCCGACAGCCTGCGGCACCGGCTTGCCATCGGGTCCGATGATCACCGGCGTCTGCATCTGCTTGGCATCGGGACCGGCGTAGGTCGCTTCGAGATCGATGATGTCGCGGAGGAAGACTTTGCCTTCGTTGAGTTCGTCGCGCCAGATGATGACCGCCTGGAAGGTCAGCGGGCTTTCGCAGAGGCCCGCGATCATCGCCTCGCGGCCGGCCTCGATGCGCTTGGCGATGGCGATTTCGCCTTCGCGCGACAGCAGTTCGACCGAGCCCATTTCCCTGAGGTACATCCTCACTGGATCGTCGGTACGTTCGGACGGCTCTTTTTTCTCGGTGGTGGCGAGCGCCTTCTGCTTGGTCTCGACGACCTCGCGGCCGGTGTCGTCGTCATCGTCGTCGTCGGTTTCGTCGGTGGCCTTCTCGCCTTCTTCGTCGCCTTCGGCGTCTTCGGTCTCGACCACGTTGATGCCCATTTCGGACAGCATGGCGAGCGTGTCTTCGATCTGCTCGGAGTTGACCTCCTCCGACGGCATCACGGCATTGAGCTGCTCATAGGTGACATAGCCGCGCTTCTTGGCGGCCTTGATCATCTTCTTGACGGCGGCATCGGATAAATCGAGCAGCGGCAACGGAGAATCGGGCGCGCCTTCGGCTTCCTTCTCCGGGGCTTCATCCTTGCCCTTGGCCGCCGCTGTCGCCTTGGTCGCTACCGCCTTCGCCGCCATCGTTTTTGTCTCCTGGACCTTTTTGGCCATTCGCGCATATCCGCGGGTGCCGCGGTCCCTCTAGATCCAAACGCCGGGCGGCCCTGAAAGGTCGCGGCGCATGGCCAAAAAGGGCCGCACCGCCATGGCGCCGCCCTCGAATCAGGTCGTTAGTGTGGCTGGAGCCCGCTTAAGCTCCAATTAACCCTGTTAAAACCAGTGGAGAACGACCTCTATTCCCCGCCGGTGTTAGCATTTCTTCGCGTTTTCGTGCCGCCTTAAGGGGCGGCGGTCAAGTGCATTAAGCCCAAAAACGTCAGGTTTAATGGCTCAATTTGCGCCTCGGTTACCGCCCATTACAGGCTTTTGGCACCCCGCCCGGAGGAAAACCCGAACCCCTCGATCAGGGCCTCGGTGCCGTCCATCTTTTCCAGCTCAGCTTTAACGTCGTTGAGCCGTAAATTATTGGCTTCGCTTGGTTCCTCACCGAGCGCATGCGCTGCGTCCTGGAGCGCCTTAGTTAGTAAATATCGCTGTCGATGCAAGGTAACGAGCTGGTGCCAGGTCACCAAAACATCCTCTGGCGCCGCATCCGGCCGCGCCCCCCAGACCGACGAGGTGGTGATGGCCGCTTCGATGCGGTCCATGACCTCGGTCAGGTTCCGGGAGGCCAGTTCCGCCTTGATGTCCTCGGTGGCCGCTCCTGCCGCGTGCGCCGCGATGTCGATCAGCGCCGCTTTGAGCCGTTCGGCTTCCGGGTAACGGAACTCGAGCTGGCTGAGTTCCTCGAGATGGTCGTGCAGCAGCCAGGGGTGGTTGATGGCGGCCTGCAGGATCAGCGCCTCGCGCAGCGGCACCGCGGTGCGGAAGCCGCGATGCAGCGGGCTCGCCGCCATCTGCTGGCTGACGACGACGTAGGGCGTGTTGTGCGATCCGACCTCGGGACGTTTGGCGCCGAAATTGCCGCCAAACTTGCCGCCGAATTTCTGGCCGCCGCCGGCGTTCTCGCGCCAGTTTTGGCCTGCCTGGCCGGCCTGGCCGCGTTGAAAATTGCCGCGTTGCGCAAATCCTTGAGATTGCGCCGGCGCAAAAAACTGTCGCAGCCGTTCCTGGAAATCCTGACGGTAATATTTGCGCACGGATTCGTCGGCGATCGCCGTGGTGACTTCGTTGATGCGCGCTTCGAGCGCGGCGCGGCGTTCCGGCGTATCGAAGGAATGGCCTTCCGTCTCGCGGGTCCACAGCATGGCGGCGAGCGGCTTGGCGGCCTCGACCACTTCGACCACCGCCTCCGGCCCGGCCGAGCGCAGCAGGTCGTCGGGATCCTGGCCGCCCGGCAGCATGGCGAATTTCAGGCTCTTGCCGGGCTTCAAACGCGGCATGGCGATATCGACGGCGCGGAACGCGGCGCGGATACCGGCCTTGTCGCCGTCGAAACACAGCACCGGTTCGTCGGCCATTTTCCACAGCAGCGCGAGCTGATCTTCGGTCAGCGCGGTGCCGAGCGGCGCCACCGCAGCGCCATAACCCGCGGTCACCATGGCGATGACGTCGACATAGCCTTCGACGACGATGACCGGCTGGCCGTCGTGGCTGGCCTGGCGGGCCGCCGCGATGTTGTACAGCGTGTGGCCTTTGTGAAAGAGCGGCGTTTCCGGCGAATTGAGATATTTCGCCGGCGCGTCCTTCTCCATGGCGCGACCGCCGAAGGCGATGACGCGGCCGCGAATATCCGTGATGGGAAACATCACGCGGTCGCGGAAACGATCGAACGGCACCGGAATGTCGGCGCCTGAAATCAGCAACCCGGCCTCGATCATGTCCTCGACCGGAATGCCGTGCGAGCCAAGATGTTCCTTGAGCGCGAAGCGTTCGTTCGAGGCATAGCCAAGCCGGAATTTCACCTGCGTCGCCGGCGTCAGTGCGCGGTCGGCGAGATAGCCGCGCGCCTTGGCGCCGGTCCGCGAGGCGAGCGTGGTTTCGAAAAACTTCGCGGCCAGATCCATGACGTCGTGCAGCGTCTTGCGCCGTATGTCGCGTTGCTGGTCCTCCTGCGACACCTTCGGCAGCGCCACGCCGGCCATCTGCGCCAGGCGCTCGACGGCTTCCGGAAACGTGACGCCTTCGGTCAGCATGACGAAATCGAAGATGCTGCCGTTTTTGCCCGAGGAGAAATCGAACCAGGCTTCTTTCTGGTCGTTGACGAAAAAGGACGCGGTCTTTTCCTTGTTGAACGGCGACAGGCCTTTCAACTCGCGGCCCGAGCGCTGCAATTTCACGCGGCGGCCCACGACTTCCGAAACCGGAAGCCGCGCCTTCAACTCGTCGAGAAACTGGGGCGTAAAGCGCATGGTTCTTTCGCCGCGTTTTGGCGCGGCGTTCGAGGGTCCCGGAACTATCGATTCGGCCCTCTATAATAGGGCTTCGACTGGCGGCTTTTTAGGGCGTAGCGGCTGGACACCGCCAAGAGCCGGAATTCGCGTGCTTTTCCCGGCTATTCACAGGTCCGCCCGGCCGCTATCAGTCCACGCTGATGCCACCGGCGCGGATGACCTTGCCCCAGCGTTCGATCTCCTCGCCCAGGTATTTGGCAAAATATTCCGGCGAGCGCTGTTCGGGCGGCACGAGGGAGAGGCCCAGAGCCTCGGACTTCTCCCTGAAATCCGATCGCGCTAGCATGTCGCCGAGCGCCTTGTTCATCTTGCGCACGATCGGCTGCGGCGTGCCCTTCGGAAAGAAGTACCCATTCCAAACGGTGGCTTCGGCACCGGCGAGGCCCTGTTCGCCCGTGGTGGGCAGATTGGCGACAACAGACACCCGCTTGGGGGACATCACAGCAATGCCCTTCACCGTGCCGGCATTGGCCTGCGCGGCGCCGGTCTGGATGGTGTCGCACATGTAATCGATGCGCCCGCCAATCAGGTCCTGCATGACGGCCCCGGCGCCGCGATAGGGCACGTGCGTAATATCAACGCCCATCGTCATGTTAAGCAGCGCGCAAGGCAGATGCGTGCCTGAGCCAACCCCGGCCGAGCCATACGACATCTTACCCTGGTTCGCTTTCGCGTAAGCGACGAACTCCTGCAGATTGTTGACCGGCAGATCCTTGCGGGCGAGCAGGATACGCGGCGATTCCGTCACCAGTCCCACCGCCTCGAAATCCTTGGCGGCATCGTAGGGCAGCTTCTTGTAGAGCGACTGACTGTAGGCATGCGTTCCGGTGTTGCCGATCAGCAGGGTGTAGCCGTCAGGCGCTGCTTTGGCGACGCGGGCACTACCAACCGTACCGCCCGCGGCGCCGATGTTCTCGATGATGACCGTCTGACCCAGGATTTCTCCAAGGGTCGCGGCCTGCAGGCGGGCGCTGGCGTCGATGCCGCCACCGGCGGAAAACGGCACGATCAGTGTGATGGTTTTGGAGGGCCACTCCTGCGCTGAAGCAACCGTGGAAACGGCGGCGAGTAGAAAAGCGGCCGTCAGCGTTGCTTTCGACATTGGAATAACAGCTCCTGCCTTTGATGGAGAACGTCTGCCGCGAGCAACGGGCCCGCACAACGTGCGGCCTACATCGGCTCGACGCCACTCTGCTTGACCACTTCCTTCGCCCCGGCCCGCTCTTCAATGATCTGTTTGGCGAACTCTTCCGGCGTGTTGATCGCCGTCACCTGGCCGCGGCTGGTGATGAATTTTTCCTGAAACACGGGATCCTTCATCACCTGCATGGCCTCGGCGTTGAACTTGTCGATGATCGCCTTCGGGGTGCCGGGAGGGGCGAACAGCCCGTACCAGGTTTGCGAAGGCGCGCCTTTGTAGCCAATGTCGGCGAAGGTCGGCGTATTCGGCAGTTGCGGCGTGCGGATGTTGTTCGTCAGCGCCAGTGCGGTCATTTTGCCGGCGTCGATCTGCGACTTGACGTTGCCGAGACCGATCAAGCCGATCGGCGTCGTGCCGGAGAGGATCGCCGTTGTCGCCTCGCCGCCGCCCTTGAATGGCACGCGCACCCAGTCGGCGCCCTTTTCCTTGACGAGGCTGTCCATGAACACGGCAAGCGGCAGCGACGCGGTGAGGTAATTGAATTTGCCGGGATTGGCCTTCGATGCCGCCACCAGTTCATCGACCGTCTTCACCTTGAGATCCGAATTTACGACCAACACCTGGATCAGGTGAAACAGATTGATGATCGGCTGCAGCTTGTCCGGATCGTAAGGCAGCTTCTTGAACAGGAACTGATTGTAGATCAGCGCATCGGCCATGAGGATGCAGATGGTGTAGCCATCGGGCTCGGCGTCGATACAGGCGCGCGCCGCGATGTTACCGGCAGCTCCCGGGCGATTTTCGATAATAAGGGGCTGGCCGGTCCGCTTCTGCATCTCCTCGCCAAGCGCGCGCATGAAGATGTCGCTGATGCCGCCGGCGCTCGAGGTCGTGAGCACATGGATCGGCCGGCTCGGATAGTTCTGGGCGTGGACCTGGGACGGTCCAGCCAGCAAGGCCAGGATGACGGCGAATGAATAAATCAGCTTCACGGTGGGCTCCCTCGGTCGCCCGTCTGATGGCGGGCCTGGCGGGAAGTGTAGCCAATTAAAATCGGGCCGTCATCGCTTTGTGCGCTTCGTTTTCGCATGCGCGACCTGCGGCACGATCACCTCATCGGTAATGATCTTGAACTCGCTGAGCTGCGTGGCGCCGAAGCCGGTCGAGATCGGCACGTCGGCGGCATCGCGGCCGCGGCCCATCAGAATGCGGCCGATACGTGGATGATTGTGGCGGGCATCGAAGGTGAACCACTGGCCGGACAGGTAGACTTCGAACCAGGCGCTGAAATCCATCGGCGCCGGGTCCCTCGGCACGCCGATGTCGCCGAGATAGCCGGTGCAATAGCGCGCCGGGATATTCATGCAGCGGCACAAAGTCACAGCGAGATGCGCGAAGTCGCGGCAGACGCCGCGGCGTTCGGCGTGCACGTCATGCGCGCTCTTGGTCGGCGCCGCGAATTGATAGCCGAAGGTCACATGATTGTGGACGTAATCGACGATGGCCTGCACACGCGCCCAGCCCGGCGGCGTATCGGCGAACAGCGACCAGGCGATATCCATCATGCGATCGATCTCGCAGTAACGGCTGGGCAACAAAAACAGAATGATGTCGTCCGGCAGATTTTCGACCGGGATCTGCTGCGCGTCGGGCATCACCGCATCTGGTAACCCGCTGTCGCGCACGGTGGCGCGATTGTGCAGCGTGAGACCGCCCTGCGGAATAATGAGCCGGCCGCAGAAGTTTCCAAAACTGTCGTGGTAGTAATGAATGGGCTGCGGCGGATCGCATGTGATGTTTTCGGGCGCAACGAGATCGGCTACCCGCGACGGATGCACGCTCAGCATCACCACCATCGGCACCGGCTGGGTCGCGGCAAAGCCGATGTCAAAACCGATGTCGATCAGCATAGAAGGCGCAGCAGCCTTCGCAACGCGCGGCAATGGGCTCTTGGGGCTCTTGTGGCGAAGGACGCGCGCTGGCATGTCTTTTGACGCTATCGGTTGCAGATGTCGGATCCGGCGGTTAGCAACATCGGAGCGCGGTTTGTGTTCCAAAGAATAGTGCGAAATCCGCCCGGGCGATGTTGAAATACCGGGCATCGATGCCGATTGAACAGGCAATCCAGTAATGACGTCCGTAAACACAATGCTCCTGGCGCCGGACGAACCATCGCCGGTCGTCGAGCTTCGCAGCAGCGGCGCGTCGCCATTTTTTCTGGTGTGCGATCACGCCGGCAAGCGCATTCCGCACGCACTGCATGATCTCGGACTGAGCGAGCCCGACCTGTCGCGGCACATCGCCTGGGACATCGGCATCGAAGGCGTCGCACGCCGCCTTGCCGACCTGCTCGACGCGCACCTCATTATGCAGATTTATTCGCGGCTAGTGATCGACTGCAACCGGCCGCCCGGCAGCCCTACATCGATCGCGCCGTTGAGCGACGGTTCAATGATTCCGGGTAATCAGAATGTTTCGATGGATGACGCGGCGCCGCGCGTGCGGGAAATTTTCGCGCCCTATCACAGCGCCGTCGAGCAAGCTCTCAATAAACGGCAGACGGCGCACACACCGACGATTCTGGTTTCGCTGCACAGCTTCACGCCGGTCTATGCCGGCATGCCGCGGCCATGGCAGGCCGGCGTGCTGTACAATCGCTACAGCGCGCTGGCGCTGGCGCTGGCGCTGCGCGATCTGCTCGCTGCGCCGGGCGATCTCGTCGTCGGCGACAACGAGCCCTACAGCGTCAGCGACGACACCGACTACACCATCCCGGTGCACGGCGAACGGCGCGGGCTCGTTCATGTCGCGATTGAAATTCGCCAGGACCTGATCGCGCAGGAAACCGGTCAGCGCGAATGGGCCGACCGGCTGGCGGCGTTGTTGCCGAAGGCGGCAGGCGTTTAGCTCAGCTTCGCCTTCACCAGCCCGCTGGCTTTGCCGAAATCCATCTGCCCGGCATATTTGCCGCGCAGCACGCCGATGACCTTGCCCATGTCCTTCATGCCGGCGGCACCGGTTTCGGCAATGGCGGCGTCGATGGCGGCGGCCACGTCGGCATCCGACATCTGCTTGGGCAGATAGCCGGAGATGACGGCGATCTCTTCCTCTTCCTGCTTCACCAGGTCAGGCCGTGCGCCCTTCTTGTACATCTCGACCGATTCCTGGCGCTGCTTGATCATCTTCTGGAGAATCACCAGCACCTCGGCATCGCCGAGTACCGGCTTGCCGGAGCCGCGGGCCTCGATATCGGCGTTTTTCAAGGTGGAATTGACCATGCGCAGGGTCGATACCGTGCGCTCGTTCTTGGCCTTCTGAGCCTCGGTCAATGCTTTATTGATGTCGTCGCGCAGCACGGGAAATCCCTCGCTTTTTTGTTCTGGCGCATGATCTTATCCGAAAACCGGTACCCACTTTTCGGGATCATGCGCTATCTGGGGGCGGCACCCGGCGGCCCCTTGCCTCTATCTCTATAATACGCAACTAAGTGCCCATGACCCAGACGCAATCGCCTTCCACCGGAACTTCCTCCGGCATTTGGGCTGAGCCCAAGCCGACGGCCCTTTTGGTATTGGCGGACGGCACGGTCCTCGAGGGCTTCGGCCTCGGCGCCACCGGCTCCGCCACCGGCGAGGTCTGCTTCAACACCGCGATGACCGGATACGAGGAAATCCTTACCGATCCGTCATACGCCGGCCAGATCATCACTTTCACCTTCCCGCATATCGGCAACGTCGGCACCAACGACGAGGACATCGAGAGCGTCAACATGGCGGCGCGGCCCGGGGCCTGCGGCATCATTTTGCACTCGGACATCACGGCGCCGTCGAACTACCGGGCCACGCGCGGCCTCAACGACTGGCTCAAGGCCCGCGGCATCATCGGGCTCGCCGGCATCGACACCCGCGCGCTGACCGCGCTGATCCGCGAGAAGGGCATGCCCAACGCCGTGATCGCGCATGCGGCCGACGGCAAGTTCGATATCGACGCGTTGAAGAAAGAAGCCCGCGAGTGGCCCGGCCTTCTCGGCATGGACCTCGTGCCGATGGTGACCTCGGCTCAGCGTTACACCTGGGACGAGACCGAATGGGTCTGGGGCAAGGGCTTCGGCCGCCAGGAAAACCCGGAATTCCACGTCGTCGCGGTCGACTACGGCATCAAGCGCAACATTCTCCGCCTGCTCGCGGGCGCCGGCTGCAAAGTCACAGTCGTGCCGGCCAAGACGTCGTCCGAAGACATCATGGCGCTCAAGCCCGACGGCGTTTTTCTGTCCAACGGTCCGGGCGATCCGGCCGAGACGGGGAAGTATGCGGTGCCGGTGATCAAGACTTTGATCGATAGCGGCACGCCGACCTTCGGCATTTGCCTCGGCCACCAGATGCTCGGCATCGCGCTCGGCGGCAAGACCGTGAAGATGCATCAGGGCCACCACGGCGCCAATCATCCGGTGAAGGATCTCACGACCGGCAAGGTCGAGATCACCTCGATGAATCACGGCTTCGCGGTCGACAAGGAGTCGCTGCCGAAGAATGTCGAGCAGACGCACGTTTCATTGTTTGACGGTTCCAATTGCGGCATCGCACTGAAGGACAAGCCGGTATTCTCGGTACAGTACCATCCGGAAGCCTCGCCCGGCCCACGCGACAGTCATTATCTATTCACGCGCTTTGTCGATGCGATGCGCAAGAAGAAGACCGCGTAGAACTGCCTTCGGACGCCGGCATCGCTGGCGCTGGATTGCTCCCGCCAGTACAAGGCCTTCATGGACTGGATCAGCTTCTACGACTTCAAGCACTCGGTGATTTACGTCAATGAGCGTCATCGCGACGTTCATTACCGCACCATTGCCGAGGACATCCGCGGCTACGTGGCGCGGCATTCGGCCGACGTACTCGACTATGGCTGTGGCGAAGCAACGTCGGCGGATCTGGTCGCGACGGCCGCTTCGCATCTGACATTGGTGGAGGCCGCGCCCAATGTGCGCGCGGCGCTGACCGCACGTTACGCCGGCAATGCGAAAATGTCGGTGCTGACGCCGGACGAAGCGGCGGCAAAGCAGCCCGCATCGTTCGATCTGATCGTCATGCATTCGGTGGCGCAGTATCTGACCGCCGCCGAACTCGACCGGCTGCTCGGCGTCTTCCGGCGGCTGGTGAAGCCGGAAGGCATGGTCATCATTGGCGACATCGTGCCGCCGAAGCTGGCGGCACCCTATGCTGCGCTGTCGCTGCTGCGCTTTGGCTTCGAGAACGGTTTTTTCTGGGCGGCGATCGGCGGCCTGATCCGGATTTTCCTGTCGGACTATTTCCGTCTGAAGAAGGCGCACGGCCTGTCGCATTACACCGAGGAAGAGATGCTGGCCCGCCTCAAGGCCGCCGGCTATTCAGCCAAACGCGCCGAACGCAACATCGGTCACAACCAGTGGCGCATGACGTTTTTGGCGCGTCCGGAATAATCAGTCCCAGCCGCCGGTGACACGCTCGACCGGATTGGCGATGCGGCCGTCGGGCCGCTTGAGCGCCGCAATGCGCGCCATCTCATCGTCACTCAATTCAAAATCGAACACGTTGAAATTGTCGGCGATGCGCTGCGGGTTCTGCGAAAACGGTATAGGCACGACATTCTGCTGGATCAGCCAGCGCAATGCGATCTGCGCGATGCTGCGGCCATGCGCTTTTGCGATTGAAGCCAACACCGTGTCCTCGAACATCCGGCCGCGCGCCAGCGGACAGTAAGCGACGAAGGCAAGCTTGTGACGCTTCACCGCGCCCATCAGCTTCGATTGGTCGAGATAAGGGTGATACTCGGCCTGCAATGCGACGATGGGCTCCGGGCACAGCGCCACCGCCTGATCGAGCAGCGCGATGTTGAAATTGGCGACGCCAATGTGACGCGCCTTGCCATCCTTTTTGGCCTTGGCCAAAGCCGGCATGCATTCGCTTAGGGGTATTGCCGGGTTGGGCCAATGGATCATCAGCAGGTCGAGATAGTCGACCTTGAGCGCGGCGAGGCTGTCATCGACCGATTTGGCGAAGTCTTTGGGCCGCAGATTTTCGTGGCTGACTTTTGTGACAAGGAAGATGTCCTGGCGCGGCACGCCGGACTTGCGCATCGCCTCGCCGACCGAATCCTCGGTGCCGTATTTCCGGCCGGTATCGATGTGGCGGTAGCCGGTCTTGAGCGCCGCCAATACGGCATCGGCCGTCATGCCGCCGGTCAAAGGCGAGGTGCCGAAACCCATGATCGGCATGGCGCCGCTCTCGGTGGCAAAAGGCAGGCTGGCGGAGGCGCTCATAGACGAACCAATCATGCTGAAACGGACCCGCTGATTAGCTGAAAATTTTCAGCGATTGTAGGGCTTTATGGCCGAACGGCGGGCTCTTGCGATTAACTGTGGCAAGCAGCCTTCCTGCCCTTCCCACCCCCCCGATTCTGGTCTAGAGACCGCTCGCGCGGGGTTATCTCCCGCCTGGGGGCCAAGGACGCGCGAAAAGCGCGCCCTTTTTTTGTGTGCAGTTCTGGAGCCCATGCCCAAACGTACTGACATCAAATCGATCCTGATCATAGGCGCCGGCCCGATCGTCATCGGCCAGGCCTGCGAGTTCGATTATTCCGGCACTCAGGCCTGCAAGGCGCTGAAGGAAGAGGGCTACCGGGTCATCCTGGTGAACTCCAATCCGGCGACGATTATGACCGACCCGGATCTGGCCGATGCGACCTACATCGAGCCGATCACGCCGGAGATCGTCACCAAGATCATCGAGAAAGAGCGTCCCGACGCGCTGCTGCCGACCATGGGTGGCCAGACCGCGCTCAACACCGCGCTGACGCTGGCCACCAAGGGCGTGCTGGAAAAATACGGCGTCGAACTGATCGGCGCGAAGAAAGAAGCCATCGACAAGGCCGAAGACCGGCTGCTGTTTCGCGAAGCGATGGAGCGGATTGGTCTCGAGTCGCCCAAGTCGGCGCTGGCCCACAACATGGACGAAGCCCGCGAGGCGCTGGCCATCATCGGCCTGCCGTGCGTGCTGCGCCCGTCCTACACCATGGGCGGCACCGGCGGCGGCATCGCCTACAATCGCGACGAGTTCGAAGCCATCGTCGCGACCGGCATCGAAGCCTCGCCCACCCACGAGGTGCTGGTCGAGGAATCGGTGGTCGGCTGGAAAGAATTCGAGATGGAAGTGGTCCGCGACAA
>CAISIV010000239.1 GCA_903885555.1 uncultured Hyphomicrobiales bacterium
CCTCTTCCTTGCCATTGATCTCATCCTCCATGGTCAAAACCATACATCAGGGAGGACCACTTCAAAGGGGGCAGATCAAGAGCCCTGGACCAGGCAAAAACGCCGCGCGGATGTCGGGGCCGCCGACGGGGCCCGCCGCAGTGGTGCCCTCTGCGGCCCAGCAGGGCAAAGTCCAACCTATGACGCCGACTGCTAGAACCAGCCGCAGCACACTTACGGCCTGCATGATCTGAAATTACACCCCGCTTGAGTTATTAAACCAAGCGCTACACGCGCGTGCAAGGTTTGATGGTCCGCCAACGCTCAACGATCGAGTCCGTAATGGAATAAATTTCACCGCGTCGATGACGCGCGAAAATCGTCCGGGACACCTGGGCTTTTATGCCACACATGGAACTTTCCGATCTTGTTTGATGATGAGGGCGGACGTATAGGCCTTAAACTCGTCTTTGCGGGTCTGCTTTAGAGTGCTCTATGGCTGTGCTATGAATATCGGCTGGAATCGATAAGTGACTGAAAAAACTGTAGAAAAACAAATATTATTGTCCCGGCGCTTTTGCGTCGCGCCGATGATGGACTGGACTGACAAGCACTGTCGGTTCTTCCATCGGCTGCTGACGCACCGGGCGCTGCTCTATACAGAGATGCTGACGACTGCGGCGATCCTGCGCGGCGACCGGCAGCGGCTGCTCGGCTTCGACGCTTTCGAGCATCCGGTGGCGCTGCAGCTCGGCGGCAGCGAGCCGAAGGCTTTGGCCGAATGCGCGCGCATCGGCGAAGAGTTCGGTTACGACGAGATCAATCTCAATATCGGCTGCCCGTCCGACCGGGTGCAGGAAGGCCGCTTCGGCGCCTGCCTGATGGTTGAGCCGGCGCTGGTTGCCGAAGGCGTCGCGGCGATGAAAGCCGCCGTGAAAATTCCGGTGACGGTGAAATGCCGTATCGGCGTCGATGACCAGGATCCGCAGGAGGCGTTGTTCGGCTTCACGGCTGCTGTCAAAGCTGCCGGCACGGACGCGCTCATCGTGCACGCGCGTAAAGCCTGGCTGAAGGGATTGTCACCGCGTGAAAATCGCGAGGTGCCGCCGCTCGATTACGCGATCGTGCATCGTCTGAAAGCGACGCATCCTGATCTGGAAATCATCATCAATGGCGGCATCGGAACGCTGGAGGATGCGCAAGCTCAGCTTGTGCATGTCGATGGCGTGATGATGGGCCGCGCCGCCTATCAGGAGCCGTGGCGTTTGCTCGGCGTCGACCCGTTGCTGTTCGGCGAGGCCGCGCCGTTCGCGACCGCGCAGGAAGTCGCTCTTGCGCTGATGCCTTACATCGAGCGAGAGATGGCCAAAGGCATTCGGCTGAATTCCATCACCCGCCACGTGCTCGGCCTGTTCCGCGCCGTCCCCGGCGCGCGGGCGTACCGCCGGCATCTGGCGATCGAAGCGGTCAAGCCCGGCGCCAGCGCTGCCGTCATGGCTGATGCGTTGGCGGCGATGGTGGACATGGCCAAGGATTTGTCGAACATCGCCGCCTAGCGCTTGAAGCGCCAAGTTGAAGTGTTAAGTCCAAACGCCACATCATAAGGCGCGGGCCGGGGGAAACATGCTGCTGGGCTATCCGATCGGCGAACTCGCCTGGCTTGCTTTGTTGATCGTCGCCGCCGGCGCTGTGACCGGCATTTTTTCTGGACTGTTCGGTATTGGCGGCGGCGCCGTTATCGTGCCGGTGCTGTACGAAGTATTCCGTGTGCTGAACGTGCCGGAAGACGTTCGCATGCAGATGTGCATCGGCACTTCGCTCGCCATCATCGTGCCGACCACGTTCCGCTCTTTTGTTGCGCACAAGAAGCGCGGTGCGGTGATCCCGCAAGTCGTGCGCATCTGGACCGTTCCGGCGATTATTGGCGTTGCAATCGGCTCCGTCGTCGCGAGCTACGCGCCGGGGACCGTGTTCAAGGTCGCGTTCGTCATATTCGCCAGCTTCATCTCGATACGAATGTTTGCTGGCGGCGACCGCTGGAGTCTAGGTAAAGAGTTGCCCGGCGGCCTCTTGATGCGGTTCTACGGTTTCGTCACCGGACTGTTCTCATCTTTGGTCGGTGTCAGCGGTGGCGCGATATCGAATGCGGTGCTGACACTTTACGGCCAAACAATGCAGCGCGCGGTGGCGACGTCGGCTGGCGTTGGCGTGCCGATCACGATTGCCGGCACCATCGGCTATATGCTGGCGGGCTGGCCGCATTTGGCTCAACTGCCGCCACTATCGGTTGGGTTCGTGTCGCTGTTCGGCGTTGCATTCATGGCGCCGGTATCGAGCTTCACGGCCAGTTACGGGGTGCGACTGGCGCACTGGCTGCCGCGGCGTAAACTTGAAATCGGTTTCGGCATTTTCCTGATGTTCGCGTCGCTGCGATTTATCATCAGCCTGATATAGACGGCGCTACGGGCTGCCGCGCATGCGCAGGCTGTCGCCGCGCACTTCCCAGCTTTGCAGCCGGTTGAGGAAGCTCATGCCGAGCAGGTTGCTCTTGAGCTGGCCGTGCTGCGCTACTAGCGCCGGTACCGCGCGTTCGGTCAGGCTGCCGACGGCGAGACGGTCGAGCGTCACCGCCGCAGCGCGGGTGCGGCCGTTGGCGGTATCGACATTCACCGAATAGTTCAGCACCTCGATCGGAAGACCCGCGGCCTTGGCGGCTTCCTGCGTCAACACCACCGAGGTTGCGCCGGTATCGAGCACCATCGGGATCTTGGCGCCGTTGATATGGGCCGCGACCGCGAAGTCGCCACCAGTGCCGCGCACGACCTGCACGCTGCGGCCGTGGCCGGCGACATGGCCCGGCATCATTTCGGCGATGACGCGGTCGGCGACGTCGCGCAGCTCGAAACGGTAGGTGTAGCCGACCACCAGCAGCAGGCCGATCACGGCCCAGAACAAGGTCGCTTCAAGCGCCTTCGACAGTTTCTCGCGGAATAGCACGAGCACCAGCCCGCCGGCGCAAACGACAAGCACCACTTTCACCGCGAGCGAGCCGATATCGTGCTTGAGCAGGTTGGCGATGGCGTCCTGGTCGTTGCTGGCGATCAGCGCGGCCAACGACAGCGCGACGCCAAGCACGAAGGACCAGGTCAGGCGGCGGCTCACGGGATTATCCTGTCGGGATTTGGGCATTTGCTGACTTAATGGCGTCCATACGAGCGGGAAGTTCGGTCATGACGCGGCTGCGATCGGCGGGCGTCATCGTGCTCCAGCGTGCGATCTCGTCGATGGTGCGTCCGCAGCCCAGACACGCCCTGGTGCGGGCATCGAGCGTGCAGATATTGACGCAGGGGCTCTCGATCATCTGTCCGTCTCAAAACCCGAATCCTATGCGAACATAATTACCGCGACCGGGAACGCAATCGCGTCCCTGTCGCAGGGCTTTAGGTACCGGCCCGGAACAGCGGCCGACGGCTGAGACGGCGGCGCTCGTCCGGCGTCAGGATTGGTTCTCCGGGCGCGGGCGGGGTGATCGACGGCGCGTCCGTCATCGGCGCCATGGCCGCCACCACACGTTCTGGCGGGAACGTGACAACCACTTCCGTACCGATGCGCAGCTTGGATTTGAACACGAAGGTGCCGCCGTGCAGGTCGGTGAGGCTCTTGGCGATCGGCAGGCCGAGGCCGGCGCCCTGTTCGGCGGACTTGATCGAGTTCGAGCCCTGGCCGAAGGAAGCCAGCACGATCGGGATTTCCTCTTCCGGAATGCCCGGGCCGGTGTCCTTGACGCTCATGTATTGGCCGCCCGAGGCGGTCCAACCGACTTTCAGCCAGATATCGCCGGCCTGCGGCGTGAACTTGATCGCGTTCGACAAGAGGTTGAGGCAG
The DNA here is from genome assembly GCA_903885555.1 of uncultured Hyphomicrobiales bacterium. Taxonomy (GTDB): domain Bacteria; phylum Pseudomonadota; class Alphaproteobacteria; order Rhizobiales; family Xanthobacteraceae; genus Pseudolabrys. Next base: position 3,865 of record CAISIV010000239.1, read on the forward strand.
ATCTGGCGGATCGCGCGTTCGTCGGCCCAGAGCCGCGGCAGATCCGGTTCGTAGACTTCATGCATGGTGATGCCGCGATTGGTGGCGCGCAGCTTCAGCAGATGGTGACAGTCTTCGACGATGCCGACCAGCGACACGGATTCCTCGTTGAGCTCGTAACGGCCGGCCTCGATGCGAGACAGGTCGAGAATTTCGTTGATCAGGCCGAGCAGGTGCACGCCTGAATTATGAATGTCGGCGGAGTATTCCTTGTAGGCCGGCACGGCGTGCTCGCCGAATACTTCGGTCTTCATCACTTCGGAGAAGCCGAGGATGGCGTTGAGCGGCGTGCGAAGTTCGTGGCTCATCTGCGCCAGGAAGCGCGATTTGGAAATATTGGCGGCTTCGGCGCGCTGGCGCGCTTCGTCGGAGATCGCCTTGGCCTGTTCGAGTTCGCCGATCAGCGCGTCTTTTTCGGCGCGCGCCACCAAGGTTGCCAACGTTGTCGAATACAGCCGGTAGGCCAGCACGGCGAAATAACCCTGCGCTGTCACCGCCATGATGGCGAGGATATAGTCGCGCAACGTCGCCTGCAGCACAAAGTTGAGCGCGACGGCGGCGGTGACCGGGAAGGTCGCCGCGAACACCGCCATCGGCAGGCTCGACGCCAGCATGCTGGACACGGCAACGACCAGTAGCATGACGAACAGCATGAAGGTGCTGGAGCTGTCGTCGGTGCCGACCGGGTGGATGAGGATGAACATCCAGGCCAGACCGTAGAACAGATCCAGCATGATGAAGCGCAGGCGCCACTGATGCGCGGTGGCTTCTGAGGTCGGCTGTTCGAGGAACCGGCGGCACGTGGTGACCATCACGGCGTGGATCACCAGCACTGAAGCGGTCCAGGCGCCGGCCGCGACAGCGCCGGTCCACAGGCTCGACAGGAAGCCGATGGTGGCGACCAGCAGCAGCATCACGAGCGACGCGGAGAGGCGGTTCTGCGCGTACTGGCGGAGCAATTCGTAATCGAAAGCAGGGCGGGTGCCGCTGGACGAAGTCAGACGGTCGCGGGCCTCGCGCACATATTGCGCGGCGAGCCGCCGCTTGACCGGAGACGTTACCGGCGGAAGAGCGGTGAGGTCGGGTTGTTCGCCGGGAACGGGCATGGGAATTGAACGCTTTTACGCACGAAGGGTGGGGGCCAACCTCGCCCAAAATCCTTAAGACCAAGCTTAAGAGTGGGCTAAAGACGGTGGTTAACGAATTTAACCGGCCCCTTTGACAGGGGTATTAGCCCCGTGGTCGGCTTGCTGGCCACCGGGAATACCGTCTTCCGGGTGGGAAATATCGCGGGGAGTGACCGCAATGAAGCTCTACGACAGCAAAATGGCGCCAAACCCGCGCCGGACCCGCATATTCATGGCGGAAAAAGGCATTTCCGTGCCGACCGAGCAGGTCGACATGATGAAGGGGGAGCACAAGACCCCGGAATACACCGCCATCAACCCGCTGCAGCGAATGCCGGTCCTGGTGCTGGACGACGGCACGGTGATCGCCGAGTCGCTGGCCATCTGCCGTTACTTCGAGGGGCTGCAGCCCGAGCCGCCGCTTTTCGGCGTGGGAGCGAAGGAGACCGCGCTGGTCGAAATGTGGAGCCGGCGGGTCGAGAACAATTTCTTCGCCACGGTGGCTGCCGTCTTCCGGCATCTGCATCCGGCGATGAAGGAACTGGAAGTGCCCCAAGTGCCGGCCTGGGCCGAGGCCAACCGGCCGCGCGTGACTCAATTTCTGGAATTGCTCGACGGCGAACTGGCCAGGCGCGAATTCATCGCAGGCGACCGCTTCTCGATCGCTGATATCACCGCGATGTGCACGGTCGATTTCATGAAGCCGGCGCGGCTTACCGTGCCGGAAGGCGCAACGAACGTGAAGCGCTGGCATGCCGCGGTGTCGGCAAGGCCGAGCGCGAAGGCGTAAGTCAGCCGAAAGGGCGGTCAGCGCGCCTGTTGAGATGCATGTCCGTTGCCGTGACTGTTTGCGTCACGTCCTTGCGTACGAAGAAAAAGCGGATGATGGCGCGGACGATCAGGAACGCGGCCCCCACGACAGATGCAAAAAGCACAAAGACTTCCAGCAGCCCAACGGTCGAATAAATCAGATACATTCGCTTTTACGCGGCCTTTTTACGCCGCTTTGGCGAATTCCGCCTGCACGGATTTCTCGAACGCCAGCAGCTTCTGCACGCTCGGACGCGTCTTCATGCGTTCGAAATGCGCCATGCAGTTCTTGAACCGCGACAGGTCGAGATCGAACAGCGTGGCGCGCCGGAAGCACCAGAAGAAGTGCGCGTCGGGCGCGGTGAAGTGGTCGAAGAAATATTCGCGCCCCGCCAGCATGTCGTCGGCGATCTGGAAGTTCTCGAACAGATGCTCGAGCGCGTGCTTGCGCACGCTGTCTTCGGTGCCGGGCACGTCGCAGACGATGATCGGCGAATTCAGCCGCGTCAGATAAGGGTGAATGCCGGAGGAGCACCACGCCAGCAGTGAAACAGCCTGAAGACGTTGCCACGGATCCTTCGGAAACAGGTTTGCGTTCGGGAACGTCATGTCGATCCACTGTTGGATAGCGACGTTCTCGCTCAGCGTCTTTCCGTCGACGACGAGCAGTGGCACCTTATGCTTGGGATTGATCTTGAGATACTCGGGCGATTTGTGTTGGCCCTTGCGGAGATTGATGGTGCGCACTTCGAAATCGGCGCCGGCCTCGGTCAACGTGATGTAAGGCGCAAGCGAGCAGGCGATAGGCGCATAATAAAGAGCGATATTCACGGAAGACCTCCAGAGTTTCTGTTCTTGTTGTTCGAGGCTTTATTCAACGATCCAGCCGCGCAATGAGGCTCGATGTATCCCAGCGTTTGCCGCCCATCTTCTGGACTTCTGAATAGAACTGATCGACCAGCGCCGTGACGGGCAGGTGAGCGCCGTTCTTGCGCGCTTCGCCGAGACAGATGCTCAGATCCTTGCGCATCCAGTCGACCGCGAAACCGAAATCGAATTTGTCGGCGGCCATCGTCTTGTAGCGGTTCTCCATTTGCCACGACTGTGCCGCGCCCTTTGAAATGGTGGCGACCAGCTTCTCGATGTCGAGGCCGGCCTTCTTGGCAAAGTGCAGCCCCTCAGAAAGGCCCTGCACCAGACCGGCGATGCAGATCTGGTTGACCATCTTGGCCAACTGGCCGGAGCCGGCTTCGCCCATGAGATTGCAGGCGCGCGCATAAGCCGCGATGACCTTTTCGGCGTCGGCAAACGTGCCGGCGTCGCCGCCGCACATGACCGTCAGCGCGCCGTTCTCGGCGCCGGCCTGGCCGCCCGACACCGGGGCGTCGATGCACTGGAAGCCGCCGGTTTTCGCCGCGGCATAAAGCTCGCGGGCAATTTCCGCCGACGCGGTCGTGTGATCGACGAACACTTTGCCTTTTTCCATGCCGGCGAACGCGCCGTCGGCGCCCAGCGTGACCTCGCGCAGGTCGTTGTCGTTGCCGACGCAGCACATCACGAAGTCCTGGCCTTGCGCGGCGGCCTTCGGTGTCGCGGCAGCCTTGCCGCCGAATTGCGCGACCCATTTGTCGGCCTTGGCGGCGGTGCGGTTATAGACCGTCACCTCGTGCCCGCCCTTGGTCTTGAGATGCCCAGCCATGGGATAGCCCATCACGCCCAAGCCCAGAAACGCCACCTTCGCCATCGTTATCCTCCCAAATTCATGCGCTTTGGCCGGGGTCCCGGCAGCCGCCTAGCTCGCAATAGGTCATTGCAAACCTGTGTGCGTCAACCCATCCTGACAGCCAAATACGGTGAGCGGCGCAAAGTCCGCAGGTCGTCGGGGGAAGAAAAAAGTGAGAAAAATCATACTATTAGTGTCACTTGCTGCGATGGGACTGACGCCCGTTGCCGCCGCCGCCGAGATCAGCGAGATGCGCGTGCCGCTCGGGGCCGGCGGTTTTGGATTTCTGCCGCTGCACATAATGAAGCAGCACGGGCTGATCGAAAAGAAAGCGGCGGAAGCAGGCCTCAAGCTCATCGTGAACTGGTCGAATGTCGGCGGGCCGGCGGTGATGAATGACGCGCTGCTGTCGGGTTCGGCCGACTTCATATCCGCCGGCCCTCCGGCCTTCCTCGTTCTGTGGGACAAGACCAAAGGCAATGCCGGCGTCAAAGGCGTCGCGGCGATGAGTTCGATCCCGATGTATCTGAACACCCATGCCGGCCACTTGCGTACGGTCGACGATATTCGCGACGACGAGAAAATCGCGGTGACCGCGGTCAAGGTTTCGATCCCGGCGATCGTCATGCAGATGTATGCCCGCAAGAAATACGGCGCGGCCGAGACCTTCAAATACGACAAGTACACGATCTCGATGCAGCACCCCGACGGCGTGGTCGCGATGCTGACCGGCAACAAGCAGATCGCCGCGCATTACGCCTCGGCGCCGTTCCATCAGCGCGAGTTGAAAGAGAGCAACATCAAAACCATCATGAACTCGGATGATGTGGTGGGCGGATCGACAACCTTCACGATGATATCGACGACGACCAAATTCTATACCGAGAACCCGAAAGCCTATGCGGCTTTCGTCGCGGCTCTCAAGCAATCCTTCGAGATGATCCGCACCGACAAGAAGGGCGCGGCGCAGGTACTGCTGGATTCGATGGGCGGCAAAGGCTGGACGGTGGACGAACTCGCCGTGATGCTCAACGAGCCGAGCACCAAGTACACCACCAGGCCCGAAAACGTCATGAAGTATGCCACCTTCATGCACGAGATCGGCTCGCTCAAGAACCAGCCGGCATCCATCAAGGATCTGTTTTTCTCGGAAGCCGATACTGGTGGCGGCGACTGACCCTTAAAGACTGCAATACCAATTCCCACTTTTCGGGATGATGCTCTATGGTGCCGCCCGAACGGGCAGGCGGGCCCAGCGAAGGACGACGGATTATGGCTGTGACCAAGGAACAGGTTCTTGCGGCGCTGGCGAAAGTGCCGGCCCCCGGCGGCGCGGCGCTGACCGACGCGCGCGTGCTGTCGGACGTGGTCGTGTCCGACGACAAGGTCTATTTCTCGATCAGCGTCGATGCGGCCGCGGTCAAGGCCTGGGAACCGGTGCGTGCCGCGGCTGAAGCGGCGGTCCGCGCCGTCCCAGGCGTCAAATCGGCTTTGGTGGCGCTCACGGCGGAGCGGGCGGCCGGATCATCCGCGCCGCGCGGTCCGCAGCCGGCTCACGTCGCCAATCAGCCGCGCGCGGCCGGCGCCGCTGCGCCTCACGCGCACGCTCATCCGGCCGACAAGGTCCAGCCCGGCATTCCCGGAGTCGATGCCATTATCGCGGTGGCATCCGGCAAAGGCGGGGTCGGCAAATCCACCACCGCCGTCAATCTTGCGTTGGGCCTGCGCGACCTCGGCCTGAAAGTCGGCATTCTCGATGCCGACATTTACGGCCCGTCATTGCCGAAGCTGCTCGCCATCAAGGAAAAGCCGCAGACGCTCGGCGGCAACAAGCTCAAGCCGATCGACCGCTATGGTCTCACCGTCATGTCGATCGGGTTCCTGATCGACGAAGAGACGCCGATGATCTGGCGCGGGCCGATGGTCATGTCGGCCATCACGCAGATGCTGCGCGAAGTCGAATGGGGCAAGCTCGACGTCATGGTGGTCGACATGCCGCCCGGCACCGGCGACGCCCAACTGACGATGGCGCAGCAGGTGCCGCTGAAGGGCGCCGTGATCGTCTCGACCCCGCAGGATCTGGCGTTGATCGATGCGCGGCGCGGCGTTGCCATGTTCAAGCGCGTCAACGTACCGGTGCTCGGCGTCGTCGAAAACATGAGCTACTTCCTCTGCCCTGAATGCGGCACGCGCTCCGACATTTTCAGCCACGGCGGCGCGCGCCACGAGGCCGAACGACTTGGCGTGCCGTTCCTCGGCGAAGTGCCGCTGCACATGACGATCCGCGAGAAGTCCGATGCCGGTCTGCCGGTGGTCGCTACCGAGCCGGACGGCGTGCACGCCAAGATCTATCGCGATATCGCGGCAAAGGTGCTCGAGCAGATCAGAGGCGGTCCATCGTCCGGCCGCACCGCGCCGAAGATCGTGATCGAGGCATAGCGAGAGAAACGTGATGCGTATGCGGTTCGCAATTGGACTCGGGCTGGCTGCGCTTGTCGCTGCTGCGTTGCCGTCGAAAGCGCAGTCGCCGCCAACCCCGGCAGTCGCCGCACCGCCAGCGTTAACTGCGGCCGATGTCGCGTTCAGCCGCAACATCGCGTTGATCCGTGGCCACCTGTTGACCGGCGATGAACTCGTGGCCCAGCGTAATTGGCAGGAAGCCGCGTCGCATTTCAGTTTCCCGCGCGAGGAAATCTACGGCCTGATCCGCGAGGACCTACGCACCTACAAGGTTCCGGCATTCGATTGGGCGCTCAGGGAACTGACGAATACCGTCAAAGCGCGCAACGCCAAGCAGTTTGCCAAAGCACGGCAGAGCGTCGAGACTTTGCTCGCCGCAGCCGACACCAGTCTGAAGACGCGGCAGCAAAGCTGGCCGCGCTACACCGTGGCTGTTGCGATGGCGGTGCTCAAGGCTGCGCCGGATGAATACGACGATGCCGTCGTCAAAGGCCGCGTCACGCGTCAGCTCGGCTATCAGACGGCGCGCGGCCTTGTGCTGCAGGCCGAGCGCATGATCGAAAGCGTCGCGGGCGAATTCTCGAGCGATAAAGCAGCAGCGCTGGCCGAGGTCCGGGCCGGTTTTTCCGAACTAAAAGCTGCTCAGCCGTCGGTCACTGCACCCAAGCAGGCAGCAATCGACGATGCCGCATTCCAGAGTGTGGTCGGCAAGATCGCCGCGGCTGCGGCGAAACTGCCGTAAGCAGCCGGATACCGATTTCTTAACCAATTGAAATTACGTAGACTTTCGCTGCAATGCCGCGGGTAGTGGCGTTGCAGCGGCAAGTTGCATGTCCCGCATGCAAGTAATGCAACGTTGGCGCTGGTCACATTGGCGCCGACCTGCTTTGCCAAAACCCACATCCGCCAATTCTGGCGGCGATGATCCTAAAAAAACGACCGGAGTGAAAACCCAATGAAACGCCGACAATTTCTTGGCGCCGCGACCGCTGGTCTGGCGACCGCCGCCGTTGCAAGCCCCGCCATCGCGCAGTCGAGCCCCGAAGTGAAGTGGCGCCTGACTTCGAGCTTCCCGAAGTCGCTCGATACCATCTATGGCGCTTGCGAAGTCTTCGCGAAAGTCGTGTCGGAAGCCACCGATGGCAAATTCCAGATCCAGACCTTCGCCGCCGGCGAAATCGTCCCCGGCCTGCAGGCCGCCGACGCCGTGCAGAACGGCACCGTCGAAATGGCACACACCGCGTCGTACTATTATGTCGGCAAGGATCCGACGTTCGGCCTGTTCACGGCCCAGCCCTTCGGTCTGAACCCGCGCATGCAGACAGCGTGGATGCATTTCGGCGGCGCGCTCGATCTCGCCAATGATTTCTACAAGAAGTACAACTTCATCTCTTTCCCGGCGGGCAACACCGGCACGCAGATGGGCGGCTGGTTCCGCAAGGAAATTCAGACCATCGACGATCTCAAGGGTCTGAAATTCCGCACCGCAGGTCTCAACGGCCAGATCTTCAGCAAGATGGGCGCGGTGCCGCAGCAGATCGCCGGCGGCGACATCTATCCGGCGCTCGAGAAGGGCACCATCGATGCGGTCGAGTGGGTCGGTCCTTACGACGATGAGAAGTTTGGTTTCGTGAAGGTCGCGAAGTTCTATTACTATCCCGGCTGGTGGGAAGGCGGTGCCATGCTGCACAACTTCATCAATCTCGATAAGTGGAATTCGCTGCCGAAGAACTACCAGGCGATCGTGCGTGCGGCCTCAGAGCAGGCGCACACCTGGATGCAGGCGAAGTATGATGCCGTGAACCCGCAGGCGATCAAGCGCCTTGTCGCGGCCGGTGCGCAGCTTCGTCCGTTCCCGCAGCCGGTGATGGAAGCCTCCTACAAGGCCGCGACCGAGACCTACAATGAAGTCAGCGCCAAGAACGCCGACTTCAAGAAGGTCTACGACAGCATGGTCGCCTTCCGCGGCGACGCTTATCTGTGGTGGCAGGTGGCCGAGCTGAGCTTCGACTCGTTCATGGTGCGCATGCGCTCGCGCGGCTAAATCGTCCGTTACACCCATACTACCAAAGCAGGGGCCGGCTCAAAAAGCCGGCCCTTGTTGCATTTTGGACCTCTTTTTTGGATTGAACCCCACTTACAAGTTTTAGGGAACCAGTGCAGACTGACGGCAAGCGGTGCGGTTGCCATGGTGTGGGTCATGGCAAGGCGTGCGCGGCAGTGGGGCACCCGCTGCATAAAAAACCAATGGGAGGATACCAGGATGAAAAGACGTCAATTTATCAAGGCCGCCGGTCTCGGCGTGGCGGCCAGCGCGGTCGCGGCTCCGGCGATCGCGCAGTCGATGCCGGAAATCAAATGGCGCATGACGACCAGCTGGCCGAAGTCGCTCGACACGCTGCATGGCGGCGCCGAGATGATGGCCAAGATGGTCGGCGAGGCGACCGACGGAAAATTCCAGATCCAGACCTTCGCCGCCGGCGAAATCGTGCCCGGCCTGCAGGTCGTCGACGCCGTACAGAACGGCACCGTCGAGTGCGGCCACACCGCTTCGTATTATTACTTCGGCAAGGACCCGACGTTCGCCTACGGCACCTCGGTCGCCTTCGGTCCGAACGCGCGTTTGAACCAGGCTTGGTACACGCAGGGCGGTGGCCGCGAAGTGCTCAACGAGTTCTACAAGAAGTACAACGTCGTTTCATTCCTCGCTGGCAATACCACCTGTCAAATGGGCGGCTGGTTCCGCAAGGAGATCAACACACTCGACGATCTCAAGGGCATCAAGATGCGCATCGGCGGTTTCCCCGGGCGTGTGTTGCAGAAGCTCGGTCTGGTGCCGCAGCAGATCGCAGCGGGCGATATCTACCCGGCGCTGGAAAAAGGCACCATCGATGCCGCCGAGTGGGTCGGTCCCTATGACGACGAGAAGCTGGGTCTCTACAAGGTCGCGCCGCACTACTACTACCCGGGATGGTGGGAAGGCGGCTCGATGCTGTTTGCCTTCGTCAACCTCGACAAGTTCAACGCCCTGCCGAAGCACTATCAGGCCGTTCTCGAAATCGCCGGCCACTACGCCAACACCTGGATGATGGCGAAGTACGACACCGTCAACCCGCAGGCCTTGCGGCGTCTTCTCAGCAACGGCGCCAAGCTGCACGGCTTCTCCCCGGCGATCATGGATGCCTGCTTCAAGGCGACCACTGAACTGCACGGTGAGATTGCCAAGGAAAACGCCAGCTTCAAGAAGACCATGGACTCGATGAACGACTTCCAGAAGAACGGCTATCAGTGGTTCCAGGTCGCCGAATTCGGCTACGACGCCTACATGATCCGCAACGCGCGCAATCTGTAAGCGCCCTCAACGAAAGCGGCCCCGGAGCTGTTCGCTCCGGGGTCGCTTTTTGTGCCAATTTTCCGACCTATCGTTTAGGCGGATCGTCGAAATTAAGCGCCGGCAGATCGGTTTGCGGCACTTCGATGTTGATCTTGGTCGCGTCCACGCCCGATGGCTTGTCGAGGAAGATCGTCACCGTCTTCGGGAACGCGATGACCAGAACGACCATGATGATCTGCAGGCCGACCCAGGGCAGGGCTCCCCAATAGATGTCCGAGCTTTTGACCTCTTTGGGTGCGACGCCGCGTAGATAGAACAGCGCAAACCCGAATGGCGGATGCATGAACGACGTCTGCATGTTCACGCAGAGCATCACGCCGAACCAGATCAGCGCCGCGTCCGCGCCGACTACCGGGGTCAGAATCTTGGCCGCGATCGGCCCGATCATCGGCAGGATGATGAAGGCGATCTCGAAGAAGTCGAGGAAGAACGCCAGGAAGAAGATGAACAAGTTGATGAAGATCAGGAAGCCCCACACGCCACCGGGCAGCGACGTCAGCAGGTGCTCCAGCCAGACGCCGCCCGAGACGCCCATGAAGACGACCGAGAAGCAGGTCGAGCCGATCAGGATGAACACCACCATGGTGGTGATGCGCATCGTCGTTTCATAACCCTGCTTGATGAGGTTGCGCAGATCCGGGATTCGGACCGCTTCGAGGCAAACCCAAACCACCGCAAAGTAGGTGACGGCAAAGGCCAGTTTGAACACCAGCCGTTGCGTACCGAGGATGCCGGCAATGGTGCCGATGCCCAGAGCGATAAGTCCGATAAAGAGAACTTTGTAGCCGCTAGCGCTGAAGTCCTTGTGATGCAGCACCGCGAGCACGATGGCGCCAATCGCGCCCATGGCGCCGGCTTCGGTCGGCGTCGCCAGGCCCATCATCATCGTACCGAGCACGACGAAGATCAGTACGGCCGAGGGGATGATGCCCATCAGGCACTTCTTCCACAGCGGCCAGCCCGTCAGCGTCAGCGCATCCCGTGGCACCGGCGGCACATGGTCAGGCTTGAAGATGCCGAGCACGAAAGTGTAGCCGGCAAACAGCGCGATCTGGAACAGCGACGGCCCCCAGGCGCCGAGATACATATCGCCGACCGATTTGCCGAGCTGGTCGGCGAGAACGATCAGCACCAGCGACGGCGGCACGAGTTGCGTGATGGTGCCCGATGCCGCCAGCACGCCGGTGATGTAACGGATGTTGTAGCCGTAGCGCATCATCACCGGCATCGAGATCAGCGCCATGGCGATGACCTGCGCGGCCACCGTTCCTGTGATGGCGCCCAGGATGAAGCCGACGATGATGACCGAATAGCCCAGCCCGCCGCGGATCGGCCCGAACAACTGGCCCATCGAATCCAGCATGTCTTCGGCAAGGCCGCATCGCTCCAGTATGGCGCCCATGAAGGTGAAGAACGGAATTGCCAGCAGCAGATCGTTCGACAGAACATTGCCGAACACGCGGCCGGGAATGGCCTGCAGGAAGTTGAGGTCGAAGAAGCCTTCGTGGATCGCCAGAAAGCCGAATGAAAGACCGACGGCGGCGAGCGTGAAAGCAACCGGAAAGCCGATCAGCATCGCCAGCACGAGGCCGGCGAACATCAGCGGCGGCATCAGCTCAAGCGGGATATGCGGGAGGAACGACAGTGAGCTCATTGCGTCGGCCTCTCGTACTTGGCGTCAATGGTCACTTGGCCCTGCAGCGCGGCGATCCGCTTGATGGCTTCCGATGCGCCTTGCAGCGCCAGCATGACGAAGCCGGCGGGAAGGACGAGTTTGATCGGCCAGCGGACCAGGCCACCGGCGTTCATGGACACTTCGTTGACGGCATAGGCCTGGTAGAAAAACGGCCACGACAAATAGGCGAGCAGCAGACAGGAGGGGATCAGGAAGACCACCGTGCCGATCAGGTCGAGCCAAAGCTGGCCGCGCTCCGACAGGAACAAATAAAAGATTTCGACCCGGACGTGCTCGTTGCGTTTGAACGTATATGCGGCGCCGAACATCACCAGTATGGCGAACATGTACCATTGCGCTTCGAGAAAGCTGTTCGAGCTGAAATCGAACGCGTAGCGGACCATGGCATTGCCGGCGCTCACGATGCACGAGAGCAGCACCATCAAATTGCAGATGTATCCGACTTTTTCGTTGAGCCAGTCGATGGCCGCGCTAAACGCCAGCAATGGAAGCATCATGATTTCTCCGGCGGCCGCCGTTTGACGCCGACGGTGACTAAGCCGGCTGCAAAATGAAATGGCGTCAGGGCAGGCGGCAAAGCGCCGCGTTTTGCGTCAAGACCGCCCACGAGAACCTCCCCATAGTCGGGCTTTGGCGTGACCGCCGCCCATTTATTCTTAGTTTATGCCGCCCCACACGGCCCGGCCGAAGCCAGAATGCCACCTAATCCGAAGGCGGGCGCAGGCGTCAATGCCGAACTTAGTCGAAGGCTCGGGAAGGGGCTAAATACCGCTTTAAACGGTGCTCCGGCCGGTTACGGCTTAGCCGCCGGTCACGCTCATATGGCGAGAGAGCGCCGGTTTCTGCCGGCGGCGGTCGATCACGAAATCGTGGCCTTTGGGCTTGCGCGTGATCGCCTCGTCGAGCGCGGCGTGGATCAGGTCGTCGCTTTCCGAGGCGCGCAACGGCGTGCGCAGGTCGGCGGCGTCGTCCTGCCCCAGGCACATATACATCGTACCGGTGCAGGTGATGCGGACGCGGTTACAGGTCTCACAGAAATTGTGGGTCATTGGCGTGATGAAGCCGAGGCGTCCACCGGTTTCCTTGACGTGTACGTATCGTGCCGGTCCGCCGGTGCGATAGTCGATGTCCTCGAGCGTGTAACGATCGGCAAGCTTGGCGCGCACCATCGACAACGGCAGATATTGATCGAGCCGTGCCTCGCCGACATCGCCGAGCGGCATGACTTCGATGACCGTCATGTCCATACCGCGGCCGTGCGCCCATTCCATCATTGGCGCAATTTCATCGTCGTTGACGCCCTTCAGCGCGACTGCGTTGATCTTGATTTTGAGGCCCGCGGCCTGCGCGGCATCGATGCCGGCCATCACTTTGGCGAGATCGCCCCAGCGCGTGATGGCGCGGAACTTGTCGGCATCGAGCGTATCCATCGATACGTTGATGCGCTCGACGCCGTGGCCTTTGAGCTCGGCGGCGTACTTGTCGAGTTGCGAGCCGTTGGTGGTGAGCGTGAGTTCGTTGAGCGCGCCGGACTTGAGATGACGCGACAGCGAGGACACCAGCGTCATGATCCCGCGGCGGACGAGGGGCTCGCCGCCGGTCAAACGAAGCTTGGTGACGCCCTTGGCGACAAAGGCGCTGCACAGCCGGTCGAGTTCCTCCAGGCTGAGCAGGTCGGCCTTGGGGAGGAACGACATATGTTCCGACATGCAATAGACGCAGCGGAAGTCGCAGCGGTCCGTCACCGAGACGCGGAGGTATGTAATCGCCCGCGCGAACGGATCGATCAGCGCGCGCGGCGTGAGGCCGGTGCGGTCGAGTTCAATTGTGGATGTGCTGATCGGCAAAGCCATATCCATCCCGCAACGCGGCCCCCCCGGCCACCCGCCTCATATAGGAATAGTGGCCGATCTTGGCCATAGCGTCCAGCAAGCGCGGAGCGGGCGGCTCTAAAACGCGAAAGCCGCGCTTGCGGCGCGGCTTTCGGTAATTCCTGGTGTCGGCGCGGTTAGCGCGTCGGAGCGGGCCACGGTGCGGCCTGCGGGGCCGGCGCTGGGGTCGAGCCAGCAGCGGCGGCCGGTGCGGCGGCAGCCGGTCGAGCCGAGGTCTTCTTGGCAGCCGGCGGCTTGGTAGAGCTCTTCTTGGCAGCCGGCCGCTTGGTCGGCTTCGCCTGCGGCGGGGCCGGGGTCAATTCGACGGTCACCGGATTTGGACGCAGATTGGTCGGGCTGCCGATTGCCGTGATCGGCTCGATCGTTTCGGTTTCAGGCGAATAGCCGTTGAGGGTGAAGGTCACGGTCAACGGCGCATTCACCGGCAAGGCCAGCGCGCACGGCGTGCGGCAGGTTTGTCCGGTGGATGTCTTGGCTTCGGCGCCCGGCGGTTCGGATTCGAAACGCACGGTGTCCATGGCCGGCGCGGGCTTGAGCGCGTCGAGACTCATCCAATCCGGAGAGGAGGAGCACGCCGCAAGTGCAAGCGCGCCGCCAACGATCGTTAAAACTCGATACATCATTTTAACCCGTCCACTCGAGCGTTACGCTGCTCAATAGGCTTAAAGAATAAGAGGGCAGGCACACAGAGGCAACATGTTGCGCGCCGTTAACCTTACCGCGTTAACCATACGGCGTATCGGCCGCATCAATGTGCGGAAATAAAGGCAGCGACCGCAGCCGGCAGTTCAGAGAAATGACTGATGACCTGGTCCGGCTTGAATTCGGCAACCGGGCTTTCGCTGTAGCCGAAATCGACTGCAATCACGGGGATCCCGGCGTTGCGGGCGGTATGAATATCGGTGGCGGAGTCGCCGATCATAACCGCGTGCCGCAGGTTTCCCCCGGCGGCGGTTATGGTGCGGCGCAGGATTTCCGGATCGGGCTTTTGAATGCGGAACGTATCTTGTCCGCAAATCGCTTCGAAGCGGGCAGTGAGCTCAAGCTTTTCCAGCAGCAGTCGTGACAGGCCTTCGAGTTTATTCGTGCACACGGCAAAACGGCAGCCACGTTCGGCCAGCGTATCGAGCGCGTCGATCAGCCCTGGAAAGGGCCGCGACCGGTCGGCGACGTGGGCCGTGTAATAGGCAATGAAGTCGTCGAACATTTGCTGGAGCTTTGCCGGTTCGACGATGCGTCCTTCGGACTCGATGCCGCGCACTAACATCGCTTTGGCGCCGCCGCCGATGAGATTGCGCGCGGTGTCGTAATCGACAGGCGGCATGCCCTCGCGTTCGAACACGACATTGAGCGTCTCGATGAGATCCGGCGCGGTGTCGACCAGGGTGCCGTCGAGATCGAAGACGATAGTTGGGGCGAGCATGGAAAAAGCGCTAACGCCGGCGGCGTGCAGAAGCAAGAGCGCCGTGAATTGCCGGCAATTTCGGCTGTTCAGGCCATGGGAAGGGCGCTAGACAGGCCTCCTGCTACATTTTCCACTTCAGCCGGTTCCCATGAACGCCGATGACCAGAAACGCGCAGCTGCCGCTCGCGCCGTGGAATTTGTCCGGCCCGGCATGAAGCTCGGTCTCGGCACCGGATCGACCGCCAAGCATTTCGTCGATCTGGTCGGCGAGCGTGTGAAGGGCGGGCTCGACGTGATCTGCGTGCCGACCTCCGAAGCGACGCATGCGCAGGCCATCAGCCTCGGTATTCCGCTGACGACACTGGACGAGACGCCGGCCCTCGATCTGACGGTCGATGGCGCCGATGAAATCGACCCGGATTTGAGCCTGATCAAGGGCGGCGGCGGGGCGCTGCTGCGGGAAAAGATCGTCGCCGCGGCGTCGGCGCGCATGATCGTGATTTCCGACCCGAGCAAGCTGGTGCCGGCGCTCGGCCGGTTTCCGCTGCCGGTCGAGGTGACCCCGTTTGGCTATTCCGCAACGCGATTGGCGGTCGAAAAGGCCATTTCATCGCTGCAGAAATGCGGCCCGCTGTCGCTGCGGAAGGGCAAGGACGGCCATCCTTTTGTCACGGATGGCGGTCACTGGATCATTGACGCGGCATTGACGCGGATTGACGATCCGAAGGCGATGGCGCATGCGCTGTCCGGTATCCCAGGGGTCATGGAGCACGGTCTGTTTGTCGGCCTTGCGCAGATGGCCATTATTGGCGGTCCGGACGGCATCAAGATCCTCGAGCGGCCCTGAAATTTCGGGTCAAACGGAGTTTTCGATCATGAGTTTCGTGCAAACCACTTACCGCGCCGCTGCGCTTGCCGCCGCGCTCGCTGTGTTCGCGCCGGCCGCTCACGCTCAGCAGCCGTCGGCTGCCGCGCTGGCGAGCGCCAAGGAGTTCGTGAACCTGACCGGAGCGACTCAGATTTTCAGTCCTTTGGTCGCCGGCGTGGTCGAGCAGTCAAAGATGCTGTACCTGCAGCAGAACCCCAACCTGAGCAAAGACCTCAACGAGATCTCCGCCAAGCTCAAAGCCGAACTCAACCCGCGCCTTGAGGAGCTCAACGTGGAAATGGCGCGGATCTATGCGACGCGCTTCACGGAGGCTGAGCTCAAGGAGATCATGACGTTTTATGGTTCGCCGACCGGCAAAAAGGTTCTGATCGAGCAGCCGCAGGCCGCCGAACTGAGCCTCAAGTTCGCACAGGACTGGTCGATTAAGCTGTCGGACGAAGTCGTGGCTAAAATGCGCGACGAATTGAAGAAGCGCGGGCAGAATCCTTAAACCGCAATCCTTGAACAAGACGCGCCGGATCGCCACTTGGTGAGTTCACAGGTAAGACGATAACGCCATGGCGGATCACGACGTCGACCTCTTTGTTATCGGAGCGGGCTCGGGCGGCGTGCGTGCGGCGCGCATCGCATCGAGCTACGGCGCGCGCGTCATGATCGCCGAAGAATACCGCGTCGGCGGCACCTGCGTCATTCGCGGCTGCGTGCCCAAGAAGCTGCTGGTCTATGCTTCGCGGTTTGCCCATGAATTCGAGGACGCGGCCGGCTTCGGCTGGAAGGTCGACAAGCCGGTGTTCGACTGGGCGACGCTGATCGCCAACAAGGATCTCGAGACCAAGCGGCTTGAGGCGGCCTACACATCGACGCTCGAACGCTACAAGGTTGAGATCGTCAAAGCCCGCGCCGTGATGGAAGACGCGCACACCGTGCGGCTGTCTACCGGCGCCAAGGTTCGTGCCGAGACCATTTTGATTGCGACCGGCGGCTGGCCGCATATGGGTCCGAAAATTCCGGGGCTCGAATATGCGATTTCATCGAACGAAGCGCTGGACCTGAAAGAGCTGCCCAAGCGTATTGTGATTCAGGGTGGCGGCTATATCGCTTTGGAATTCGCCTGCATCTTCGCCGGTCTCGGCAGCAAGGTGACGCTGGTCTATCGCGGCGAAAACATTCTGCGCGGCTTTGATGATGACGTGCGCGAGCATTTGCGCGGCGAGATGGGCGCGCGCGGCATTACCGTGACCTGCGGCCATACCGTCGATGCGATCGAGAAAACCGGTGACGCCTATCAGGTGAAACTGTCCGACGGCAGTGCCGTGCCCGCCGACAAGGTGATGTTTGCGATCGGCCGTCGGCCGAACGTCATGGGCTTGGGATGCGAAAACGTCGGCCTGACGTGCCATGAGCACGGTGGCATCGAAGTCGACGAATATTCGCGAACCGCGGTGCCGAATATCTACGCGGTCGGCGATGTCACCAATCGCGTCAATCTCACGCCGGTCGCGATCCGCGAGGGCCACGCCTTCGCCGACACGGTGTACGGCGGCAAGCCGACCAAGGTCGATCATCGCAACGTGCCGACGGCGGTTTTTTCCGAGCCCGAACTTGGCATCCGAGAAAGTCGGACCGAACGCACGGTCGTTGTCTTGCCCATACCGTTGCGCCCCATCAGCGTCACCATCTCGCCGGGCGCGATGGTGAGCGACAGG
>CAISIV010000240.1 GCA_903885555.1 uncultured Hyphomicrobiales bacterium
CCCGACGATCTCGGACAATGTGACCGGCATGTACGCGGCGAGCGGCATTCTCGGGGCGCTCTACGAACGCGAGAAGACCGGGCGAGGGCGCCGCGTCGAAACCAACATGCTGGAGGCGGCGGTCGCGTTCGGTCCTGACGCGTTTTCCAATTTCACGCGGCTGCAGATCGATAACAAGCCACGCACCCGCGTCGCCAGCTCACAGTCCTATGCGTTCAAATGTTCCGATGGAAAGTTGCTCGCGCTCCATTTGTCATCGCCGCAAAAATTCTGGGAAAGCCTGGTGGACGTGATCGGACGTCCCGAACTGAAGACCGATGAGCGCTTTGCAACGAGAGACGGCCGTGTCCGTCATTACACAATTCTGGAAAAGGAGCTTGCCGCGGCCTTCGTCTGTAAAGATCGCCCGTACTGGATGACCAAGCTCGATCGCGCTGACGTGCCGTTCGCGCCGGTGCAGACAGTGCCGGAGGTGTTGGACGATCCGCAGATCAAGCACCTAGAGACGTTCTATCAGCAGGAACACCCGACCGAAGGTCCATTGACGCTTGTCCATCGGCCGATCTTGATTGATGGCAGCCGCGACATTCAATCGCGTCCGCCCCCGACCCTCGGGGAGCATACCGGCGAAATCCTGCAAGAGCTTTCGGGTAGACCTCAGGGGAGCCAAAAGCCGCATCAATAACGAAGGCAAACAACGGATCACTTTCGTCTCGCGCGTACCAACCGACATGGCCTTAAGGCCTGCGGCTAACGATCAAAAAATAAGGGAGAAAAATAGACATGCGTCTCGTGAGCATACTTTCGTCTTTGGCGATCGCTGCGTCATTTGTCGCGTTGCCTGCGAATGCCGAAACGTTTCCGTCGCGCCCGGTCAGGGTTATTGTGCCGTTCGCGGCGGGCGGTCCAGTCGACGTTTTGGCGCGCGCAGTCGGGGAGAGCTTTCGCGAGCGCACGGGGCAATCGCTCATTGTCGAGAATAAGCCGGGCGGCAACACCAGCATCGGCGCCGCCGCGTGCAAAAGCGCGGAGCCTGATGGCTATACGATCTGCTTTCTCACCTCGAGCACCATCACGCTCAATCCGTTTCTGTACAAGTCGCTTCCTTACGATGCGGAGAAGGATCTGGAGCCGGTCACCAATCTGGTGATGGGGCGTCAGGTCCTTATGATCAGCACCTCGGTCGACGTGAAGACGTTTGCCGACCTGGTCGCACTTTCAAAGCAACAGCCCGATAAGCTGTCGTTTGCCTCGTTCGGCACAGGCGGCGACAGCCATCTGGTGGTCGAATGGCTGGCGAAGAAGACCGGGTTGAAGGTGTTGCACGTGCCCTATCAGGGCGCAGCGCCCGCGATGCTCGCCTTCGAGCGCGGCGAGGTCCAGCTGATGCTGCCGATCTCAACCGAACCGGTGCTCGAACGCATCAGGTCGGGGAAGGCAAGGGGCCTGCTCGTCACCGGCAGCAAGCGCGACCCAAACCTGCCGGAAGTGCCGACAATCCAAGATGTCGGAGTTGAGCCGATTGGCTATGAGACCTGGTTCGGCTCGTTCGCGCCGGCCAATACTCCCCGTGACCGCATCGATACTTTGTCGAAGATCATCGGCGATATTGTCCGGTCGGACAGCTTTCGCAGCAAGTACGTGACAGCCGGTTATGACGCGGTCGGCAATTCTGCCGCAGACTTTAAGAAGGCGATTTCTGCCGAGCGTGCTCACTCCAAGAACCTTATCGATATTTCAGGTGTGAAAATCGCGCAATGACAGCTGAACAGTCCAAGCTTCTGTCGGTACTCGACGCTAATGGTGTTGCAACCATCACGCTGAACCGACCCGACCGCGGCAATGCACTGGACGGCGAGACGCTCGCTCTGTTTGGAGAAGCGCTCACCGGTTTTGCGCGGCAACGCGAGGCGCGTGTCATCGTGCTGCGCGGCGCAGGGCGGCATTTCTGCTCCGGCGCGGATGTCGGCGCCATCGGCGGACACGGAAAAGGCTTGCGTATCCCCGACATATGGATGCTGCTGGACGAAATGCCGAAGCCGACCATCGCCGTCGTGCACGGTTTGGCGATCGGCGCCGGTTGCGGGCTGGTGGCCTGCTGCGACGCGGTCGTTGCCACGGATGCCGCTCGTTTCGCGGTGCCCGAGGTGCGCCTTGGCTTAGCGCCAAGCGTTCTTGCGCCTTATTTGGTCCGCGCCGTTGGCGCACGCCAAGCGCGGCGCTATCTGCTCTGCGGCGATCGTCTGTCGGCGGCGCAAGCACTGGCCATCGGTCTGGTTCACGACGTGTGCGCGGCCGATGATCTGGAAGAGCGCGTACGGTCGCTCGCGGCAGAATTCAAAAAAGCAGCACCCGAGGCCTTCGCCATTGCCAAGGAACACCTCCGACAGCTTTCCGAACCGGTGGTTGACGCCGCCTTGCTTGACAACATTGAGAGACGTTTTCAGCAGACGGCTGTAGGCGCTGAGGCGCGTGAGGGCATAGCTAGTCTTCGCGACAAACGTGATCCCACCTGGCTCAAGTAGCATCATCTTCACGCATCGTTCAAGGAACTCCCATGATTCTCGGTGACCTGATCCAGCGTAATGCGGCATTGCACGGTGATCGTCTCGGCCTGGTGTTCGAAGACCTCCGCTTTACGCACCGCGAATTCGCCCGGCGTGTTTACCGCGCCAGCAATGCATTGCTTGGTAAGGGCATTCGCCAGCAGGAGCGGGTTGCGATTTTGTCGCGTAACCGCAATGAAGTTCTCGAATTGTTCGGAGCTGGCGAACTGACGGGCTTCATTACCATCTGTATCAATCACCGACTGAGCATTCCTGAGATCGAGGAAATCTGCCGCGACGCGCAGCCGGCTGCTCTGTTCTATGAAGCCGACTTTGCCGAGGCAGCCGCTGCAATGAAGGCCCGCATCCCGAGCCTGCGACTTGTCATGACATTCGGCCGTGGCGTCGAAGAGTATGAAGAAGCATTGGCACAAGCGCCAGAGGCCGAGCCGCCGCTGCGCGCTTCACCCGAGGACATCGCCTATCTCATCTATACCAGCGGCACCACCGGCAAGCCGAAAGGGGTGATGTACACCCACGCGGCAATGATTGAGGCTTCGCGCACATTGTCGCACGAAAGCGGCGCACTTGAACCAATCACGGCGCTGATCGTAATGCCGTTGTTTCACGTCGGCGCACGCATCGAATCGTTCGGCTTTCTCTATCTCGGTGGAACGATCATTCTACAGAACATCTTCGATCCGGTGACCGTGCTGAAGGCAATCGAGCGCGAGCGGGTGACTGCGATGCATCTGGCGCCGATCATGATCGGCCGGATACTCGACGCCCCGGAGCGGGCGAACTTCGATGTCCGCACGCTGCAATGTGTGCACTATGCCTCTGCGCCGATGCCGGTGCCATTGCTGCGCAGGGCAATCGCCGCATTCGGTTCGATCTTTCATCAGGTCTACGGTATGACCGAGTGCCTCGGCGGAACCACGCTCAAGGCCCATGATCATGTGCTGGAGGGGGACGAGCGTCTCGTTACGCGGCTGAGCTCGGCCGGACAGCCTTATTCAGGCACGCAATTGCGGATCCTTGCCGATAACGGTGAGTACGCGGCGCCCGGCGAGATCGGCGAAGTGCTGATCAAGTCTGCTGCGACGATGAAGGGCTACTGGAATAACACCGCGGCGACGATCGAGGCGTTGCGCGACGGCTGGATGCACACGCAGGATCTCGGGCGGCTAGACGATGAGGGTTTTCTCTACATCATGGACCGGAAGAAGGACATGATCATCTCCGGCGGCGAAAATATCTATTCGTGGGAAGTCGAGGAGGCGCTGCGCAAACATCCTGCCGTCGCCGAAGTTGCGGTGATCGCGGTGCCGGATGCGGAGTGGGGCGAATCGGTCAAGGCATGTGTTGTGACGCGCGAAGGCGCGAAGACCTCCGAACTGGAATTGATTGAGCACTGCCGCAGTCTGATCGCCAGCTATAAGAAGCCGCGAAGCGTCGATTTCATCGACGCCCTGCCGCGGTTGTTCAATGGCAAGACAGACAAGAAAACATTGCGCGCGAGATATTGGGGAGCGCAGGGCCGTCAGGTCGCGTGATGCCCCAGTGCCTCGTGCGCTTTTGCCATTGAGCAGGCATCGTCGCGCGTCGAGAGGAGCCCATCTGGGATGGCTCTTCATCGCCCAGAACGCGCCGTACGAGCGATTTTAGCGCCCGATGCGGACTTTGCTCGGATAATAGTAGGATGATACTTGCTGGGCCGGCGAACCGCATGCGGCATAGCTAGCAATTGCCCAGAAATCCCAGTACGCGCGATTTCATGGCCCCTATGCGATTTCCCCCCGGCCGGCGCCAGAATCAGTGCTTCCTAGGCCGGCTAAAACTGTTCGGATTGTCGGGCCCCGCCAAACCGAGTCTCGACAAAAGGGACACTCGACTGGTACACAAAGCGCTAGAAGGCAGCCACGAAACCCTTGATTTATAAGCATTTCTTGCACTGAGAGGAAAATCCCTCCCTCTCCGCCAGAACAGCCCTATGCGCCGGATAAGCGCATAGGGCTGTTTTTGTTTTGGAGACCTACGCGCCGACCTTTTTGTAACCGTCGAGTGCGGCCTTGCGAGCCTCATCGTGATCGACGATCGGAAGCGGATAGGTCGATCCAAGCACAATGCCGGCCCGCGCCAGCGTTTCAGGATCGGCGTTGAACGGTTCGTGGATGAACCCGGTTGGCAGCCGTGCAAGTTCCGGACACCAGCGGCGCACATAGTCGCCGTTCGGATCGAACTTCTTGCCTTGAGTGACTGGATTGAAAATTCTGAAATAGGGCGAAGCATCGGCGCCGCTTCCCGCCACCCACTGCCAGCCGGCGGCATTATTCGCGAGGTCGGCATCGAGCAGCGTATCCCAAAACCATGCCTCGCCCCGCCGCCAATCGATCCTCAGGTGCTTGACCAGGAAGCTCGCCACCACCATTCGCACGCGATTGTGCATCCAGCCGGTGCGCCAGAGTTCACGCATGCCGGCGTCAACCAGCGGGTATCCGGTCATCCCCTTCTGCCAGGCCCCGAGATCGCCGGCGTTTTCCCGCCACGGATAGGCGTCGAAGTTGCGCCGCCAGTTTTGTTCCGGAATTGTGGGGAAGTGAAAAAGGAGATGATGGGCAAATTCCCGCCAGCCGATTTCGCTCAAGAACTTCTCCGCACCGGCGCGCTTGAGCGGGTCTTCCGCGTCAAGCGCGAGGCGTGTCCAAATCTGGCGCGGCGAGATTTCACCCCAGTGTAGATGTGGTGAGAGCCGCGAAGTTGCTTTCAAATCCGGTCGATCGCGGCAATCGCGATATCTGGCCAGACCGTTTTCCACGAATTCATCGAACTGTTCACGGGCACCGACTTCGCCAGGCTTCCATTGCGTTTCCCAGCCAGCGGCCCAATCCGGTTGGCTCGGAAGCAGCCCCCAATCGGACAGACTGTCACCCGGCGCCGCGGATGCATCGATTGCAATATTTGGAGCCGGCAACGGTGCAGCAACGGGTTTGCCAAGGCTCGCGCGCCAGAACGGCGTGTAGACCTTATACGGCCCGCCGCTGCCGGTCGCGAGCTCCCATGGTTCATGGAGAAGCGAGCCATTGAAACTGTGAACGTCGATACCGCGTTCTTTCAGCGATGCCTTCAATTTCTTGTCGCGAGCGATTGCGAACGGCTCGTAGCAACGATTCCAGTAGACCGCCGCTGCGCCTGTCTTCCCGATAATCTCGGGCAACAGATCACATGGGTCTCCCTTGAACAGGCTCAAGTGACCGAGATCGGCGCGGAGAGCTGCAAGGCTGTGGTGCAGCCACCAACGGCTGGCGCCGCCGAGCGGCCAGCTTGATTCAGAAACCGTGTCGTCGAGAATGAAAATCGGAACGACCGCGCCGCGCGCCGCAGCGGCTGCCAACGCAGGATTATCGTGCGTGCGCAGATCCTGCCGAAACCAGACGATACTTGTCATCGCAGATCGATAGCATAACTCCCGGGTGGCCAGGGCTGTCGCTTGTACTGAAGCTCGGCCGGCAGCCCGTTAGCAGCAGACCGGGTCCTGGTAGAACCGCTTGATCGCCTCATCGAGCGCCGGCATGTCGGCCAGCAGTGGCTCGCGCTTGAGGCCGGCCCGCATGCGCTCCAGCACTTCCTTGCGCGCCGACGCATAATCGACATTCGTCACGGCGCCGTTTTTCACGATGGTCCGGCCGGCAACGATCAGCTCGGCGATATGGCTTGCATTGGCGCGGGCGAAAAACACCGGGATCGGATCGATGTCGGCCCGCAGGTTCTCGTCGTTGATCTTGCTCCAGTCGAGCAGCAGCACATCGGCCGGTTCGCCGGCTTCGAGCCGGCAGTCGCGCGCCTTGTTCATGACGCCAAGGTGGCCTGTGCTGAAGGCCATCTTGAGCACGTCGCTGTAGCTCACCTTGACGTCGAAGCCGATGCCGACCTGCAGCAGCTTGGCGACACGCATCTCGCGCACCGCGTCGTCGTCCTCGTCGAACGCGCCGGCATCGATGCCGAGCGCGACGTTGCAGCCTTTGGCCAGCATCGTCTGCACCGGCGGAATGCCGGAGCGCAGATGCAGGTTCGAGGAATGGTTGGCCGATATGGTGACGCCGCGCGCCGCCAGCAGTTCGAGTTCGTCGGGCCTGGTCCAGACGCAGTGCGCCAATGTCAGGCGCGGCGACAGGAAGCCGATGGAATCGAGATATTTCACGACGCCATCCGGATAATTCTTGTCCAGCCATTCGCGCTGGTAGCGCGTCTCCAGCAGATGCATGTGGATGTGGCGGCCGGTGCGCTTCGAGGCATCGGCAATCGCTTCGAGCAATTCATGGCTGCACCACTGCACGCCGTTCGGGCCGAACTGCACGTCGAAGGTCGGCGAATGCGCCGCGGCGCTGACAGCCTCGACCAAAGCAATGAATTCGAGCGGCTTGAGCGGCGTCTTCAGCAGGCGCTTGGTGATTTCGGCGCGGCCTTCCGGCGACAGCACGGCGAGGATCGAATCCGACGGGCCGTAGACCAGCGGGTTGCGGTCTTTCATTGAGACGGCGAATCCGACGCGGATGCCGACATCCTTGGCGGCGCGTGCGACTTCGGCGGCTTCGGTCGGCAGATCGGTCAGCCCTTGCGCCCGCGTGTAGTGCATCATCACCGTGCCGGCGCCGCCGAGCGCACTATGCGCGCAGGACACCAGGCTGTTGAGATAAGGATCGACCGAAGGAAGCAGGCCGGCATAGCTGATCCAGGATTCCAGCGGCTTGCCGCTGCCGCCGATCGAGCTGGGCCGCGCCGAGCGGCCATGGTCGTGGCAGTTCACCAGCGCCGGCAGGGCGATGAGGTTGCTGCCGGTCGGCCCGCCGGCGACGGAGGCGATGGTGCCGCCGTCAATGGCGATGTCCTGCGCGGCCAAGGCCGGTTTGTCGGCGCGCGCGATGACGTAGGCACACGAAATCTTGCGCATAGTCGAAGAGCCTTTTTAGTGCCCGGCCATATGCTGGCCGATGGTCGTGCGGTCGGTCTCGCCGATCGGCGCGACGTAATTGATCGTGCCGCCGGACATGACCGCGACGCGGTCGGCCAGTTCGAGAATCTCGTCGAGATCCTCGGAGACCAATAACACGGCGGCGCCGCGGTTGCGCTGCTCCATGATCTGGCCGCGGATTTCGGCGACCGATGCGAAGTCGAGGCCGAAGCAGGGATTGGCGACGATCAGCACGTCGACGTCGCTCGACAGTTCGCGCGCCAGCACGGCGCGCTGCACATTGCCGCCGGAGAGGTCAGCGATGGCGGATTCCGGCGATTGCGTCTTGACGCGGTAGCGCTCGATCAGTTCGCGCGCCTTGACCCGCATGGGCCCGGGCGACAGCCACCAGCCGAATTTCGCGGTCGGCGGCTTGTCGAAAGTGCGGAATGCCATGTTCTCGGCCACCGTCATCTTCGGCACCGTCGCGTTCTTCAAAGGCTCTTCGGGCAGGCCGAAGATCTTCATGCGGTGATAGGTGTCGCGGTCCGGCTCGAAGGGCTGTTTCTTGACGATGATACGGCCGTCGGTGAGCGGCCGCTGGCCGGACAGCACCTCGACCAGTTCGGATTGACCGTTGCCGGAGACGCCGGCGATGCCGACGATCTCGCCGGCATTGACCTTGAGCGTGAGCTTGTCGAGCGCGGGCAGACCTTCGTCGTCCTCTGCTACCAAAGCGGCGAGTTCGAGCACGGTGTCGCCCGGCGGCATCGGCTTGCGTCCCGCGCGCTCGCGGATGACGGTGTCGCCGATCATCATCTTGGCCATGTCGGTGGTCGTCAGGTCCGACACCTTGCCGCCGCCGACCATGCGGCCGCGGCGCAGCACGGTGACGCTGTCGCAGAACGTCGTGACCTCGCGGAACTTGTGCGAGATCATGATGACCGTGATTTCCTTGCGCTGCGTCATGCCGCGCAGCAGGCCGAGCATTTCGTCGGCTTCGCCGGGGGTCAGCACCGAGGTCGGCTCATCGAGGATCATCAGGCGCTGGTCGAGATACAAAAGCTTGAGGATTTCGAGCTTCTGCTTTTCACCGGCGGCAAGCGACGACACCGGCACGTCGAGCGGCACGCGGAACGGCATGCGGTCGAGGAAGGCGTTGAGCGCGGGAATTTCCTTCTTCCAGTTGATCACGGCCGGCGCGTCGGCGCGGCTGATCACCAGGTTTTCGGCGCCGGTCAGCGACGGCACCAGCGTGAAGTGCTGGTAGACCATGCCGACACCGCGCGCGCGGGCATCGCGCGGATTGCGAATGTCGACTTCGTGGCCATCGAGCATCACGCTGCCGCGCGTCGCCTGATAGTAGCCCATGATGCATTTGACGAGCGTCGACTTACCGGCGCCGTTTTCGCCGAGCAGCGCGTGGAAGGTGCCGGCCTCGACCTTCATCGACACGTCTTCAAGCGCCGCAAAGCTGCCGAAGATCTTGGTCATGCCGATGGTTTCGATCGAGATCGCCTGCTTCTGCGTCACGAGCGGAAGAGCTTCGACGGCACTCATGGCAGTTTCTCCACGAAATCTCTCGAGTTAGACACCGCGCCGAATACGCCGCCTTGCATCTTGATCATCTTGATCGCCGCGTCATGGTTGCCGCGATCGGTCGCCGCGCAGCAGTCCTCGAGCAGCAGGCATTCGAAGCCGCGGTCGTTGGCCTCGCGCATGGTGGTGTGGACACAGACATCCGTCGTCACGCCGGACAGCACGATGTTGCGCCAGCCCTTGGTGCGCAGCAGCAGTTCGAGATCGGTAGCGCAGAACGAGCCTTTGCCGGGCTTGTCGATGATCGGCTCGCCGGCAATGGGCTTGAGCTCGGGGATGATTTCCCAGCCCGGTTCGCCGCGAATAAGTATCCTTCCGCAGGGGCCGACATCGCCGATGCCGGCGCCGATCTGCTGCGAGCGCCAGCGCTTGTTGGCGGGCAGGTCGGCGAGATCGGGCCGGTGGCCTTCGCGCGTATGAATGATGCCGTAGCCTTTGGACCGCATGGCTTCGAGCACGGTCTGGATCGGCTTGATGGGGCCTCGTGTGAGGGACAAGTCGTAGCCCATCTTGTCGACATAGCCGCCGGGCGCGCAGAAATCGGTCTGCATGTCGATGACGATGATCGCGGTGTTGTCAGGCCGCAGGTCGCCGTCGAACGGCCAGAGATAGGGGTCGCTCTTGATGGTAGCCATGATTACTCCGCGGCCTTGTCGAGACGTTCGCCGAAGCGGCGTGCCGGCGCAGGGAAGCCGCACGAGGTGCCGTCGGTGTGGACGACCTCGTTCTCCCACGGCAGCTTGTAACGGCCGGCGGCGAGGTCCTGCATGTAGGTGTAGGGACAGTCCTGCGCGCCGCCGGCGACGGCGGTGAAGCCGCGATGGCCGAACTGATAGATGTTGTTTTCGACCGACCAGTGCTTGCGCGCCTCGCGCACCAAGTCGGGACGAACTTCCGCTGTGATGATCTCATCGGCGCGGCCTGAGGTGCCGTGCGCAATGATGGTGCCGTCGAAATTGACGATCATGCCTTCGCCCATCGAGTCGAAGGTGCCGTCGGTGCCGCACATGCAGACATTGGCGGTGACCATCAGGTTACAGAACGAGTTCGACTGGTTGGTGAAGCGCCAGGCGTCGCGCACCGGCGCGGTGTATCCGGCGGTGCGGATCATGATTTCGGCGCCCTTGTAGGCGCACTCGCGCGCCATCTCCGGGAACATGCCGTCGTGGCAGATGATCAGCGCGATCTTCGCGCCCTTCGGCCCGTCGATCACCGGAATGCCGATGTCGCCCGGCTCCCATGGTTCGACCGGCACCCAAGGGTGCATCTTGCGGTAATAGAGTTTGACCGCGCCGGTGTTGTCGATGATCAGCCCGGAATTAAACGGATAGGCGCCCGGGTTCTGCTCCATGATGGAAAAGCAGCCCCAGATATTGTTGTCGATGCAGGCCTGCTTGAAGGCTGCGACTTCCGGGCCGTCAAGCGAGCACATGATCGCCGGATTGGTGTCCATCGACAGGCCGTGCAGCGCGTATTCGGGAAATACGACAAGATCCATCGTCGGCATATTGCGGCGCGCCTTACCGACCATGGCGACGATACGCTGCGTCTGCGCAGCGAGGTCAGCGGGCGTCTTCACGGCCGGCAGCGCGAGCTGCACCAGACCGATGACGACGCCGTTCGGAGTTTTGTTCAGACCGCCAAGCGCGCTCATGAGGACCTCCGTACTTTACGCTACTTTGTGATGCTCAACTCGCCGGGAACGTCGCGCATGGCCTTCTTCGAACCCGCCGACGCGATCATGATGCCGAGCGTCAGGATGTAAGGCGCAGCGTTGAAGAAATAGTAGCCCTGCGTGATGCCGACCGATTGAAGCGCCGGGCCGATGGCGCCGGCAGCGCCGAACAGCAGCGCTGCAATGATGCAGCGGACCGGCGCCCAGCGCGCAAAAATCACGAGCGCAACGGCCATCAGGCCCTGACCCGACGACAGGCCTTGATTCCATGAGCCCGGATAGAACAGCGACAGGAAGGCGCCGCCGACGCCGGCGAGGAAGCCGCCGGCCATAGTCGAGAGAAAACGCACCAGATCGACCGATACGCCCATTGCGGTCGCTGCCGGCGCGCTGTCGCCCGCCATGCGCACGATCAGGCCCCATTTGGTGTTGGCGAAGGCCCAGGCCATCAGCAGCGCGACGACGATGCCGACCAGCAGCAGCGGATTGATCTGCAGCGCGGTGGTGATCTGCGCATTGCCGGTCCAGGCGCCGAGCGAGAAGGATTCAAGACGCGGCGCGGAGGGCTGGATATAGGCCTTGCCGAAAAAGAAGGCGATGCCGGTGCCGAACAGCATCATGGCGATGCCCACCGCAATGTCGTTCACTTTCGGCAGCTTGCAGATATAGCCGTGCATGCCGCCCAGCACGGCGCCGGACAGGCCAGCGGCAAAGACGCCGAGCCACGGATAGCCGGAATGATACGACACCGCGTAGGCGGTCATGGCGCCGAGCACCAAAGTGCCTTCGAGGCCGAGATTCACGCGGCCGGATTTTTCCGTCAGGCATTCGCCGAGCGCCACGAACATGAAGGGCGTCGAAACGCGGAGCGCGCCGCCGATGATGGCAAAAAAGACAATCGCGAATGCGCTGTCGCTCATGTGCGGTCGCCCGTGGTTGGCGGCTGGAAGATCTTGAAGCGGCCGTACAAAGTCTCCGACGTCAGCAGTACGACGAAGGTCAGGCCCTGCAGGACGAGAACGGTGGCGTCGGGCAGATCCATGCGGCGCTGGATCAGGCCGCCCGAGGCGACGATGCCGCCGAACATGATGGCGACCGGAATGATGGCGATCGGATTATGCCGGGCGAGGAAGGCGACCAGAATGCCGGTAAAGCCGTAACCGCGACCAGCGAGGCATTGGCGCTGCCCTGGATGGCGGCGACCTCGAAGAAGCCGGCAAGACCGGCGCAGGCGCCGGCGATCATGCAGCAGATGACGATGAGCTTGCCGACCGGCAGGCCTTGCGCCAGCGCCGCGCGGGCGTTGCCGCCGGCAACGCGGACCGCGAAGCCGAAGGTCGTGCGCGACAGCAGGACTTGCAGCACGATGGCCAGAATGACGCCGACCGCGAGGCCCCAGTGCACATCGGTACCCGGGATCTTCGGCAGCATATAGGCGTCGCCGAGCGGGCGGGTCGACGGCTTGTTCGGATTGGTCAGGTCGCGCAGCACGCCTTCAACAAAGAAGTTCATGATCGCGATGCCGATATAGGTCAGCAGCAACGACGAGATCGTTTCGTTGACGCCACGCGCGTGACGCAGATAGCCGACGATGCCGACCCAGATGCCACCAACGATCGCGGCCATGACAGCCATGATCAGCCAGACCAGCAGCGGCGGCCAATGACCGACCACCATCGGGATCGAAAGCGCGGCGGCGGCAAACCCGCCCATGACCAGCGCGCCTTCGCCGCCGATCATGACCAGGCCGATGCGTGCCGGTACGGCAACGGCCAGCGCCGTCAAGATCAACGGCGCCGAGCGTTGCAATGTGTTTTGCAAGGAGAAGGCGGAGCTGAAGCCGCCGCGGATCACGAGCTGGAAAAAGTCAGCCGGCGATTTTCCCAGCGCGAGCAGGAAAATCGAAAACAAAACGGCCGAAGCCACCAATGCGATCAAGGGGATCGCGATATATTCGGCACTGCGCCGGACGCGTATGGACAGATCGTTCATACGCGTTGCGGCGGGTGACGTACGCAACTGGTCGGCGACTTCGGCCATTGACGGTGCTCGGCTCAGGTAATCGAGCCGACAACGCCCTCAAGAAGGTAGTTCATCTGATCGAGGTAGGGATCGAGGTTGTCATAGGTCTTGTCCATGACGACCTTGCCTTTGTTGTCTTTCAGACCGGCGGTGTAGATCGGCTTCTTGGCTTTGAGGCCTGCGATGGCAGCTTCCGCTGCCTTCTTGGCTTCCGGCGTGCAGCCGGCGCCGAACGGCGAGTTCGCCACCATGTCGGCTTCGTAGCCGCCGCTGACCATGTTCGGCAGTGCTTTGCCGGCGGCAAGCGCGTCGGCGTAGCCCTTGTAGATCGTGATCCACTTGTATTCCGCGCCGGTGATGAAGCCCTTCGGTGCCAGCGGGGCCTGCGAGGCGTTATGGCCACAGGTCTTGGCGCCGCGCTTTTCGGCGGTCTCGATGACGACCTTGGGGCCGTCCACGTGGCAGGTGATGACGTCGCAACCGGCATCGACCAGCGCGTTGGTCGCTTCGGCTTCGCGAACCGGCAAGGACCAGTCGCCTGTGAAGATGACCTGGACGGTGGCGTTCGGGTTGGTCGACTTGGCGCCGAGCAGGAACGAGTTGATGTTGCTCAGCACGGAAGAAATCGGCTTGGCGGCGACGAAGCCGAGCTTGTTCGACTTGGTGGACAGGCCCGCGGCGACGCCGTCGACGTAGTGAGCCTGGTTCAGGTAGCCGAAATAGCTGCCGAGGTTCTTTGGGTCCTTCTCGGTCCACAACGGCGCCGCGTGGCGCAACTGCACGGCCGAATATTTCTTGGCCATGTCGACCATGAAGGGCGCGTAATAGCCGAACGAGGTGCCGAGAACGATCTTGGCGCCGTCGAGATTGATCATGGATTCCATGGTCTTGGAGCAGGCGTCCGTCTCGGGGACGTTCTCTTCCTCGACCACTTTGACGCCCGAAACCGATTTCAGCGCCTTGGCGGCGACCGCATGCGCCTGGTTCCAGCCGTAGTCATCGCGCGGACCGACATAAACGATGCCGATCGTTACATCGGCCGCCTGAGCGAGCCGGATGCCGGTTGTGCCGGCCAGTGCCGCAGCGGCAGTGCCTTGCAGGAAATGCCGACGGTTCAAATTCAGAAAGCCACCCACGCCTACCTCCTATTGTATACAATTGCCCGGTCCCTAACGAGCAAGTGCCGTGCCATTCGCCGGAGGGCGGTCTGATTATTGCAACGCTAGCATTACCAGCGTGCTTTGCGTGTTTTGCCGGAGGCCTGCGATGCTTGAGGTGATCGATTTGAGCGGCCTGCGGGATAAAGATCCCGTAGCCATCGACAGGATTGCCAAAAACATCGGCAGTGCCTGCCGCGACATTGGCTTCTTTTACGTCCGCAATCACGGCGTGCCGCAGGAGCTGATGGACAAGGTGTTCGCGGCCTCGAAGTCGTTCTTCGCGCTGCCAGAGGCCACCAAAGCTGATTTGTCGATCGCGAAGTCCAAGCACAATCGCGGCTATGTCGGCATGTCGGCCGAACGGCTCGATCCCAAACACGCCGACCTTAAAGAGGCTTTCAACGTCGGTCTCGACCTCGATCCCGAGGACCCCGAGGTTCTGGCGGGCAAGCC